>JBEAVK010000258.1:0-41257 GCA_041160955.1 Bacteroidota bacterium
ATTGTAATTTCAAAAATTATGAAAAATCTCATCTTAGCACTCCTCTTTTCTTTCACTACTTGCTCCGTATCCATCGCCCAATTGGCGAATGGTAGCACCGCTCCCAATTTTACCGCTACGGATATCAATGGCGTGAGCCATAATTTGTACAATTTACTCGATCAAGGCAAAACCGTATATATTGATTTCTTTGCCACATGGTGTTCAATTTGTTGGAATTATCACAATGGCGCAGCCTTCAAAAACCTATGGAATACATACGGCCCGCCCGGCACCAACGAAGCTTATGTTTTTGCCATTGAGGCGTTTCAGCCTAGTAATACCAATTGCCTATATGGTTCTGCTGGCTGTAATAATAGCACAAAAGGAAACTGGACAACTGGTGTGCCTTACCCAATTATTGATAATGCAGATATTGGAGCCATGTATCTCGTACAAGGCTATCCAACTATTTACTGCATTTGCCCCGATAGAAAAGTATATGTCACGGGATCGCTAAACATGGCTGGACTATGGAATGCCCGATTCAACAGTTGTGTTAATACCATACAAGTAGCGGCTACTAACGTGCAAGATATTATCTGCTCTGGCACAAGTACCGGTGCAATCGATATTACACCAACAGGCGGTATTCCGCCTTATACTTATCTTTGGTCGAATGGCGCTACTACGCAGGATTTGGCCAATATCGCAGCAGGAACTTATACCTGCACCGTAACTGGCGGTGGCTCGGCAACAAAAACAACCGATCCAATTGTGGTCAATAACCCACCAACCGCCTTGTCATTGACACAAACCGCGGCTACACTAGCGACCTGTAATAGCACCGGTGCAACAGTCACGGTAAATGCCATCGGTGGTTGGGGTAGCTATAACTATACTTGGAGTACTGGCCAAAGCAGCGCAACTGCTACGGGATTAACCCCTGGAAATTATACCGTTACTACCTCCGACAATAAAGGTTGTACAACAACATTATCGGCAACTATCGCTCCTACCGTATTACCTACGGTGAATATTGCCGCGCCAGCAGTAATTAATTGTGCACAAAACGCAGTCCAACTCAATGGCACAGGGTCGAGTAGTGGTACAGAATTTGCATATTTGTGGACCAGCACCAATGGTGGTAATATCGTAGGGAGTAATATAATCCTGAATCCGACGGTCAATACGCCAGCCGTTTACACTTTGCTGGTTACCAATACCGCAACAGCGTGTACAAATACCGCCACTGCTACCGTCACTTCCAATACAACTCCACCTGTAGCAGTTGCCACTACTCCGGGCAACCTAAATTGTACTACGGCTCAACTGCAACTCAATGGCGTGGGATCGTCTGTGGGTAGCAATTTTACATACAACTGGACGACGAGCAATGGCAATATAGCCGCTGGGCAAAATACACTTTTACCCATCATCACGAGTGCTGGTGTTTATAAAGTATGCGTTACCAATACCGTAAATGGGTGTACCGCTACTGCCAATGCAACAGTAGTCCAAAGCCCACCAATCAGCCCTACCATAACATTGCAAAATAATATTAACTGCAATGGTGGCAACAATGGATCAGCTGCGGTGACGGCTACTGGAGGAGTAGGAGCGTATTCTTTTCTTTGGAGCAATGGCAGTACTGCTAACGCTGCTTCAGGATTATCGGCGGGTAACTATACCGCAACGGTAACTGATACCGAAACTTGTACCGCAATCGCTACGGTTACACTTGTGCAACCTACTCTGCTAACCGCTACTGCTACCGCTACTGGGCAAACTTCGGTTGGGGTAAATAACGGCACTGCAACTGTGACACCTGTTGGCGGAACACCAGCATACACCTATTTTTGGAATAATGGTGCTACAACGAATACCATCAGCAACCTCGCGCCAGGCACATATACTGTCACGATAAACGATGCCAACAGCTGTACAACGGCTCAAACCGTGGTTGTAAACCTAGTAAATTGTAGTATTGCAGCACAATTAGTCGCCACTAATGCCAGTTGCTCCAATTTGGCCAATGGCACTATCACCACCACCATGCTCGGCGGTGCTGCTCCTTTTACTTATGCTTGGAGCAATAGCGGTACCACTGCTACTATCTCTGGTTTGGCAGGCGGAACCTATACCGTAACGGTCGGTGATATTGCCGGGTGCACTACTTTGGCCACAGCCACCATCAGCCAACCGTTACCTATGCTCATTAATATCACAACTACCAGTCAGACAATGGTTGGCCAAAATAATGGTTCTGCCACTGCAGCATCCAATGGTGGCACTCCTAATTATACCTATCTATGGAATAATGGATCGCCTAATCCCAGCATTAACAACCTTGCGCCTGGTATTTATACCGTGACCGTGACCGATGCCAACGGATGTACGGCCTCAAAAACGGCTATTGTGAGTGGTATCAATTGTACCGCTGTTGCCCAAACCAGTGTTACCAATGCTACTTGTTTTAGCGCAAACGATGGTGCAGTTATGGCAATTGTAATAGGTGGAATGGCTCCTTTTAATTATCTTTGGAACAATGGTAGTACCACCCAAATACTCATGGGACAAGCAGTAGGCGCCTATTCCGTTACCGTGACCGATATAGCAGGATGCCAAGCCATTGCAACGGCCACCATTGCTGCAACGGATATACTTTCGCCCATTTTGACCTGTCCAAATGATATTATTGTATGTCCCAACAGCGGTGCGGTCAATTTTCCAATACCCACAGCCACCGATAATTGTAGTCTTGGAAGCAATCTGCCGCAGCAAATAGGAGGCTTGTCCTCGGGGTCGGTTTTCCCACTGGAGACCACGATTCAGTCGTTTCGTATTGCAGATGCAAGTGGGAATATGGCAGCATGTAGTTTCAAGGTTACGGTCACCTCATTAGTGCTTTTTGAAAATATACAGACGACCCCTTCCATCAATAACCAAAACAATGGCAGTATCGACATTACGGTATCTGGAGGCACCACGCCATATACGTTTTTATGGACCAATAGCGCCGGGCAAACGATCGGAACCACCGAGGATATCAATAATTTGGTTGCCGGGTTTTATGCTATCAAGATCACCGATCTGAATGGTTGTACTTTTTTTAATGCCATTGAAGTAAAAGCAGTAACCGCTAGTACTGAACCTGCGTGGCTTTCGGGCGTTAGCATCCAACCAAATCCTACCCATGATATTGCGCGTATTGTATTCGCATCTTATCCAACAGAAAACGTGCGTATTGCTGTGCTTGATGCGGGAGGAAAGACTTGGTTGACGCATAATAGTAGCCACCAACAAGTCGATTTGGATTGTACTCATTTGCCGGAAGGGTTGTATTGGGTGGTTTTTGGTACAGCAGATGGATTAGGTGTGCGTAAATTGGTGGTGGGGCGGCATTGATGCTGTTGTTGGAATAAACTCACCCAAATAGGTACATTCCCGACATAATACATTTTTAATAAACCATAATTTTCCAATTATTTATTACATTTGCCCAAACAAACACACCCATATTTATGAAGTATTACAATTTTATACTCAAAACAGTATTGGCATTCGTGGTAATGGTTAAGGCAATGTCCCTTTCCGCCCAAGTATCCTGCGATCCAGTATTCCCGATTACAGACCAAGAAGTAACGATTTATTTCCATGCCAATGAAGGCAACGGCGCACTGAACAACTCGGCCGGGCCGATCTACGCACACACTGGTGTTATCACCAACCTGAGCCAAAGCGGAAGCGATTGGAAATACGTACAAACCACCTGGGGCGTAGCCGATGCAAAAGGGCTAATGACGCTTGTTTCGCCTAATCTGTGGAAAAAAACGCTAAATATCCGTACTTTTTATGGCGTTCCAGCCAATGAAACGGTGCTAAAGATGGCCTTTGTTTTTCGGAATGCTGGAGGTTCCGTTGTTGGCCGCTCTGCCGATGGATCAGATATTTTTTATACTGTTTACCCTAATGATGGTGCCTTGCGGACTACTTTTTTAGCACCCACTGCCGCTTCATTCATTACCCAAAGCGGACAAAGTATTCCAATAAAAGGCGCTGCCTCGTTGTCTGCCAATTTAAGACTACTGGATAATGGCATTGAAGTAAATAGCGCAACCGGTACGGCCTTAGACATGACACTCGTGGCTGGCGTGGGCTTTCACAAAATTGAGTTGATCGCCACTGCCAATGGCATTTCAGATACCTCGACTTTTACGTATCTTACGCCAGATAATATTCCAGCGCAAGACCCACCGGCTGGTACTCAATTGGGTATTAACTATGTCAATAACCAAACGGTGGTGCTGTCTTTATACGCTCCGGGCAAACAAAATGTCTTTGTCGTAGGCGATTTTAGCGATTGGACACCTGCTACTACTTATCAAATGCGTAAAAGCATAGACGGTAACCGTTGGTGGCTCGAAATAGGCGGATTAACACCCGGACAATATTATCGCTTCCAATACCTCGTTGATGGTACGCTCAAAGTAGCCGATCCATTGAGTACACAGGTGCTTGATCCGTGGAACGATGCCTTTATCCCCTCGGTAACTTACCCTAATATCCCGGCTTATCCCGCTGGTAAAACCACCGGTGTAGTATCGCTGATTCAACCCGGTGCAACGCCATTTAATTGGCAAACAACAAATTATACCCGCCCAGACCAAACAAAACTAACGGTGTATGAATTGTTAATCCGCGATTTTATAGCACGCCACGATTATCAAACCATGCTGGATACCTTGGATTATTTGCAAAATTTGGGTATTAACGCGATTGAATTAATGCCCGTTAGCGAATTTGATGGTAATATCAACTGGGGATATGGCCCTGCTTACCATAAGGCTCTGGATAAATATTATGGATCGCCCACAGCGTTCAAAACTTTTGTGGACGAATGCCATAACCGAGGCATCGCTGTTATTATAGATGTGGTATTTAACCAAGCTACAGGCGCAAGTCCATTGGCTCAATTGTATTGGGACTCGGCCAATAACCGCCCTGCTGCCAATAATCCTTGGCTCAATGCCGTTGCTACGCACCCTTTTAATGTATTCAACGATTTCAACCACCAAAGCCAAGCCACTAAGGAATATACCAAAAATTGTATAAAATACTGGATAGAAGAATACCGCATTGATGGTTATCGTTTCGACTTATCAAAGGGCTTTACGCAGGTAAATTCGGGAAACAATGTAGGACAATGGGGGCAATATGATGCAAGTCGTGTTGCTATTTGGAAAGATTACGCCGATTTTATCTGGGACATTGACCAAGATTTTTATGTTATTTTGGAGCACTTTGCCGATAATGCCGAAGAAAAGGAATTGGCCAACTATGGCATGATGTTTTGGGGTAATATGTGGGGTGCATACAAAGATTTGGGCTTAGGTTTCGGTAGCAATGTGGGCGTAAGTCTTGCTCAAATCAATTACAAAACCCGCCAATGGAACAGCCCACATTTAATAGGTTATATGGAAAGCCATGATGAGAACCGCCTAGCGTATGAGATGAAAACATTCGGATCTCAATCGGCCAATCACAATGTGCGCAGCCTTCCGGTGGGTATGCGTCGCCTCGAAATGTTATCTAATTTATTTTATACCATTCCTGGGCCAAAAATGCTTTGGCAATTTGGTGAAATGGGCTATGATTTCCCTATCAACTGGTGCGCTAATGGCACAATCAATCCCGATTGTCGTACGGATCCAAAACCCATTAAATGGGACTATTTAGATGATCCTTACCGCAACCGATTGCGCAATGTAACCGCCGCTTTAATTCAATTACGCAAAAACTACAACGTATTCCATACTGCTGATTATCAATTGAATATAAGTGCAGGACAAGTGCGCACGATGTACCTCAATGGTTCTGATATTGATGTGGTAGTCGCTGCCAATGTGGGTAGTTCAAGTTCTAATGGTAGTGTCAATTTCCCGGTAGCGGGTACTTGGTACGAATATTATACGGGTCAAACGCTTGTTGTTACTACTACTGGCCAGCAGCCTATGCCATTGCAGCCGGGTGAATATCGGCTTTATACCAGCGAATTTGTGCCGTTGCCAGCGGGTGTTATTATTTCATCTGCACCACAACTCCCCGATGCGCCAACAGATTTGGCGGTGATGCCGAATCCTGCATCCGAAGGTTTTACAATCTGGTTTTCTTTGAAAAAAGCGGCCAATGTTCGGGTAGATGTATTGGATAGTATGGGGCGTTTGGTACGTACCAATAACCAACAGGAAATGGTAGCCGGCGACCATCGTATCAATATGGAATGCGCGGACTGGAAATCGGGTATCTATTATGTAAAGGTGCAAACCGAAGATGGCGGTATTGCGGTGGAGAAGATGGTGAAGTTGTAAAATTTTATAAAATTCGATCTAATAAATAAAAGGCCGATCACTTTACTGGAAAGTGATCGGCCTTTAATATTGTTGTTGTTTCGGCTTCGCTCAACAACCAATCCATCTTCGCAGGACACTTTGTTTCACTCTTCGCCTAATAACTATCTTTACTGTGCCTAATAACAAATCGTGCTCAATAGCGACTGGTGGTTGAGCGAAGCCGAAACCACCGGTTGCTATTGAGCGCAGCCGAAACTTGGTAGTTGAGCGCAGCCGAACTTGGTAGTTGAGCGCAGCCGAAACTTGGTAGTTGAGCGCAGTCGAAACTTGGTAGTTGAGCGCAGCCGAAACTACAGTGCGATATGCTTAAACGACACTACCGTCAGCTCTTTATTAAGGCTGTGTAGGTGTTGTTGTACCGTAACTTCGCCGTTTTTAACGAATTTTTGGCTCAACAAAGTGTTCTCTTGGAAGAACTTATTTAAACGGCCTAAAGCAATTTTCTCTAGCATTTCTTCCGATTTGCCTTCGTTACGCGCTAGTTCTTTACCAATTTCGATTTCTTTTTCGATAATGGTTTGATCTACGTCTTCTTTGCTTACAGCAACTGGGTTCATCGCGGCAATTTGCATTGCTACGTCGCGACCAGCTTGTTCGAACTCATTTTGACGCAAGTTCAAGGCAACGATAACCGAACGTTTGTTATTAGAGTGGTTGTAAGTCAACAATTGAGCACCAGTAACTGGGGAATAAGAACTAAGTTCTACTTTTTCGCCAATGATACCATTTTGCTCGCCAATTTTCTCACCAACAGTTACTTTACCTTCGTACGGAAGAGCCAATAAAGCCTCTGCTGTTTCAGGGAAATTTTCGAGGGCAATATCCGCAATTTTTTGCGTCATATTGATGAAGTTTTCGTTACGTGCTACGAAGTCTGTTTCGCAGTTGACCGCTACTACCACGCCACGAGTTTGGTTGGCATTGGTTTGAGCGATTACTACACCTTCTTTAGCTTCGCGGTCTTCGCGTTTTGCTGCTTTAGCAATACCTTTTTTACGAAGGTAGTCTTGTGCGCCTTCGAAATCGCCTTCTGATTCTTCGAGGGCTTTTTTGCAATCCATCATACCTGCGCCAGAGATTTCGCGCAGTTTTTGAATGTCAGCTACTGAAATTTTGCTCATTGATAAGCTGTATTTTGATTCTGCTTGTGCAGATAAATTGAAAAAAAAATATTTAGGCAAAGATGAACAAGAAATCAGAATTGGCAGTTGGAGCAGACATTAATTTACTATGAAGTCGTGTAACAGACCATCAAGTAGTAATGCAAAACCGCATTCCACATGCCCAATTCTGTATTCCTAAATTATTCTTTTTCTTCGCCTTTGGCTGCTTTACGCTCTTCCAAACCTTCTTTAATCGCTTCTACGATATAGTTAGTGATGAAAGCGATAGACTTAGAAGCATCATCGTTAGCAGGAATAGGGAAATCCACCAAGGTTGGGTCAGAGTTAGTATCGACCATACCGAAAGTTTTAACGCCCAATTTGCGTGCTTCTGCCAATGCAAGGTGCTCGTGGTGGATATCGATGATAAAGACCGCACTTGGAAGGCGGTTCAAATCAGCAATACCGCCGAGTTGCTTGTCCATTTTAGAATGTTCGCGACCTAAAGTAAGGCGTTCTTTTTTAGTGATACTGGTCAAAGAGGTATCGGCCAACATGCGTTCGATGCTCTGCATTTTCTTTACAGACTTACGAATGGTCATGAAATTGGTCATCATACCACCCAACCAGCGATCAGTTACGAAAGGCATACCAACGCTTTGTGCTGCAGCCATAACGATTTCGCGCGCTTGCTTTTTAGTAGCAACGAACATGATTTTTTTACCACCTTTAGCCAAACTTTTGGCAGCCAATGCAGCGCGCTCAAGGCATTCTGCAGTGCGGTTAAGGTCGATGAGGTGGATACCCTTGTGCTCCATAAAAATATAAGGAGTCATCTTTGGGTTCCACTTACGGCGCATGTGTCCGAAGTGGCAACCGGCATCCAGCAATTCTTTATATGTGGGCTTTTGCATAATTCAAAAGCAATTTTGTTTGAATGAATGTGAAAAAGAGAGAAGAATTAACGCTTGGAGAACTGGAAGCGTTTGCGCGCTTTCGGGCGACCGAATTTCTTGCGCTCCACCGCACGGCTATCGCGCATGAGGTATTTTTTCGCTTTAAGTGGTCCGCGGAATTCGGGATCCAATTTTATCAACGCACGGCTGACACCCATACGAACGGCTTCGGCTTGGCCTTTAAAACCACCGCCTTTTACGTTTACTTTGAGGTCGTAAGCACCTTCAACGCCAACTACCGCAAATGGGTCGGTTACGTTGTGCTGTACGTGAATATGCGGGAAGTACTCGCGGTAGTCGCGGCCATTGACCACGATTTTACCTTCTCCCTTTGTCAGATATACCCGGGCCACTGCAGTTTTACGGCGACCTATGGCATTAATCATTTCCATATCTTGAAATGTGAGAATACTTGATGAATGAAATTACCGCTTTACCTAGTGGTGCTGCGACAGTTTTTTTGAATTAAATGCTTTGAGGCTTTTGAGCAACGTGTGGATGTTCAGCACCTTTATATACGAATAATTTTTTGTACATGTGCTTACCCAATTTTGTTTTAGGCAACATACCTTTCACTGCACGCTCAATAATACGCTCAGGAAATTTTGTCAACATCTCATCAGCAGTAGTTACTTTCAAACCACCTGGGTGCAATGAGTAATTGAGGTACTCTTTTTGGGCAAATTTCTTGCCTGTAAAACGAACCTTATCCGCGTTGATTATGATCACATAATCACCGGTATCTTCACTTGGCGTGAACGAAGGTTTGTGCTTGCCACGAAGAATCGTAGCAATTTTTGATGAAAGACGACCCACTACCATGTTGTTGGCATCAATGATGTACCATTTACGGTCCACATTGGCAGCACTGACAGATACCGTCTTATAACTAAGTGTGTTCATTATTATAAACTATGTATGTTTTTTAATACCCTTTTCGCAAAGAGGGCGCAAAGGTAATACGATTTTTTACGAACAACCAAGGAGTCTTGAAAGTTTTTTTGAAATAATTTTATAACACATTGATTATCAGTCTTTTTTTGGCAAAATTATTTTTAGTTGTTGAAATACAATAGCGATTTTAGTATTGATAATCAGGCATTTATACAATATTGCTCAAAATAGAACGACGCTTACTGGATATTACTCCTGCAAGCGTCGTTGGGTGTTAGGGAATTCTCGAACTTTTTTGTGCTAATTTCCTAAGAAAAATAGGTAATTTATTAGACCTTGGCAAAATTAAAATTCCAATAAGTCGAGAGAAAAAAGAGGAAGTGGTGAAATCTATTTTTGGCGTTTAAGCCCATTACTCCCTAAAATTCAAATGCTCCAACAATTTTCTAGCCGCCGCAAATGGCGATATTTTACCCGATAATACCGCTTCTTCCACTTCAGGTAGCATGGCCTGGATATCGGGATGGTTGTAAAAAGCCGTCTTAATGCCATCCATGAGTGTCTCATGCAACCAGTAATGGGCTTGGTTTCGCCTATTTTCGGGCCAAAAACCATTGTTTATCGTGGACTGTTGGTAGGCCATGATTTGCGCCCAAATTTCGGCAAAACCCTCCCGCTCTAATGCACTGGCAGTAAGTACTTTGGCACTCCAGCCGCTACTATTGGACGGCAACAAATGCGTAGCGTTGATATAATGTGCTTGCGCCATGGCGGCCAGTTTTTTACGCTCGCCATCTGCTTTATTGACGACTAGCAGATCGGCCATTTCTACAATACCACGTTTGATGCCTTGTAGTTCATCACCTGCTCCGGGCAAAAGCAGTAGCATAAATAAGTCGCACATTCGGCGGGCTGCAATTTCGGACTGCCCCACGCCCACCGTTTCCACCAAAATAATCCGGTATCCTGCGGCCTCTGTGAGCAGGATGGCTTCGCGGGTTTTTCGCGCCACACCACCCAACGAGTCGCCCGCTGGCGAAGGACGGATAAAAGCATGTTCGGAGACCGATAACTGTTCCATACGCGTTTTATCGCCCAAGATACTCCCGCCACTCACTGCGCTGGAAGGATCAATCGCCAGTACGGCTACTTTTTCGCCTTGTTGGATCAGCCACATACCAAAAGCCTCGATAAACGTGCTTTTACCCACACCAGGAGCACCTGTTATCGCAATTCGGAGGGTATTAGTTGGTTTTGGGAGGGCTGCGAGTACCTGCTCTGCTAGGGCGGTATGCTCGGTTTTGGCACTTTCTACGAGCGTAATGGCACGCCCCAGCATCACGCGGTCACCTGCGCTAATACCTGTAACATAATCTTCAAGGCTGTACTGTTTGCTGCGCATGTTGCTTTTTGAGCCTTATGAACGGTAAATAAACAATAAAAAAAAATATGAACATCAAACCTTCCAAGGCAAAAAGGTACTGCGGCCAAGGGCCAAGCATTTCCATAATAGAGCCTTTGGCGGGGTAGCGGATATAAAGAAAATTGGTGTCCAGCAACCAATTGATCGGTACTAAACAAAGTGCATACAAGTTGATCGCCAATATACATTTGAATATCCCCATAAAGGTAGGTCTAAAATCAAAAACAAAGATAGCAAAAAAAGCGTACTGCACCAAAGCAACATGTACAAACCAATACCGAATATTGTAATAATGCGGAAATCCCTGCGACAAATCGGGCGTAAACAATGCTTGTAGGCAACCTGCTATAACAATTGGATAAATCCAGTCGAACAACTCAATCCGCCCTTTCCAGAATATATAAGGCAACGCCAAATTGAGTACATAACAGAGGTGGAATGGAATCACCGATTGCGGTTTGGCCTGCCCGGTGGCAAACATGACCAAATCTGAATATACCCATGCAATTACACCTAATAAACCCATCCAAAGCGCGACACGTTGTTTTTGTACTTGTGTAGGTGCTTTACGCCCCAACCTGATCCAAAAAATGGTACTCAATACGCCGTACATCAGCCAAATCCAATGTTCGCCGTTAAAAATGGTAAATGGGTTCGTTTCGAGATATAAGCTTTCCATATTTTACGTGTTTTAAAAACTGGATGCAAAGATGGCGCGTGCGTTTGTGCTATTTTAACTAAAAATGATTGTTGTTGTATATTTTTTAATTTAATGTGGCTTGTTTGTGGTTAAATGAGTGTCATTTGAGCATATAATAAAGCACCTAAAAATGGTCTTCGTTATACTTTGGGGTTATATCTGACCCAGAATGGGTCAAATGTTTATAGACCAATGTGGCTGTATGACATTCGACCCCGACAGGGTCGCACGCGTATTGAAACCACGATTTTGCTATAAACATTTGACCCATTCTGGTCGGTCAATTGCTATAAATATGCTAACAACAGAGATTTTAAACCCTAAATAAATTTATTTTACAGTGTTACTAATATAAAAAATTTCCGATTCCCTAAAATCAAGATTTAAGGTTTGCAACCACATTTTTGCGGGTTGGTTTTGGTCGTTTTTAAGCGGAACAAACCTTTTCTCTACTTATGCTTCCGCGCCAAAAACAAATACATCGCTGGTATCACCAGCAAGGTAAGCACCAGCGAAAACGACATACCGCCAGTAATCACCATACCCAATGGCACCCTACTCCTGCCCGCACTGCCCAAGGATAAAGCAATCGGCAATGCGCCCAAAACCGTAGCCAATGAGGTCATCAGAATGGGGCGGAAACGCTGGGTAGATGCCTCCAGTACGGCCTGAAACTTACTCAAGCCCTGCTCGCGTTTTTGGTTAGCAAATTCTACAATCAAGATACCATTTTTGGTGACCAATCCGATCAACATAATCATACCAATCTGCGAGAAAATATTGATCGTCTGACCACTCAAACTGAGCGATAAAAAAGCACCGGCAATAGCCAAGGGCACCGTAATCAGGATAATCAATGGATCTATAAAACTCTCAAATTGCGCAGCCAAAATCAAATAAACCAGCAACAATGCTAGTATAAAAGCAAAAGATGTATTGCCCGAACTTTCCTTGAAATCGCGAGATGGCCCACTCAAATCATGCTGAAAAGTATCATCCAACAGTTTTTGACCAGTATCTTCCATCGCTTGAATACCCTCGCCCAAGGTACGCCCCGGCGCGAGCGATGCCGAAAAAGTAGCCGATTTAAAGCGGTTATAATGGTATAAAGTAGGCGGGTTACTACCTTCCTCCAAAGATACAATATTATCCAATTGTACCATGTCGCCACGGTTATTACGGACATACAAAGCCGCCAAATCCAAAGGTTCATCGCGGCTATTACGGTCAATTTGCCCAATTACTTGGTACTGCTTACCATCAATCGTAAAATACCCAAAACGCCTGCCACTGAGTGCCAATTGGAGCGTTTGCGACACATCTGCCGCACTAAGTCCTAAAGCGGTGGCCTTATCGCGGTCGATACGGATATTTAATTCTGGTTTATTGAATTTTAGGTTGATGTCAACATTAGAAAACACACCTGTTTTGCGCGCTTCTTCCAAAAACTTAGGAACGACATCGGCTATTTTTTCAAAAGAAAAATTTTGAATGACATATTGCACGGGTAATTGGCTGCCCGCTTGCAAACTGGTCGTAATGGTCTGTTCCTGATTAGGGAACGCGCGTACTTCCGGGAATTTTTTGGTAATTTTGACCAACTGATCGTAAATTTCCATTTGGCTACGTTGGCGTTGGTCAGGATCGGGCAACAAAGTGCTGATAAAACCCGAATTGGAAACGCTTGGCCCATTGAATGCTGGAGCGGTAATACCAAAAATCATACTCGCATCGGGCACGGAATCCAGAAAGGTTTGGGTAATCCGGTAGATAATATCCTCCATTTTATCAAAATCGGTGCCTTCCGGTGCAGTTACGTTGGTACGGACAATACTACGATCTTCCAGAGGTGCCAATTCTGTTTTCAAGTCCTTAGATAGCGACCATGTAAGCCCAAAACAACCCAAAACAAGCAACACAGCGATCCATTTGAAGCGCAAAAACCACGTTAACAAGCCTTTGTACCCCTTTTCTAACCCTTCATAAAAAGGTTCTGTCTTGCGGTAAAACCAACCTTCGCGGTGGTCTTTGCCCGACAAGTAGATATTAAGTACCGGTGTTAAGGTGAGCGATACAAAAGCCGAAATCAGTACGGCGCAAGCCACTACTACCCCAAATTCGCGGAACAAACGTCCCGTGAAACCTTGTAAGAAAATCACAGGCAAGAACACCACCGCCAAGGTAATCGAAGTAGATATGACGGCGAAAAATATTTCCTCAATACCTAATCGGACAGCAGTGCGTTTATCCATGCCCTGCTCTATTTTCTTAAAAATATTTTCCGTCACCACAATACCATCATCCACCACTAAACCTGTGGCCAAAACGATACCAAGCAAAGTGAGTACATTAATCGAAAAATCAAAAATGTACATAACGAAAAAAGTACCGATCAAGGAAACTGGAATATCCACCAATGGCCGCAATGCCACCAACCAATTGCGGAAGAACAGATAAATAATAAGTACCACCAATCCAACTGCGATATACAAGGTTTCGATCACCTCCTCCACCGCGCGTTTTACGAATTTGGAGCGATCAAGCCCCACATCCAATATAATATCCTCGGGTAATTCTTTTTTAATTTGCTCCAACCGGCGGTAAAACTCATCGGCAATCTCAATTTGATTGGAACCCGGTTGTGGAAACACCGCTAAAGAAAGCCCATATACATTATTGCGCCGCGCCGAAGTTTCTTCAATTTCGGGGCCAAGTACGGCTTGTCCAATATCTTTAAATCGAATAGTACCACCGTTGGGCAATGCTTTGATAATGAGGTCATTAAATTCCTCTTCGGTAGCTAGTTTAGCATAAGTTTTTACTGTAAGTTCGGTAACATCGCCGCGTACTTTGCCGCTGGGCAGTTCAATGTTTTCGCGTTGCAATGCGTTAAAAACATCTTGAACGGTAAGCCCTCGTGATGTGAGTAATTGTGGATCCATCCACAAGCGCATGGCAGGTCTTTTGATCCCAAAAATAGAAATTTGGCTGACGCCTGGAATTGTTTGTAACCGCTCTTGCAATACATTTTCGGCGTATTGGCTCAGTTCCATAATATTCCTTTTACTACTATTAATGGGCATAAAGATAATCGGGCTACCATCAGCATCCGATTTGTTGACCACTGGAGGGCCATCAATATCCTGTGGTAGGTTACGAATGGCCTGACTCACTTTGTCGCGCACATCGTTGGTTGCCTTTTCTAGGTCTTCACCAAGATCAAATTCGATCGTGATAATACTGTTTCCAGTAGAAGACGACGAAGATATATTACGAATACCCTGTATCCCGTTGATCGCTTTTTCCAGTGGTTCTGTTATTTGCGACTCAATAATTTCGGGGCTGGCACCGGTATAAGAGCAGCGAACATTCACCGTTGGTGGATCAATAGCAGGGTATTCGCGAGTACCCAGAAAACTGTAGCCCAACGCCCCGAATAGCATAATCAATATGCTCATTACAACGGCTAAAACGGGGCGCTTGGTGGCTAATTCTGAAAAGGTCATAGTTTAGTTTTTCTCGCTGCCTACATTTTGTAAACGGATACGGATTTCTTCGATTAAACGGCGTTGTGCTTCCTGATCGGCTACATTAGAATTTTGCTCTTGCTCATTTTTTTTAATATCCTCCTCGGCCTTTTTTATCTTGGCCTTGTATTCCTCAATATCCTTGTGGAGGTTATCATTTTCTTTTTCCATTTTCCTTTTTGCAGCTTCCATATCTTTCATCTTTTTCTCCGCCTCTTTTAGTTCACGCGTAACTACCTCGCGGCGTACCTCTACATAAAAGTCAGAAAGTGCGCTCACGGCCTCATCGGCCGACTGTGCATGCTCGCGGCGGTTGAGAAAGGAAGAACCTAGATCAAACCAAACATTTAATGCGGCATCATTTTTGTTTATTTCCTCTATGGTAGAACGAAGGGTATATTCGCTTGGGCTGATGCTTCCACTCAGTTTAGGCGCAAACCACTCATCGGTCTTTTTATCTTTTTTAAGTTTAGCACTAAAACGCTCTTTGGCAAATTTTTTCCATAGATTGGATACTAAATCTTTATCCGCACCTCGGAACTCCACACGAAAGCATGGGCGAGTACCAAATGACATGGTTTTATCCATCTCACGGACAGGAGACATTTGCGCTTGCACCGTAAAACTAAGTGCTAAAGCGAAGAGGAATAAGGTAATTTTTTGCAAAATCATGGTTGTGAATGCTGTTTGATGAGAAAATAAATAGCAATTATTGCTTTTTTGAAAAATGCTTTCCAAATTTTTAACAAAGTTGGGTTAAGTATTTCGTTATTTGCACTTCCAAAAATACGTTTTTTAATTTTTATTCAATTTTTAATAAAAACTTACATGGCCAAAATCCTTATTGTGGATGACGAAGTACCCATCCGCCGCACGTTAAGAGACATCTTAGAATTTGAGCAATATGAAGTCGATGAAGCCGCCGATGGTCTGGAATGTATCGCGAAGGTACAAAAAGAAAAATACGACGTGGTAATTATGGACATTAAAATGCCCAAAATGGATGGTATTGAAGCATTAGAGCGCCTCCAAATCCTCGCACCCGAACTTCCGGTGGTGATGGTAAGCGGCCACGGCAACATTGAAACCGCTGTGGATGCTGTAAAAAAAGGTGCCTTTGACTATATTTCCAAACCCCCCGATTTGAACCGCATGCTGATTACAATCCGCAATGCAATGGACAAATCGGAATTGGTGAATACCACCCAAAAACTGCAAAAGCAAGTTCGTGGCAGCGGGAACAAGGGCGTAAACATGATTGGCGAAAGTGCGCCCATCGTCGAAATAAAACGCATGCTCGATAAAGTTGCTCCCACCGAGAGCCGCGTATTGATTACCGGCCCTAATGGTAGTGGTAAAGAACTCGTTGCGCGCTGGATACACGAAAAAAGCCACCGCGCCGCTGGTGTTATTGTAGAAGTCAACTGCGCTGCTATTCCTTCCGAATTGATCGAAAGTGAACTGTTTGGGCATAAAAAGGGCTCCTTCACAGGTGCAGTGGCCGATAAGCAGGGCAAATTTGAACAAGCGGATGGCGGTACGCTTTTCCTCGATGAAATAGGCGATATGAGTCTCGATGCGCAAGCCAAAGTGCTCCGCGCATTGCAAGAAAAAAAGATTACCCGCGTGGGCGATTCCAAGGAAATAAAAGTAGATGTCCGCGTTTTGGCCGCTACCAATAAAGACCTCCGCGAAGAAATTGCCTTAGGACGCTTCCGCGAAGATTTATACCACCGCTTGGCTGTAATCGTGGTTCGAGTGCCATCGCTCAACGAACGCCGCGAAGACATTCCGCTGCTCCTCGAGCACTTCAACCGCCGTACAGCAGAAGAATATGGCCATGCACCCAAACAGATTACGCCAGATGCACTACAAGCACTGCAGGATTATAACTGGACTGGCAATATCCGCGAATTAGCGAATGTAGTGGAAAGGCTTTTTATTCTTTGTGAACAAAAAGTAACTAAGGAGGATGTAATGTTGTATGTGTATCCGAATAAAGGGTAGTGATCCGTCGAGGCTGTTTCAGTAGTGATTTAACATTGAAAATTAGGCGCTTATAATTTAAAATTATAAAATATTAATTTATAAATATTGAAGTACTAATGAGGCAGCCTCAATAAACATCTGTAACACCCTACTTCCCCAATTTCACCTCAAAATGCTCCAATTGATACAATTCTGACAAGTCCAAATGCAAGATCTTGAACGGATTATTGCTCAAATCTAACCAGCGCAACTGCGTCAACTGACCCATAAACGAAGGTAATTCCTTGAGGTCATTACTTTTTAAGTTAAGCCTTGATAATCGAGTTGATTTTTCTAAAAAATCAATATGTTCCAAGCCACAACGGGTCAAATCCGCCTCAATTAATGCAGGGAAAGGTCCCAATGCTGCGCCTTTTTCAATCGTATAGCCGTCAATCTCCAATTTTTCTAATGAGGCACTACCCATTGTAGTACCCTCCGATCGCACCGACATAGGCGCTCGCGGGCGATAATTCCCTTTTTTGATAGACAATACTTTTAGTTTGGGCAAAGCAAAAAGCCCCGTTGGGAAATATTCTAAACGAAGGTTTTCCAAATATACGTTTTCTAGTGGCAATGGCATCAACATCGGGATGGCGGCATCCAAATCGAACTGCTTGCTGGCAGGCAGGGTGATAAATTGTATAAAATTGAGCGTAGAAATAGCTTCCGAAAAAACCTGTTCGGGATACAACGACAGATTGAGCGTACGGTGCGACACCTCAAAATAAGGACTTCTGCTCGCTCCTGCCCGATGCCACAAACACATCTTGTTGGCCAGAATAAAGTCAAAAATATCAAATTCAGGGTTGCGGTACTTGCCAAGATATTCTGTTTCGTTGTAATGATAGGCTGCGCCTTCTTTCAACTTTTCGGCTTGGCGCAGGGTAGCAACACCTGCGTGCTTGCGCAAGAGGTTCAGGGCTTTATCGGCAATATTTTTAAGAGGGTGAAAAACGGCAATACCAAAAAGGTAGCCTAATATACAACGATTGACCCCTCCTCCCTCGATCATCTCGAGGAGGAGGGGAATATTATCGTTGCTTTCGTCACGCAATAAGCGCGTGATCTGAGCAGTGAGTTGCCCCGTACTATCGGTTGCCAAATAAGACATGCCGCAAAGGTCGGAAACAAAACAGTATTATTTTTATGGAAAAGGAAATGATATTGAATTAATCGATTCTATCCTGTTGTTGAATGGATAGCCTAATTTTCTGCAATAAATGAGATGGAGCCTTGGTAGGTTTTAATTTTGATTTTATAAAAGTTCTAAACTCTTCTTCTATCGTTAACAAATCATCAGGAGTAGGGTCGGTGGGGTCAGAGGGTAATTGCCATGAGTTTCCGGGTTTATCAGATGAACCACGCGGTTGAAAAATACTTTGTGGTAGCGCGTCTTGTTCTGCTATATGCGCTGAATAATTTTTACCAGCACCTTTATTTGAACTCTTCATATTGCAGATATTTTTAGAAATGTGATATGGAAAAATAAGGGTTATTGGCTAGTTTATCTAGTCAATAACCCTTGGTTAATTATTTATTTTGAAATAGTGGATGCTGAGGGAGCGGCGACCTCGCCTTGGTTACCCTCGACGGAGGTCGCCGTTTCTGATGGCGTCGTTGTGTCATTGTCCTGTGCTCCATAGCCGTAATTGCGGGCATAATCGCGCAATTTTTCGGCCATTTGGTTACGTGCACGGTGTAAACGTGAGCGCACGGTACCAATTGGTACATTGATCAATGTAGCAATTTCTTCATAAGAAAAATCGTCCAAATCATACACCAATACCTCGCGGAAACTTGGACTCAAAGACTCCAATGCGGCAAGTATTTCGTCGCCGAGTTGAAGGTCACCCAATTCTTCCTGCAAACCTTGGTAGTTCGTTGATACAGCATCGTCTTCGCCATGGAAAACGACATGATCTTCAAGATCTACTTCACGTGGTTTGCGCGCTGCAGAGCGGTATTGATTAATGAAAAGGTGTTTGCAAATCCTGAATAACCATGCTTTGGCGTTTGTGCCAGCAGTATAGCTATCCAATGAGCGCCATGCTTTCATGAATGTCTCCTGCGCCAAATCTTCGGCGCGGTTAGCGTCGTTGGTAAGACGTTTTGCGAAGGCGTAAACAGCATCTAAGAGTGGGTAAAATTCCGACTCAAATAGCCTTTCTTTACGCATCAACGTCAACTCATCTTCCGGTGTGAATAAAGTAGTCATCGATAGACTGCAAATTTTACTGCGAAAATGAAATTTCTCACAGACAATAGTACTAAACATACCATTGCGGCTGCAAAGTTCCCGGCAATTGATATATTTTACAAGTTTTTTTTGAGTTGAAGTGGTTTTTTATTGTAACTAATTGATTAAGAAATACTTAGGGGTAAAAATTTATTTTTCACCAACAAAATTTTTATTTTATACTGCTCAATAGTTGTCCGAATTGTCGGCATAACCTAAAAAGTCCCATATCGTCAACATACACGAATCCTGACCCTGATAGGGGGGCAAACGTGAATAGCCCTGAATGAAATTCAGGGTTCAAAAAAAAATCCCTGTTTCTGAGCGGGCTCAAAAACAGGGATGGTATGAATAAGGTTTTTAAAATAGTAACGTATATCTATAAAGGCTACGTGCTACTTTAGCATACCTAAAAATATATTAACGTTGTACTGCAATACGGCGTACCGCAATATCATTGTCCATACGGATACGTACGGTGTAAACACCCGTAGCCGCGTTAGAAAGGTCGATAGACTGGCTAACAGTTGAAGTTCTACCTGCTTGGATGGTATTTACCAACTGACCAAGGCTATTAAATACTTCTACCTGTACATCTGCTGCTTTCTCTAAAGACATGTTCAAGTTCAACAAGCCCGTAGTTGGGTTTGGTGTTAAAGTCAATGTTTTAACAGTAGATGGGTCTGTTGTACCTGAAGTAATGTCAAGAATAAAATCTTCAACACAACCTGTAGGATCCGAAATAGTAACACTATATGGTACATTAGGTACATTGGTCAACGTTAATGAAGTTGCTCCATTGCTCCATGTTACATCATAAAAAGTAGGATCACCTAAAAATGCTCCAATACCACCATCAATAGTTAGATCAATATCCACATTAGGTGGTGTGCTACCCGGGCTTTGTGAAGCGAATGCTACAATCGGATCAAGTTCTGGCACCAACGTAAGTTCAAGTGATTCACCAACATAGAAGCAACCATCGGCTACATCAACATTAAATACATTCGAAGCTCCTGCTGGGTTAATCAATGTACCTCCTCCAAATACAACCGAAGTAAGGTATTTTGTTCCTGGCTGGAAGAACGGTGCAGAGCCATCATTAAGAATATTTACTGCTACAATCGTATTGGATGCGCCTGTAGAAGCAATGCCAGCAACAGTACCGGGCCATGTAGTTGGATCAAGCGGCGCATCGCTGATACACCACACGTGACCACTTACTGCGCCATTATTTGGAAGCACATAAGTACTTGGATCAAAATCCATGATTGTGGTTAGATTCTCTCCCCAGCAAAGGAAACCCTGATTAGATACTAGATTTATACCCACTACTCCGTCAGCGCAATCTACGCTAGGTATTGGTGTAACATCTAAGCAATAAGTACCATTCAATCCGTCATAAGAATCTACCATAAGGAAATAAGTAACACCTACTTCTGTTTCTATAGTAATGGTTGAACCCAAATTATTATTTGCAATATCTTCGCTACAATCAACTGGCGTATAATTACCACAGCTACCTGAGTATAACGCAAACTGTGTATCATTATCTTCTATAGGTGAAGCACCGCAAGCGGCTGATGCGATAGTATATTTTCCACCGTCGCCAATGAATGTAAACCAATGGTTACCTTGTAGTGGATCTCCTTGGAAGAAGCAATCAAGACCAGTTGTTGGGTCGTTTGCTGGATCTGTGGTTGCATTGGTAATATCATAAGGTCCTACAGTTGTTGCAACACCTGCAGCACTTGCCAAGGCTTGTTGTAGATCAATTGCACCATCACATATATCTACATTAGACACAACAGATGGTAATTTTACAAATTCAATATCATCAGTATAAAACAAATTACTCGCATTAGCACCGTAAAAGTCGATACCACCCATATTTTTTGTGCAAGGGAATTTCTTTACAAATACATCATTAATGTACAAAGTAATAAGGTTATTATCAACATCAAAAATGTGTTTTACCTCGAACCAAGTTCCATTAGGATAGGTAAATGTTCCGATTTGAGTATTGGCTTCGTTGAAAAGACGACCAGCACCCGCTGCATCGAAATAGACCTGCATATTAAAGTCACCATTAGCGATAACAAGTGGTACAGCCGCTTGCATATTGTAATACGCCTGCTTACCAGTTGGTACAAATGATTTCCACTTCAACTCATAACGACCAGATGTACGATTACCGCAATTTAACAGAACGTCCTGTGGACCACCTGCTGCTACAGTACTTAAAATCTTTAAGGAGTTAGGTGCGCTAAATGCCTGCTCTGTAGAAACAATACCATCTTCGGTTGTGCCTTCCGTACCGCTCCAAGTTGTCCAGTGCGGAGATTGTGGGCCTAGTCTTTGTGCAGTAGAATAAGTATCCAGTTTGTCGCATATTATTGCGTCTGGATTGAGGTTACAAGGTAAAATACATCCGCTGCAAGAGTTAAAACATACAGCAGGAAGCGTAGCTGCTACTGCTGTTGGCGTGAAGGTACGGTTAAATCCACCAAAACCATCTGCAACACCACATGCTGCCTGACCAGTTTCCCAGCCATTAGGGCCGTTTTTGAACTTGTATAGGTATTGTGTACCTTCTGTCAAGTCTTTAGTGATGGACCAAACGCCGTTGCCTTGGTTTACCATGGATTCGTCCGCAAAGCCACCAAAAGAACCTGCAATTTTCATACCTGCTGGATCAACGGTAAGTAATGCAGCATTGACGCGGAAGGTAACTGGAACAACTGCTGGAGGTGCTTCGAACAATGAAAGATCGTCCACTTTCCAATAATACTGGAAATTTCCGCCGTAGTTAAACTGAATCCAAACCGTTGCTTGATTGTCTGCTTGAGGTAAGGCTATTTCAATAGCACCCGAATAACTAGCTCCTGCAACAAGTGCATCAAGCTGAGGCATCTTAATGTAGGTAAAGGTTGTACCATTTGTACTCACCCCAACGCGTACAGAATCTGTTGTGTCAAACGTGCGATAAAAAGTATTAAAGCTCAGTTTTACATTTGATTTGCCCGTACAATTGATCGGTGCATTAAGGTTGGTGAGCGTTACTTGGTGATCTCCTGCTCCATTGGCATCAGAATCAAACCAAAAATAACCAGTAGAAGCGGTTGGGCTAACCCATGGGCCATTGTAAGCACCTGCGTCTGGATCCATTGTCCATGCCCAAGCCAAATTACCGACACCGGCATTAGTTCCACCACTGATCCAGTTGGCCGTAGAGGAGGCTTGGTTAGAGAAATCTTCACTCCAAAATACTTGGGCGAAGCTGTTCGTCAAGGAGAATGCCGCAAATAAAGCGATCATCAGCCCTTTAGAAAGTAGCGATTTTAACATAAAAGAAAGGGTAGTTAAAAAATAGAAAAAGTTATTGATAATATTCAAAATTCAATGTTTTGAAATTTGATAATTCTTGGTCAGTAATGATGGGATACAAGCAACGTAGTTAAGGGCAGTATATTTTGCGCTCAAATATCTTGATTATTATTTGAAATGAAACAATAAT
This sequence comes from Bacteroidota bacterium, assembly GCA_041160955.1. GTDB lineage: Bacteria > Bacteroidota > Bacteroidia > Chitinophagales > Saprospiraceae > M3007. The sequence continues at coordinate 22,780 of JBEAVK010000258.1, forward strand.
TGGCAAAAAAAAACGCAAAATGCCTAAAAATCACATGAAAACCGAAAAATTTAAAGTAAATCCTTGCCAATATCGCGTCGGAAATAGCGGCCTTCAAATTGTATTTTACGGGCGTTACTATATGATTTTCGGAGTGCTGATGGTATATCTTTGCCAAATGATGTTACCGCAATCACGCGTCCTCCATTGGTTAAAACGCTCCCTTCGCTCATCTTAGTGCCTGCATGCAAAATAATACTCCCTTTTGTGGTTTCCAGTCCTTCTATGGTTTTCCCTTTCTCATACGCACCTGGATACCCCTTACTTACGAGCATAACAGTAGTAGCCGTTTTTTTATTTTGTTTAATTACCATTCGTTTTAATTTACCCGTAGCGCAGGCATGGAGCAGTTGAACAAAATCGTTTTTGAGTCTAGGCAGTACCACTTCTGTTTCGGGATCGCCCATACGGCAATTATATTCAATGACATACGGTTCGCCTTCCACTACAATAAGACCGAAAAAAACAAAACCAATATAAGGAATTTTTTCTTTTTTTAAACCCTTAATAGTTGGCACAATGATCCGATCTTCTACTTTTTGCCACATCAGTGCATCGGCAAAAGGTACGGGGCTTACAGCACCCATGCCACCTGTATTGGGGCCTTTATCGCCTTCGCCAATACGTTTATAGTCCTTTGCCTCCGGCAAAATTTTATAGTTTTTCCCATCTGTGAGCACAAAAACACTGAACTCAATACCGGATAAAAAGGCTTCCACTACTACGGTGGCAGAAGCATCTCCAAATTTACCGTCGAGCATCTCCTTCATTTCTTGTTGCGCCTCCTTAATGCTTTGGCAGATCACAACACCTTTGCCCGCTGCCAAACCATCGGCTTTGAGTACAATAGGTAGTGGGTGTTTGGACAAATAGTCCAAGCCTTGTTGTAACTGGGCTGTTGAAAACTCGCGATATGCAGCAGTAGGGATATGATAACGCCCCATAAATTGTTTGGCCCAAGCCTTGCTACCTTCTAGTACAGCTCCCGCTTGCGATGGGCCAATTAGTAATACTTTGCTCAATTCGGGGTCGGCTTGGAAAAAATCCCAAATTCCGAGCACTAAGGGCTCTTCTGGCCCTACCACCACCATTGTAATATGGTGTTCTAGGACAAATGAACGAATAGCCTGAAAATCGAGTGGATTAATTGGGACATTTTCGCCACAATGCGCAGTGCCAGCATTGCCCGGTGCGATAAATAGTTGTGTGCAGCGTTTACTTTTGCTCAATTGTTGGGCAAATGCGTGTTCACGCCCGCCGCCGCCCAGGAGTAGTATTTTGTGTGTTGTCTGAATTACCATTACAGCGCAAATGTAGTGTATTCCATTGAAGTGCAGTAGAAAAAGATGCTTGTTGGCATAAAAACTTATCTACTTAAAAGTTAAAAGTTATTGTTTACACGCGCTCCTTTCTCCGATCGTTATCCAAGTGTTTAAAAGGCAAACCGATGGGCAGAAAGCCGATTTTGCTCAGAATACAAATACAATCTCCAAGATGTCAAAATACAGAAAAATAAAATTTTGCCCATTTTGTTACCTTAATAATGGTAGGCCAAATGTTAAATTTTTGCTTAAAAGTGATAAAAAAAAGAAAATAATTGATTTTATAAATTCACATTTTTGTTTTTAAAATTTTGATAATCAATAATTTATGTAATTTTTGTACAATTTTTAATTTCACAACGATAAAAAAATGTCTTTGTGTGTGTTTGTGATATGCCGCACATTTGTATCATTAAAAGTGGCAGTTAAAGAATTGCCGCAGAAAAATGTTCATGGGATTATACAATTTCAGATAATTTGGGTAGTCTTCTTTAAAAAAAGCAGGCTACCCAAATGCTGAAGAAAATCTTAAAAAAATAATTTCGTTTTTCTGCAATACGTTTTGAACCTTTTCGTTTAATAACCGTTAAATCTTCAAAACAACCACTGCCTTGAAAAAGGCCACTCAATTTAAAATGTTCATGGGATTATAATTTGTTGAAAAGCCGCGTCAGATGAGACGCGGCTTTTTCATTTTAGTGCCTAATTCATAACCTACAATTAAGCACAATAGAAGATCTATATTTTACAACCTGAACAAATCACTGCATATATTGTTAAAAATATAAATTTACAACATATACAATGCTCCAACGTCCGCGCCGCAACCGTATTTCTCCTGCTATCCGAGGGATGGTCAATGAGACCCACCTCGATACCTCTCACCTAATATTCCCAATGTTTGTACTGGACGGTCAAAATATCAAAAGCGAAATCAAATCGCTACCAGGTATTTACCGTTTTTCACCAGAACATTTGTTCACAGAGATTGGAGAGTGTATGGAATTGGGTTTGACCAATTTTATTTTGTTCCCTGCCGTTGCAGATGCCCTCAAGGATACGACCGCTACTTATAGTTACCACGAGGATAATTTTTATTTAAAAGTGGCACGCGATATCAAAGCACGGTTTCCCGAATGTTGCCTCATTAGTGATGTTGCTATGGATCCTTATAGTAGCGATGGGCACGATGGACTGGTACGCGATGGTGCTATTGTGAACGATGAGACGTTACCTATTTTAGCCCGAATGTCGGTGGCTCAAGCCGCTGCGGGTTTTGATATGCTGGGCCCATCGGATATGATGGATGGACGCATCGGTTTTATTCGGCAAGCACTAGATGGTGCGGGTTTTACGAATACCGGTATTTTGGCATACACCGCTAAATATGCGAGTGCTTTTTATGGCCCATTTCGCGACGCACTTGATTCTGCACCCAAAAGCGGTGATAAAAAAACCTACCAAATGAATCCCGCTAACAAAAGGGAAGCATTGATCGAAGCGGAACTAGATACCAGAGAAGGTGCTGATATGCTGATGGTAAAACCGGCCTTGCATTATTTGGATGTGATAGCAGCACTAAAAGCCTCTTCTAATTTGCCGATTGCGGCATACCATGTCTCCGGTGAATGCGCAATGCTGATGGCCGCTTGCCGCAATGGTTGGCTGGATTATAATAAAGCGATGCCTGAGACTTTGCTTAGTATTAGAAGGGCCGGTGCAGATGTAATTTTGACCTATTTTGCAAAAGACTATGCAAAAATGATGAAAGGCTACTGAACTTGATTAATCAGTAACATGGTTTGCGCCGCGGCCACTAAAGTGGCTCTAATCATATCATTAGGTGTTTTTAGGTCAAAAAACTCCCAATACGCCACGGCATTGTACATGGCATAAATCGGGGGTAGGCAAATTAAAAAAGCGGGTAAAATTGTGGTAGGAATAATGAACGTAGAAATAGCCACTAATATAATGAATACAAAGTGGGTAAAAACTTGCAGGGTGACCACTTCCCAGAAGTTGTATGTCTTATTTTTAATCCCCATTTTAACTAAAATAGTGCCTACCAGAATCATACTTAACAGTGCTTCGGGGACTTCCTTGATATCAAACTGGGGACTAAAATCATTGCTATATTTCTGAACAGCAGCCTTGCATAATGCCGAACCAATAGCAATAAAGGTGAGCGGTTTCATAAACCTAACGCGCTTGCCTTCAATATATGATAACGGTGTGAGGCCAGGATGCAGCAACATACTTTTTACCGTAAAAATCAGCCCTTTATCCAGAATCAAATATACCCTCAGGATTTCCCGCCACATGAGTTTACCTGTAATACGCGGTGTATCTGCACTTTGCCCACAATTAGGACAAAATTTGAGACTCACCTCATGCTGACAGTTTTTGCAATGTACGGGAGGAATGCCTGAGGGTAATTGATCCATATTACTATATTTCAATTAGTACAGGGGGTATGCTCCCATAAATTCATGGATTTGCCCTTTTACTTTTGCTTGTACCGCAGCATCTTCTGGTGCGTTTAGTACCTCATCAATCCATTGAACCACTTGGCGGCATTCGGCTTCTTTGAAACCTCGAGTGGTAATGGCCGCCGAACCTACCCGAATACCCGAAGAAATCATGGGTGGTTGAGGATCAAATGGAATCATATTTTTATTAACGGTAATATCCGCTAACCCAAGTGCATGATCGGCTAATTTGCCGGTAACACCTTTTCTGCGCAAGTCTAAGAGCATCAAGTGGTTATCGGTGCCACCCGAAATAATATCGTAGCCCAGTGCCACAAACTCGGTGGCCATTGCTTGTGCATTACTGATAACCTGACGGCCATAAGCCGCAAAAGAGGGGTCAAGTGCTTCGCCAAATGCCACTGCCTTAGCCGCAATGACATGCTCCAATGGGCCGCCCTGCATACCCGGAAATACGCCAGAATCCAAAATGGCCGACATCATAATGGGCGCGCCTTTTTTGGTGGTACGTCCCCACGGATTTTCAAAATCTTTACCCATCATAATAATACCGCCGCGTGGACCACGGAGTGTTTTGTGGGTGGTGCTGGTTACAATATGGCAATGTGGAACCGGATCGTTGAGCAATTTGCCTGCAATAAGTCCCGCAGGATGCGCAATATCGGCCAATAGCAACGCTCCTACCTCATCGGCAATAGCACGGAAGCGGGCATAGTCCCAATCGCGGGCATACGCAGATGCACCACAAATGACTAATTTAGGCTTTTTTTCGCGCGCAATAGCTGCCACTTTATCCATATCGATCAGACCCGTTTCGGCTTCTACACCGTAAAAAACGGGGCTATACACCTTTCCTGAGTAGTTGACCGGAGAGCCATGAGAAAGGTGGCCACCGTGTGCCAAATCGAAACCTAAAATGGTATCGCCTGGTTGCAGGCAAGCCAAAAACACTGCGGCATTGGCTTGAGCCCCGGAGTGCGGCTGTACATTGGCGTAAGCAGCACCAAAAAGTTGCTTGAGCCGATCAATAGCAATTTGCTCAATTTGATCCACGATCTCGCAGCCTCCGTAGTATCTTTTTCCCGGATAACCTTCTGCGTATTTATTGGTGAGGCAGCTTCCCATTGCATCTATCACGGCTTGGGAAGTAAAGTTTTCAGAAGCAATGAGTTCAATACCATTGCGCTGGCGTTCGAGTTCTTTCTGAATCAGGGAAAAAATGGGATCCATATTTATATTGTTTTGTAAATTTTAATATTTTTACAGTTGCAGATTTGTTGCCTGCTTAAATTGAGGACGCAAAAGTCGGAATAAAACTGGAAACGACAGTTCCTTCGTTAAATCAAAATTAAATTTTGCTCCAATTGGGCTAAATTAGAGATCAATATGCCCCACTTGCACTGCTGCCCCAAAGAACAATTCCACCTTGTCGGCGGTATTCACTTCGTTTTCGGTGGTATAAAAAGTTCGAGTAGCGTTTTTGCTACAAAGTTGATCCATCCATACATGTCTTTCTAGGTATTGTTGGAGGCTATTAGCAACAATTTCCCCTTGTTCGATCAATCGGATATGCTGAGGTGTATAAGCCCTTATTTTTTCTATCATCAATGGATAGTGGGTGCAACCGAGTACAATACTGTCAATTTGATCGGACTGTGATAGCAATTGATGGATATACTTTTCTACAAAATAATCGGCACCGGGGCTATTGAATTCGCCATTTTCAATCAAAGGCACCCAAAGCGGGCAGGCTTCCTGATATACTTTTACATCGGGGAAAAACTTTTCCACTTCGAGTGGGTACGACGCTGAGGCCACAGTGCCAGTGGTGGCCAATATACCTACCGATCTTGTTTGTGAATAAGTACCAATTACCTCTGCTGTGGGGCGGATAACCCCTAGCACACGGTGTTGTGGTGAATAACGCGCCAAATCGCGTTGTTGAATCGTGCGTAATGCCTTTGCCGATGCCGTATTGCAGGCCAAAACCACCAAAGGACAACCCATAGCAAATAGCCGCTCTACGCATTCCAGCGTATATCTATAAATGACTTCAAATGACCGGATACCATACGGTGCACGGGCATTATCACCTAAATAGATATAATCGTATTCTGGCATTTTTTGAGCAATTTCCCGAAAAACGGTGAGGCCGCCATAGCCTGAGTCGAATATACCAATTGGCCCCATAAGGCGTGTGTTATCTGTTTTTTTTACTTCACAATAAACGTTTTCTTTTCTACCCCAATACCTTTGTAGGTAATTGATTTCCAACGTTTTGGTAGTTTGGTTTTTAATTGAACAATGCCATTTGGCGTAATTTCCAAACCACCAAAACCCATCATTGTTGCCTGTAAAAAACCACCCGCGCCTGTAGCAAAATAAGGATTGGTACCACCAGCCGCTTCCGATAATACCCCAAATGGTGGTACTTCATTCGGTTTATAACTTTTTACCCAAAGCCCGTAAGCACGGTCGGCATCACCTGCCCGCGCTGCCGATACCGTAAGGATGGCACTACCCATAGCAGGGCCATCGGGTGCCATTTTGGGTTCGTAGTAGTCGAGGTCTTTTTTGACTTGGATCGGATCTGTTACTATTTTCAAAGGGTACGACAAGAGATTAACATCCACTTGTTTGATGATTTCGCCATTGTATGTGGCGTTTTCCCTAGTTGTTCCGTCTGCAAATTTCAATATTGGAATATTTGCCGCTACATGTGCCCAATCGGGATCCACAGGCAATCCCAATGCCGTAGCAGCCTCGGTGGCGTAACCCAAAACCGTAATCGCCATACCATTGGTAAAAGCATTATTGTCGATGTTTTCCTGCCATTCGTTGGCACCGATCACATTATTGATATTGTATTTACCCGGCCCATCTCGTTCTACACGGGAGGTCCAAAAATCTGCCACTTCTTTGATGATAGGCCAACCACGATCGCGCAACCATATTTTGTCTTTGGTTACCAAATAATATTGCCAAGCCGACCAACCCACGCAACCCGTAATATGGTGCTGAAAAGGCCCCGTAAGTGCCCAAACTGGTGTTTCTTCCTGGCCGGTAGTGGTGCTTTCCCAAGGATACATCGCGCCTTTATAGCCATGTGAAAAAGCATTTTGTTTGGCTTCGTTGAGCAATTGATACCTGAATTCCAACAAAGATTTGGCTATTTCGGGGTGTAGTAGGAGCAATGGCGGGTACATCCACAATTCAGTATCCCAAAAAACGTGGCCATTATAACCCAATCCACTCAAACCCATCGGAGACAGACTCAATGCCGTACCCTCACGGGCAAAGGAATACAGGTGATACATCGCAGAGTGTACATCGCGGGTAGCATCCACGTCACCCTCGATGGTAATATCGGATGCCCAAAGCTGATCCCATGCCTGACGGTGGCGTTTGAGCAAACGGTCGGTGCGCTCTAAAGCAGCAAAAATGGTCAATCGCTCGGCTTCATTGTGCGCATCAACGGTGTGTGCCGTGGAAATAAGCGTCCCTACAATAGCAAAACGATAGGTTTCGCCTGCTTTGAGTTTTTTGTAAAACTTGGACAAGTGCATATTATAGTCCCAATCCTCGTGTATCAAATCAGGTTCGGAACCATGTGGTTCTTCAAAAATAAAACTACTGGATGCGGCTACAGTGTATTTGCCCGTAGGACTTTTACCGACAGAGGTCAAGAGCGGAATGAGCACATGTGGCCGATCTATTTCTGCAAAATAGTTGCGGACATCTTGTAGCATTTCGGGTGCTTCAATGACGGCCATCGGTGTTATGGTGACATCTTTTTTGGCTTTTATTTCCACCATACTCAATGCGCAATATGGCAGATGCCGTAAGGCGAGCAATGTATGGCTCACCGAAATTTTGTCGCCCACGTTATAAGTCGTCAGTAATTCGGCATTGCGCATATCCAAAGATTGGGTATAATCGCTGATATCGGCGCGGCCAATCCTTCGGCCATCCACATCGAGGTTCATATTGATAAAATTAAACCCTTTAAGGATATTGCTCACTCGTCCGCGCAAATAATTATCATAAGCACCATTGAGTACGACATCTTTTACCTTCATCGGTTCGGGGGAGGAGACCAATCCGATCATTCCATTGGCCACCGTAATACCGTAATACTTGGAAGGGTCAATGTTTTTGGCCGTAATATGCCATTCGTCGGTTTGACCAAATAGGGCGGAATTCAAAAGGATAAAAATGCAACTAAGTAATGTTGTTTGTTTCATACGTGAAATGTCAAATTTTAAGTTTCGTAAAGGTACAACTAAGTACTTGGACATCATTAATTATCTAAAAGTACCTATTTAAATCGGTTTTTTATCAGTTCATTCATTTACTTTGTAGTTTTGCAGCACCAAATATACACTACAAACTATGCACATTGTACTTATTGGAGCTGGCATCATGAGTGCCACCTTGGGCGCACTACTCAAAAAACTGCAACCGGATGCAAATATCACTATTTTTGAGCGTTTGGATATGATTGCTGGCGAAAGTACCGATGCTATGAATAATGCAGGTACTGGGCACTCTGCTTTTTGCGAACTCAACTATACGCCTCAAAAAGAAGATGGCAGTATTGATGTGAGTAAAGCCATCAAAATTGCTACTTCATTTGAGGTTTCTAAGGAATTTTGGTCGTATTTAATACGAGAAAAAAATATAAAACATCCGGCAACATTTATCCACCGTGTACCGCATATCAGCTTTGTTTGGGGCGACGATAATGTGGAATACCTCCGAAAACGCTATGACACCATGCGTATTCATCCATTATTTGAGGCAATGGAATACACCGAGGATTGGGATACACTGGTGGAATGGATGCCTTTGGTGATGCGCGGTCGCAACCGTGCCGAAAAAGTAGCCGCAACACGTATGGCCATCGGTACTGATGTGAATTTTGGTAACCTTACCCGTTCTATTTTTAATTATTTGGAAAGTTTGGATGGCGTAACGGTACACCTCAACACCGAAGTACGCGACCTGGAACGATTTGACCCAAAAGGCTGGCATATCACGACAGAAGACCTTAAAACGGGTAAAAAAAGCCATTTTGGTGCTGATTTTGTATTTATTGGTGCAGGTGGTGGCGCATTACCGCTCTTGGAAAAATCAGATATTGAAGAGGCTGAAGGCTATGGGGGCTTCCCGATTAGTGGGCAATGGCTGGTTTGTAATAAGCCCGAAATTATCCAGCAACACCACACAAAAGTATATGGTAAAGCCTCGGTAGGTGCTCCGCCCATGTCGGTGCCGCATTTAGATACTCGTATTATTGACGGGAAACAGGCGTTATTATTTGGACCATTTGCGGGTTTTTCGACCAAATTTCTCAAAAACGGATCGTATTGGGACTTGCCGGCCTCTATTGAATGGGCGAATATATTCCCGATGTTGGCGGCAGGCTGGCATAATTTATCCTTAACCAAATACCTCATTCAGCAGGTGACTCAATCTCCCGAAGACAGGCTGGCTGCCCTCCGCGATTACCTCCCGGAAGCACAAATGGCCGACTGGGATTTGGCTTATGCAGGTCAGCGCGTGCAGGTGATTAAAAAAGATGATGAAGAAATTGGCGTCTTGGAATTTGGTACCGAATTGGTGGCTGCTGCTGATGGAAGTTTGGCGGCTTTGCTCGGTGCTTCACCTGGTGCTTCTACCGCTGTGACTGCCATGATTGATGTATTGAAAAAGTGCTTTAAAACTGAAATGCAAAGTGCTGAATGGAAAAGTACGTTGAGAAAAATGGTGCCTTCGCATGGGGCAGCCCTCTCGAAGGCTAACCGCATAGCATTTACAAGGGAAGTACGGCAAAAGGAATTGGAATTGTAAAGAACTTTTGTGGTAGGAAAAGTGTACGCTACGCCAATGCTACAATAAAACAATTGTTTAAATATTCATTTTGTGGTGCTAAAGCAAGACCAACAAAACATTATTTGCAATTTTTTAACTTCTAATCCTGCAAAACTATATATCTTTGCGCCGCAAAAAAGTCGGCCAAAACAAAACTAAATTTTGGCTGTTATGCTTTTTTATTATTCACTATTTATTTTTGTCCATAATGGCCGTAGAAACAACAACGCGTCCCCAATACAAAGTAAAAGATATTAACCTTGCAGCTTGGGGCCGCAAGGAAATCCGCCTTGCAGAGGCTGAAATGCCCGGTTTAATGTCTTTGCGCGAAGAATTTGGCGCAACCAAACCATTAAAAGGTGCACGTGTTGCGGGTTGCCTTCACATGACCATCCAAACTGCCGTTCTGATCGAAACATTGATCGAACTCGGCGCAGAAGTATCTTGGTCTTCTTGCAATATCTTCTCCACACAGGATCATGCGGCTGCGGCAATTGCGGCTGAAGGTATCCCTGTTTATGCTTGGAAAGGTATGAACGCCGAAGAATTTGATTGGTGTATCGAGCAAACCTTGTTTGCATTTAGCGATAACCAGCCTTTAAATATGATCCTCGACGATGGTGGCGACTTGACCAATATGGTACTTGATTTGTACCCTGAATTGGTGGCTGGTATCCGTGGTATCTCCGAGGAGACTACCACAGGTGTACACCGCCTATACGAGCGCACAGCAAAAGGTACACTACCATTGCCTGCAATTAATATCAACGACTCGGTGACCAAATCAAAATTTGACAACAAATACGGTTGTAAAGAATCTTTGGTGGATGCGATCCGTCGCGCTACTGATGTGATGTTGGCGGGTAAAGTAGCCGTTGTGGCTGGTTATGGCGACGTAGGCAAAGGTTCTGCTGCGTCTTTGGCTGGTGCTGGTTGCCGCGTAATTGTTTCAGAAATCGACCCAATCTGTGCTTTACAGGCTGCTATGGACGGTTTTGAGGTAAAACGCCTTGCCAATGCGATTCCACGTGCCAATATCGTAGTAACAGCTACTGGCAACTGCGATATTGTAAGTGAAAAGCATTTCCGTATGATGAACGACAAAACCATCGTTTGTAATATCGGTCACTTCGATAATGAAATTGATATGGCTTGGTTGAATAAAACTTATGGCGATACCAAAATTGAAGTAAAACCACAAGTAGATATTTACGATATTGATGGCAAAGATGTGATTGTATTGGCAGAAGGCCGTTTGGTAAACTTGGGCTGCGGCACAGGTCACCCGTCGTTTGTGATGTCCAATTCCTTTACCAATCAAGTATTGGCGCAATTGGAACTATGGGAAAACGTAGGTAAATACGAAAACCGCGTTTACATGTTGCCTAAGCACTTGGACGAGAAAGTAGCGCGTTTGCACTTGGCGAAAATCGGTGTTGAATTGGAGGAATTAACCAAAGATCAAGCAGATTATATCGGTGTAGCGGTACAAGGTCCGTTCAAACCAGAATATTACAGGTACTAGTTTTTAAAATTTATTGGTACTGTTTAATAGGCCGTCTCACACGCATTTGTGTGAGACGGCTTTATTTTTTTTAGGTAAAATCCGTGCAAATGTTTAGAAATTATCCTCTTTGCTTCCAAAAGTGCGAGCGGTAATAGTAAATTAATTCAATCTCAAATAAAAAGCGTTGCTTTTCCAGTTTTTATACTAATTTTGTAACCTATATTTAAATACATGAACACTATGTTGAATATTAAAGTGTTCCACTTTCGTTCATTTTAAATTGCTTTGCTATGCGACAATTACTTACACAAATCTGTCTTATTTTTGTCTTTTGTACGCCATCATCTGCACAATTATCTAGCATTCAGTGGCTACACTCTATGAAAACCCCAGCAAATACCCAATTTGGTGATGTTTATCCGTTAAGTCTTTGCGTTGATAATGACGGTAATAGTACCATCCTTGGCTACTTTACCTCAACGGTTGTATTTGACAATGGACAAAATCTAGTACATGCTGGCACCTCTTCTAACGACCATTTAATGATCCTTCGTTATAATAAGAATGGCGATCTGCTGTGGAAAAGTACGATCATTGCAAATACCAATAATGTATTTGAGAAAAACGCAAGAATGGGTATCGACAATGAGGGAAATGTAGTTGTGGCAGGTCGGCTCAGCGTAGATCTGCTTAGTTTTGGTAATAATATTACCCTTTCAAGAACATGCATCGGCGATTGCAATGAAATTTTTATCGCCAAATACAATAATAATGGCGAAGCGCAATTTGCCAAAGCTGTACTCGTGGCGAATAACAAAAAACACCAAATAGCAGGTATAGATTGCGATGCACAGGGCAATATCTATGTGGCTGGCTTAAATGGCGGCACTGCAATCACATTTGAGGATAGCCCTAACACCTCTACAACCATCACCAATCTCATTCCAGATCAACAATTTTTGGCAAAACTTAACCCCGATGGCCATTTGGTGTGGTTTCGGTCATTGGAAGGCAATAGCGGTTTGGCAATTTGTACTATTTTGCGTGTTGCTCCCAATGGGAATGCTTATTTAAGCGGTAATTTTGAAGATGTACCTTTGAATTTTGATAACAATGTTACAGCTATTCCTTTTTCAAGTACCAACGCCTATATTGTTAAATATAATACGGCAGGTACCCCACTTTGGGCTAAAAGTTTGAGCGGCAATGACATTGATATACTTGATATGGATATTGATGCGCAAGAACACGCGCATATTGTATGCGATGTAACGGGCAACTTGACCGTGGAGGGCCAGACTATAGTTACTACAGACAAGTCGTATTTAGGCACGATTTTAAGGGTGGATAGCCTGAATACCGCTGTTGTCCTAGACGTGAGTTATGAAGAGAGTACAACTTTCCCGCTATTCACTATTGCCGTAAAGCCAAGTGGAGATTTTTTTGCTGCTGGGGTATTTGGGGAGGAACTTACGGTGGGCAATACAGCACTCCCTTTTCCTACAAGGACAGATATCGCTGTAGTAGCGGGTGGAGATACGATACCCACACAAGCAGTTCAGTTTGGCGGAGGTGGCTTTGAGAATATCGAAAACTTTAATTACGGACGTATGATTGGTATAGACGGAAATGGATTTGTGTATATTTTAGGTACCTTTTTCTCTAGCGGTGTTATAGGATCGTTCACCTTATTTAATGCTGGAATGTTTCTTGCCAAACTCAATACGGGTACGGTGGGTATTTTACAACCACATCAAAAAGAAGTATTTTGTAGTATAATACCTAACCCAAGCACCGGTCAATTTATACTTCAAATGGCACAAAAAACCGATGAAGGTTGGCTTTCGGTGCTGGATATGAATGGAAAAACTGTTTTTGGTCGGCCCATCAATACGGAGAAAATGATGCTGGATTTGAATTTGCCCAATGGCTTCTATACCGTGATTGTCAATGATGGAACAATAATGGCGAGGAATAAATTGGTCATTAATGGAAAATAAGTGCAATAATGCTTACCTCCACTCTTATGCGACATCAAGAAGGCATCAACCTTTTACGATACCACCCATTGCACCGCAAAGTCCTTAAACGCAGCATTAACAAACGGAAATACCGTTACGTTGGGGATATGATTGACCTCCAATAAATATCGTTCTCCATTATCGCCTACCATATAATCCACTCCAACTGCCTGTAATTTGAAATGACGCGCAATAGCAAGGCTGTCTTCCAGCAATTCGGGGTCGAGTTCCATCTTCTTAGCACCTGCACTATGAATAGATTTCAACCAAGTATCACCCGTGAGTTGTATTTGCCAATATTGATCACCAATAATCATAATTCGCACCGCTTCTCCAGCGATAAATGGCTCAATCACCGATGTTTCGGTACTTGTCCAAGTGTCCTTAAATTTATGTTTATCGTCGCCGCAATGCCAAACGCCCCATTTAGCCACTACTTCTTCGTGGCTCAACCAATCCTGAACACCGATGACCATGCCCCTTTTTATTCCTCCAAATTTTGTTACTTGCAACGCCCTTGCCAGTCCGGGTATCCTTTGGCGGAGATCCATCATACCTTGCGCATTGGGTAAACAGGGGCCATTCCACAACGTAAGCATCGTGAGTACATCAAAATCATCTTCAAAAATACCGTGAAAAATCACTTTGTCAACTGGCAAATATTTATCCGTTATGGAAGGGCTTTCTACGAATAATGTACCAGATACCAATTTTATATTGGGTAGCATTTCATAGTGCAAAATAATATAGCCTAAGCCTACTTGCTGCTTAATCGCTTGTACATCTTGTTTTTCCAGACCAATGATAAGTACGGTTTTTTTGTCCATTTTTATATGTGTTTTAGCGCACGCAAAAGATTGTGCGAACGGCTAATAAACATCGAAAATGGACTAGAAGTTCCTTGTAGAAATATCAATTGAGTGCAAACTTGTACAATTATTAATTCACCCCACACTCCACACCCAATTTCTCCACGGCTTGCAAAAAATCATTGTCCACGTTTACTTTTCGCGCCGACGACAATAAAGAAACCTTCTCTTTATTCTGAAAATCAATGAGTTCAACGCGCAATTCGTGCCGACCTTTATAGGTTTTGCAAATGGATTCCAGTCCGTCCAAAAACGCATTATCGATCTTTTCCAGCGGAATACGCAAGGTAACGGATTTGGTTTTCTCTGCTCCAACCGATTCCAATAACCGCACATCGCTTACCCGAAACTCCATTTCATCGCTATTGAAGCGTTGCTTATGCTCGCCTTCGATATATAGGCTTGCACCTTCGTCAAAAAAGGCACGGAATTTTTGGTAACTATCCGAGAACATGGTCAGTTCGAGCGAACCGGTATAATCTTGAATCGTAAAGCGGCCCCAACCGGTGCCTTTTGCACTAATTCGGTGCTCTGCCTTGCTCACAAAACCTGCTACAAATACTTTACGTCCTTTGAAATTATCAATTTTATCCAGCGAAGTCGCAAAATTTTCCCATTCGTAACGGAAATCGTCCAAAGGATGGCCGCTGAGATAAATGCCCACCACATCTTTTTCTTTCTGTAGTTTGAGCAACAAATTCCAAGGTTCGGCTTTAGGCATGATGGGTTCGGCAATGCTCACGGTATCCGACATATCACCAAATAACGAATTGGTGGACATTGCCTTATCCTCCTGCACCGCTGCTCCGTACTTGAGCAAATGCTCAATAAATGTCTCGTATTTGTCCGAAGGTTGAAAAAAAACGGCCCTATTCGGGATATATTCGTCAAATGCACCGGCCATCACCATACTTTCCATCACCCGTTTGTTCACCGTGCGGAGGTTCATCCGGCGCATAAAATCAAAAATAGTCGCAAATGGCCCATTGGCATCGCGTTCGATAATGAGGTTTTCTACGGCTGCTTCGCCTACGCCTTTCACTGCGCCCAAGCCATAACGAATATCGCCTTTTTTATTTACCGCAAAATTCAATTCCGATTCGTTGATATCAGGGCTTTTCACGTTAAGCCCCATTCGTCGGCACTCTTCGAGGAAAAAAGTAATTTTTTCAATATTATTCTGCGAGTGGGTCAATACCGCCGCCATGTACTCCGATGGGTAATGCGCTTTTAAGTAGGCCGTTTGGTAGGCCACAAACGCATAACAAGTAGAGTGCGATTTGTTAAAGGCATACGCGGCAAAGGCTTCCCAGTCGGTCCAAATTTTCTCTAGTTTATCGGCAGGATGGCCTTTTGCAACGGCACCCGCCACAAATTGCCCCTTCATTTTGTCCAGTACCGCTTTTTGCTTTTTACCCATGGCTTTGCGCAGTACGTCGGCATCGCCTTTGGAGAACCCTGCCAGTTTTTGCGACAAAAGCATGATCTGTTCTTGATAAACACAGTTGTGTAAAAGGACATTATTCCCCACAAAATTATGGATACCTTCTACCGTAATATCATATACCAGTGCTTCACCGCAGGGCGTAATCGCGGTAATTTCTTCCCAACGCACCTGCAAATTGCGCGCTGTTTTGTTTAAATTATACTCTTCTACCCAAGTGCCTGCCTGCAAAACGCTGATACGCGTCCGATGCACTTTATCGGATAAAGAATCTTGATCGGGTCTAAAACCAAATTTTTGTCTAAATGCATTGTAATCACCATCCCAACGCTCCGCCAATTCCTCGCGCAAAATAGAAATAGAAACGCGGTCCACTTGATCCACCGCATTCGGGTCGCTCACTGCTGCAAAGCGCTCACCCAGCACCATATATGGTTTGATATAACTAAAAAATGCCTTAAAATGGAATACAACAACGCGGAAAGCGATGATATGCTCATTGGTTCGGGTATGCTTATACTCGAATTTTGTAACGCTACTCTGGATGCCCAGCCTTAGGAGCAACGACTGTGTATCATACGCAAACTGTTCTGAAAAAGTTTTGTAAAACGTATTATTTGCATTGAACTCGCTATTACAATCCCAAAGTGCCGCTAAAAACTGGGCAATGGCCTCTTCGTTTAAAGAAAACACAAAAGGCGGAACACGTCGCCGTACCGGATCGTAATTGGAGGTATCTTTAAAAGAAATCCATTTGCTGCATTGGTGCTTAAATGCCATTTCAGAAGCCTCGCCTTTGAGCGTAACCATTACCTCACTGGGGTTTGATTCAACGTGCAAAGCGGGATATTTTTCAGATAATAACTTTGAAAACTGCTCATTTACTTCGTTTTCTGCTGCTTTAAATCTGATTTGATGTGCATTTGCGCTGCCTTTGGACAAAAGACACGCGATTAGCCGCAAAATATCAGTATCGGTATCAGTATTGGTTAATGCTTCCAAACGACGTGGCAAGGCAATATGCGCGCCCGGTTGCAAATTGCCTATTTCTTGCCAACCCATTTCTGTTAAAACACGGTGGTTGGCGGTCATTTTTACGCGGCTACCATTTCTCAATTGTACTTGAAATACGGGTTTCACGCCATTACAGACCCAATGCGTAAGATAACCAGAGGTTTGTTGCAAATCGGCATCAACGCCTTGCACCAAGAATTCACCGGTTTGGTGTTCCAATTGGTCAATACGCACACTTTGGCCATTTAAGGCATTATGTACTAAAGTATCGCCGGTTACACAGATCCCAAAGGTATCTTTGAGGTATTCCTCCATGTCGGGCACGTCGTAGGTGACGGCTTGCCGACCGTGTTTGCGGGCAATAAAATCGGGGATATATTCCAATGGGCCAGGGCGATACAGGGCGTTCATGGCGATCAGATCGTCAAATTTATCGGGTTTGAGATCGCGGAGGTATTTCTGCATACCTGCGCTTTCAAACTGGAACGTGCCATTGGTTTCACCGCGTTGATAGAGTTCGTAAGTCTTTCGGTCATCGAGCGGTACATCGTCGATAACAATAGAGACCCCGTGGTTTTGTTTGATCAGTTTGAGCGCATCGCGGATGATGGTTAGGGTTTTTAGCCCTAAAAAGTCCATTTTGATAACGCCCGCATCTTCAATCACTGATCCGTCAAACTGTGTGAGTAATAGATCGGAATCTTTTACGGTAGCAACGGGGATAATCTCCGTCAAATCGGAAGGTGCAATGATAAGACCCGCCGCGTGTACACCCGTACCACGCACAGAGCCTTCCAAGATCAATGCTTCCCGGAGCACAATACTTTCGGGTGTACCATCCGCGTCGAGCAATTCGCGCAGGCGTTTTACGGCTTCTAAGTCCTCGGAAACAAGTCCTTCTTTTTCGGCCAACGAACCCTCGCCCGACATGGGTGCGGTCAGTACGCGTTTGAGGGAAATACCGGGTTTGTCGGGTACCAGTTTGGCCATGGCATTGGATTGCTCCAAGGGCAGGTCGAGTACCCGCGCCACGTCTTTGATCGACATTTTGGCCGCCATAGTGCCATAGGTCACGATCTGTGCTACTTGCTGTTTGCCATATTTGGCTACGACATAATCAATCACTTTTTGCCGCCCCTCGTCATCGAAGTCCGTATCAATATCGGGCATGGATTTCCGGTCGGGGTTCAAGAAACGTTCGAACAGCAATTGGTACTTAATTGGGTCAATATTCGTAATGCCAATACAATAAGCGACGGCACTACCGGCTGCCGAACCACGTCCGGGGCCAATAAACACACCCAAATCGCGCCCTGCTTTGATAAAATCGGCAACGATAAGGAAGTATCCCGCAAAACCCATTGTTTTGATGGTATGGAGTTCAAAGTTGAGGCGATCTTCTACCTCGGCGGTGATGGTTTTGTAGCGTTCTTTTGCGCCTTCGTAGGTGATATGGCGCAGGTAATCGTCCTGAGTGGAAAATTCCGTTGGGACGATAAAATTGGGGAGCATAATATCCTGTTTGAGTTTCAGGGGTTCTATCTTGTCCACAATTTCGAGGGTATTGTCCAATGCTTGGGGCAAATCGTGGAAGAGTTTGCCCATTTCTGCTTGTGTTTTGAAGTAGAATTGGTCATTCCAGAACGCAAAGCGGCCATTTTTCATCACTGTTCCCTCCTCCATAAATTCGCGGATGGCTGGGGTGGCTTGTTTTTCGCCAGTATTGATACAAAGCAAAATGTCGTGTGCATTGGAGTCCTTTTGATCCACATAATGCGAATCATTGGAGCAGATTACTTTTACATTATAGTCTTTGGCAAAACGCAGCAGTACATCGTTGACTTTTTCTTGTTCGGCCATATTGTGCCGTTGCAATTCGATATAATAATCTTCGCCAAA
>JBEAVK010000308.1:0-7627 GCA_041160955.1 Bacteroidota bacterium
GTAGAAGGCGACCCTTCGCAATCACAGTACTCGCCCGGTAAGCACGGGCGTACCTACATTAAACCGGGTTCGATAGTAGAGAACGCAAAAGAGGCTGTCCGGTTGGTGGATGGCGGTATCATTTTTACAACTGGGGCTACATACATGAACAATGGTACAGGGATAACGTACAGACCCTATTCCAATTTTTGGCCATCAGGTCCGCAGGCGGGTCAGTTGAGGGATCACATCGGCTATGTGCAAAACTGCCTGTTTACATGGGACGGTACCTTTGCTGGTGCCACATCTATCAATGCAGGCATTGAGTTGGAGAGCATTA
Source organism: Bacteroidota bacterium (assembly GCA_041160955.1). Lineage (GTDB taxonomy): Bacteria > Bacteroidota > Bacteroidia > Chitinophagales > Saprospiraceae > M3007. The sequence continues at coordinate 320 of JBEAVK010000308.1, forward strand.
GAGGAGTGAATATATCGGGCTGCTCGTTTGTAAACACAAGACCAATCAGCACACCATCCGGGAATGCCGATTATGGTTATGGCGTAAAAGCCACCGACGCACGGTTTAAAGTGACTTCGATGGCCATTGGTCCCGTTGGTACGCCAAGCGACCCTCCACCTGCTTATGATCACACGCAGTTCAAAGGGCTGGGTTACGGTGTTTATGTAGGTACGGCACTGTCAGGTTCGAACGGTACTCCCGGTGTGTCCGACGACTTTGTGAATGTTCCCTACACTGTTCAGCAAGCCACTTTTTCGGAATGTATTTACGGTATTCATAATCGTTTTGTAAGCCAAGGTACTATCGTGGGCAATACCTTTAATATGGGTAAATTGCCCCCAGCCAATCCTTTCTCGGGAAATACGCCATACACCAATGCGCAGTTTGGTGTCTATATCGAAAATGGTGCTAATGGCTTTGAGTTGCAGGAAAACCAGTTTATCAAAGTAGAAAACAACGTAGAGTATGCTTACGGCTCTTACAGCCAAAACCTCGGGGATTTCAACAACAAGATACGCCGTAATACCTACACCAATGTGGAGGCAGGTAATCTTGCTGACGAGAATAACGCAGTAGCAGCAACACTTACTACTCCACCTCGCGGCCTGTATTACCTTTGCAATACCAACACGAATCAAAACCATGATTTTTATGTATATCCGGGAAGTGATATTCGACTCCATCAAGGGGTGGAAATTACTGGTACAAGTAACTTCATGGCAGCAGGCAATATTTTCACCTTGGCCAATGCTCCAAAGGGCGATTTTGAAAATAATGGGCCGCAGGTAAGATACTACCGAAACCAAGTTGTAGAGGAGCCGCTGTATTACTCCGCCTTGCAAACTCCTTTTCCATTTGGAGAACCAAATTATTGCTTATCAGATTACTGTCTTCCCCCATGTCGCGACAAGAGTGAGTTGGATGCTCTCAAATCGGAATACGGGACTACAAGGGATAAATATCTTTTCGCAGTCATAGACTTGCAGTCTGCTCAATCTAGCGGTAATGCCATTTTGACAGATCAAAAAGCAAGCCTTACAGCGGGCTATCGTCTACGTATGGACGAACTGTCAAACACCCTCAGCCTGCACATGGCTTTTGACACCACAACGTATAGCATAGATTCTGTGCGCCTTTGGTGGCAAAGAATGGATTCGCCCGTCTCCGATATGGTTGTAGCGCGCGACCTGTTAGCCAAAGGGCAAAGCAGTTTAGCCTTTGCGACAGTGGATGCCGTAGCGAATAAATATGGTCTTGTAGATGGCGAATTGTCTGATCTGAACGACTACCGTGCCATCATGCAGATCATGCAGGGTGAATCGGCTAGTGATCTGATGCCATCCAGAATTCACCAGTTATTGGGTTATGCCAACAACGGCAAAGGTATTAGTGCGGCCTGGGCCAAGAACATCCTGACCCTCAACGGCTACCACTTCCCACCCCAGCCCAAACCGTTGGGAGGCGGTGAACGCAGTCAAAAAGAGAAGCCTGAGATTCAAAAAATTGATGCGTATTTGGTATCGCCCAATCCCGCAAAAGATCAGGTCAGGTTTGCCCGTATGGATAAGCAACCGATAAGCGGCGCGTCCATTATCGTGACAGATACCAACGGACGCACCGTATGGCAATCGTCCGCTGATACGAACAATGCCAATATGATGCGGTGGCAGACGGGTAACACACCCGATGGTGTTTATTTCTACACTATTAGGGATGCCAACGGAATCGTTCAATCCGGTCGTATCTCCGTTATCAAATAAAATTCTTTCACCCGCCCGCCATGCCAACCCGTCGTTGGTATGGCGGTCATTTTGCGTTGATTATGAAGAACATATTTTTCTTATTATTCACCTTGCCAGTTTTTTGCTTTGGCCAGCAACCCGGATTTAGAAAACTATATAACGGCGAAACAACAGGGGCAACCTTTGTGGATATAGTTTGGGATGGAGAAAAACTGATTACTACCGGACAGTTTTTAACCGATACTGCACCCAATAACGCCCTAAATGGGCTGCTATACATGGAATTAGACACGAATGGGAATACGCTGTTTACGGACATTTATTTTCATCCCAATGATGCCGTGACTTCAAGTATAGGGAATAGCCTCACGTCCATCGACGATCAAATCTATATCACAACGCAAATGTTTAATCAGATAGAAGATAACCTATTGGTGACGTATGGTAATTCCGAAAGAATTAATACAAATATTATTCATTCCAATGGTCTAAGAACTTGGTTGTTTTATGTGACCAAGCATAACAACAACATTTTATTGAGTGGTGGAAATTCAAATTTTGCTTATGATTCCGAAGGAATGCTGATCAAATCAGATTCAATGGGAAACGAAATTTGGCGAAAATACTACGGTGTCGCGGATAGAAGGTGCGGTATAGCCGAGCCATATATTATTGATGACAATACCATTGTGCTACCCGGATACAGGCATTATACGCCCAGTAATGGCCCAATCATCAACAAATGGACCAGAACATGGATACTAACCGTTGACAGCCTTGGAAATATCAAAGACGAATGGGAAAGCCCCAATAATGTGGAAAATGGTGTAGCAACCAGGATGTTGAAAATGCCGGATGGTAATTGGCTTTACACTACTGCGGAGTTTGTCCCCATGCCCGGGCAAATAGATGATTTTGGTATGCGCCCCAAGATCGTTTGTCGCAATAGTAATTTTAATTTGGTGTGGGAGCGGTATTTTAGTAACAATCCCGTGTCTTTTAATTATTCAATTGACCTTCAAAGCACGAGCGATGGGAACTATATTGTAACGGGGCGAAGTGCATTCGAGGCATTTGTGGGCGGTAGTTTTGTGTATAAATTTGCTCCGAATGGAGAACCCATTTGGCGGTATCTTAATCATTGTGAACCACTTGAAGATTGTGATCAAGTAATAGGCGGGTTAACAGAACTGCCCGGTGGTAGTGTTGTGGCAGCGGGATATGTAGAGAACTTTGCCGAAGGGAAAGCATATGGTTTACTCATCAAATTGGATAAAAACGGCTGTATTGACACACTATGCAGCAGCACAACGGGCACTTACGAGGTAGAGTTGGCTTCAAAAATAAAAGTGTATCCCAATCCGACCAGTGATATTATTACAATTACTAACCCAATCGGTAGTGTAATTGAGGTGTTTGATATGACCGGTCGGCTGCTACGCAGCGAAAGCGTCAACGGTGGTGCTCAAACGATTTCGCTTCAAGGTGTTCCACCCGGTGCGTATGTCGTGCGGATGCAGAACAAAACGCTTCGGGTATCGTATCAAATCATCAAAATATAGCCGCCATCAATGCATGGTCTCACATAGCCGACTAAGCGCGGCCACGTAGCCCATGCCCCCGTTAGCATCGACTGAAAAATAAATAAAAGTCGAGTGTAACGGGAATATCTCCCAAACGGCCAGGCTGCCGAACAGCCTAAAACTTTTAAGAATTATGAAAAATCTGGTTCTAGTCAGTTTGGCATTCATTTGCTTCACAAGCACGATGGTTGCCCAAGAAAACAATTATCATCCGGCATCGGATTGCTCAAACTACAATGCCTTTGTCAAAAGCAGCCAAATCGAACAAGTCAGACCTTTGGTGTCTGCGGTTCGTGAAAATGGGACACTACTTCTCGATCCGGAGAAAGCGGACAGCATGGAATTACTATTTCAGAAAATGGGAGTGACGACAGGAACAACTTTCCAGTTGGTGAAAGAGACAAAAAGCCGACTTGACAGCACGAAGTTTTTTCGTAAGTATCAGCAAAACTACTATGGTGTTGAAGTAGAGGGTGGTGGCTACACAACCGCTTATATTGGACCTAGTGGCCCAACTGACCCTTGTGCTGAGGCATACATGATGGCTCCTCACATTCTGACCGAAATTTCACTGAATCATAAACCAACTGTTCCATCAACAAATTTTCCATCAATTCTAGATGTACAGAGTGTGGAAAGTTCCAAACTTCTCATCACCCACAACCTTACCAATCAGTGTGAGTACAAGTTGGTTTGGAGAGTTGCTTACAACAAAGATTATCCGAAAATTTCGTGGATTGATGCCCATACAGGAAGTGTGATTCGAACAGTTGACTCAAGAATGAATCACAATGCGCCTACGCCTACATATGGAAATCAATTTTTGAATGATAGAACAGTTGGAAATTCTACTTCCTTGCAGACACCCGATGGCAGAGTTAGGACATATGACTTTAATGCGAACTGCCCAGCAGGAATCAATCTTAATGAGTGGACAGAAAACCTAATCCCAGTAACTAATAACGCAACAGAATGGACTAATGAAGCAGACCCTGAAGTATATCAGGTGTTTCACGTTGTAAGCTCTGTGGTGCCGGAATTTGATGAATTGGGCATTGAGTTTGGCGTTGTTAGGGCGGCGGCATGTGATGACGACAATGCATTTTCTTTATTTGGATCAACGATTGATAATGCATTTATTCAAATAGGATTTTGGAATGGCCGCCCTTTCTCATTATTTGATCTTGTTGCTCATGAGTTGGGTCACACCTACTTGAATCAATTCTTAAATTACACAAATACTGGCAACCAATCTCTACATGAGGGAATAAGTGACATTATAGGAACTTACATAGAAAGCCAAATACAGGGTAATGTTGATTGGGTAATGTTTGATGATGAACCATTGATCGGGAACGATCAAAACATAATTCGAAATTTAGCAGACCCACAATTTGACTGCCTTACAACCGCTCCGGCACAACAACATTCACGTGGTCAGCCCATTGGCCACTGGTATTTTTTAATTAGCCAAGGAAGTCAAGCAAATGGCATCCCTGCACTAGGCTTGTTACCAGCGCTTAATATATTATTGGAGGCGCTTCCGCAAATTGATGTCAATAGCGACTACTCCGATTTGATGGAAGCAACCATGAATATCGTTGAAGATCAGTTTGGCAGATGTTCGAATGAATTTCTCGCTGTTGCAAGAGCATGGGAGGCTATTTGCGTCCCAACTGGTTTTGCCGTGAACGGTGTGGTTCCCTCGTGCAATTTTACTATTTCTGGATATAATCAAGTTTGTGAGGAATCAGATTACGCCCAGTTTTGCGTATCAGGCGGTCTACCAAATTATCACTACCGTTGGTATATAATAGGAAGGAAGAGTATAGAATATACTTCCCAATGTGGCATGCAGGGCAATATCCAAGAGGGATGTAATTGTCTAACATTAATTGACTTTCCAAAATACCCATACTACCCGCAGTATATAACGATTGAATTGTATGCGCCTAATGCAGGAGTTCAGTTTACCCAGCGAAAAAGAGTGAAATTAGTAGACTGCAATGGAGATGATCCAACTTGTCAAGAATACCACGGCACAGAATTGCAAAACGAAGGAAGTGAAGAGAGATTTAGTTATAACGATTCAGAGCAAACTGATGTCAAATACGTCAAGGTTCGTGCGTTTGACCTCATGGGAAGACAAGTGTTTGAGAAAAACACCAACTATCTACAAAGGAATGAACTCCAATACCATGGAATGTTAATCTTGATATTTTATAGTGTAAAAGGTGAAATAGTCAAAGTTAGTAAGGCTTTCCTCACTGACTAATATTCTCAATGTTCTCAGGAAGGGGCTTTGCATCGTCAATAAGATGGCAGCAAAACTTCTTCTATTTTTTTGATTATTCAAACCTTTTCATATGAAATACTTGGTTATTACTTTGTCGCTTTCTTTTATTTGCAATTACTCCTTTTCTCAAACCTACTTAACCCCAAGTATAGGGTATGAATTTATGTCTATGAAATCTGTTTTCATAGACCCAGATTTTCATGGGTTTGAGGTGCTGAATTCGCCATATTCTATTAAAGGTTTACATTATGGCCTTGAAATTGAACAGGCAATCCAAGGCAGATTGAATGCTTCAGTTTATTTAAGTTTTGCTCGAAGACAGGCTGATGCATCAATTTATAGCCCAATTTCACTTGATGGCTTTGAATTTGATTGTTGGAGGGGAAATATGTCACTAAATTACCGCATTATTAGTTATTTAACGATTGGAATTGGCTATGATTATAATCAATTAAGAGACCTAACATATACATTCCGTGAACAGACATATACTAAGTTTAGACCTTTAATGATAGATCAAGGCTTAAACGTAAATATTCAAGGATACTTGAAAAACATAGAATTTAAAGGACATTTCCATAAAGGCATGAATAGCAATATATCTGACTCGCCACATGAATTAAGCATTAAGCCAATGAACTACTTTGGCTTTAGCCTTGGTTATAGGATAAAAATAATCAACTCTTTCAAAAGAGACAAAAAGGCTGAATGCCCAACGTTCTGAATAAATAAACGATGCTAACAACGGCTGTGCGAAAATGCCGCCTATGCGGCGGCATATTCGCACAGCCAACCGTTCTGTGCAAAATAGACAAAATATGAAACTACAAGAAAAAGGAGATATTCTCGAAAAACTTAACTACGCATTCATTAGTAGCCAACTACCGGCCTACGAAAAAATATGGGAAAAATTCATTTCGTGCCATTCGGATAAATATAAACATAATGAAGAAAGAAAAAAGAAACATCGATTGGCTCAATTACTTTACACCTGCCTCCATGGCACAATCGCTTTAAAGCGCATTGTCGAGAAATATTCAACAAATGAGGTTTTTATTGACAAAACTGATCCTTCTAAATACCTTAATCAAGTCCTTGACTTTTTGGATGATTTAATGCTTTTTCAATCTCATATTGGGACTGTGAGTGAAATAATTAGAAAAGAAGTTCAAGCGCTTGTAAAGGGGATAAACGGGAAGGAATTATTAGGAAAATTTTTTGAGTCAAGAAACAATGTTGTTCATAGTCAAAGAATTCCTATAACCGTTGCGGAGGATGGGATACTTCTAATCCCAATATTTAGAGGCCAAGGCAATCTCAACGGTTGGCGGCATAAAAATGGTGATGAAATAGTTACATGGACAGATGTTGATCCAAATGATTTCCAATTTCCAACGGACTATTTCAAAGATTTCTTCACGGAATTTATCCCTGAGTTGAATATGGCTTTTGAAAAAATACTAAGTTCATTGCCAGAAACATGGCGATGTGTAGATGAACTAAGAATGGAACACCTAAATGCAGAGACATTTATCTCTGGTAGTTTAGGAACAGATAATTTCAACAAACTTAGGTAAAATGCATAGAACTATGCACTGCTTGTCATAGCCGACTAAACGCGGCTACATCAGCAGTACTTTCGTTA
>JBEAVK010000324.1:0-4289 GCA_041160955.1 Bacteroidota bacterium
CTTATTAATAGGGCAGAATTGCAGTTTTATTCAACTAACTCGACGCTTTACCCGGTTGCAACTCAATTAATTGCTTTGACTAAAAATAGTAGCAATGTTTTTTCTAGGGTCAGCGATGCAAATTATTCCTTACAGGTTGCCGATACATATACTCTTTTTGGAGGGCGACCGCAAAAAGTAAGTACCGATCTGGTGAAATACCAAATGACACTAACCGATCATTTTCAAAGTATTGTTAAAGATACCACAGGTGATGCTTTGAAGCGTTCGATATACCTCAATTTTGAATCCAGCGATAATTTACAATTGCTAACAACATCCCGTAACATTATTTATGGCCCCGGTGATGCTACTTATCCGCTTAAAGTGCGTATCAAATATACTAAATTATAATCGACAGGTGCTGGGGTAGCACTCATACCCCAGCACTTGTAAAAATGAACTCATTAAATGTGTGGAATTGTAGCCTATATTGGCACCAAACAAGCATTCCCAATTCTCATCAAAGGTCTCCAACGGCTAGAATATAGGGGTTACGACTCCGCTGGCGTTGCACTTTTGAATGATGGTCTCCATATCTATAAAAAGAAAGGCAAGGTTATTGAATTACAAAACTTTGTCAAAGATAAAAACACCAAAGGCCATGTTGGTATTGGGCATACCCGTTGGGCTACCCATGGTAAACCAGATGATATTAACGCACACCCACATACGGGTCAAAGCGGTCGGGTAGTAATTATTCACAACGGTATTATTGAAAACTATGCTGTATTAAAAAGTGCACTCACCAAATTGGGGCATACCTTTACCAGTGAAACCGATACGGAAGTATTAGCTCATTTGATCGAGGAAGTACAGCAGCGCGATAATTTACCCATTGAAGAGGCCGTTCGGCAGGCACTTACGCAAGCACATGGTGCGTATGCAATAGTCGTAATGGACAAAAATGATCCTGGAAAACTTGTTGCCGCCCGCAAATCTAGCCCATTGGTTATTGGAGTAGGCAAAAACGAATTTTTGGTCGGTTCCGATGCTACTCCCATTGTAGAGCATACTAAAAAGGTCGTTTATCTCAAGGACGAAGAAGTGGCTACCCTTACATTGGATGGCCAAATGATTATCAAAACCCTGCGTAACGAAGCCGCTACGGCTACCATACACCAAATCGAACTGGAAATTGAGCAGTTGGAAAAAGGTGGTTATGATTATTTTATGCTCAAAGAGATTTTTGAGCAGCCAACCACCGTAGCCGAATGTATGCGTGGCCGTATGAATGAAGAAGATGGCTGGGTACGACTTGGCGGCATGGAGGAGCACAAAATGCGCATGATCCACGCCGATCGGATGATTATTCTTGGCTGTGGCACATCATGGCATGCGGGTATGATTGCCGAATATTTGTTTGAAGACCTCGCTCGACTACCTGTGGAAGTGGAATATGCTTCTGAGTTTCGTTACCGCAACCCAGTGGTACGCGAGCGCGATGTCGTATTGGCTATATCGCAATCCGGGGAAACAGCGGATACATTTGCTGCTTTGGAATTGGCAAAAGAGCGCAATGCCCTTACCTACGGGATCGTCAATGTAGTGGGTTCTTCTATTGCGCGTTTGACGCATAGCGGTTCGTATATCCACGTAGGACCGGAAATCGGGGTCGCGTCCACCAAAGCCTTTACCGGACAGGTTACGATGTTGACCATGATGGCCTTGGTACTGGGGTACGAGCGCGGTTATTTGCCAAAGTCTCGGTATCAAGAATTGGTACAGGAACTGGCACTTATTCCAAGCAAAATTGAGCAATTACTCAAAAACTGCGAAAAACAGATCGAATATATTGCTGCCGAGTTTAAAGATGCATCCAATGCGCTTTACCTTGGGCGTGGTTATAATTTTCCGGTGGCACTAGAGGGCGCGCTCAAGTTAAAAGAGATTTCCTATATTCATGCAGAAGGCTATCCAGCGGCAGAAATGAAGCACGGCCCTATTGCCTTGATCGACGAGAATATGCCGGTGTTTGTGATTGCTACTAATTTGAGTGCTTATGATAAAATTGTATCCAATATACAAGAAGTAAAAGCACGCAAAGGTGTTGTGATTGCACTGGTCACCGAAGGCGATGAATTGGTAAAGCGTTTAGCAGACCATACCATCGAAATACCAGCCACCGAAGAGCCATTTACACCATTGCTATCGGTTATTCCATTGCAATTATTGGCGTATCATATCGCATTGCTGCGCGGCTGTGATGTGGATCAACCACGAAATTTGGCAAAATCTGTTACGGTGGAATAGTTATAAATAACGTATAAATGTCAATAATAAAGCGTAATGTGCAACACGATTCCTTCGTTGTACGTTACGCTTTTGTTGTTTTATGCTTGTCTTGATTCGAATATGACAATTATTGTCGCTACATGCAACGCTGGATGAAAATTAAGCCCTACTACAAATCTCTTGTTTCGTTTAACAGATTCTATTTATGATTTTTAGAAATAAACACTTCAACATCGCACTCCTATCCTCTTTAGTTGGCATGCTCTTCATTTTTGCTTGTAAATACGAGTATGTCAAAGAAGATCCCGTCTGCTTCGAACGCGACGTACAGCCCATTATTGTATCCAATTGTACCCAAAGTGGTTGTCACAATGCCATTGATCGCGAGAAAGGACGTGATTACACTACTTATGATGGTATTTTGCGCGATGTAAAGGCGGGAAACTACCAACGCAGCAAATTATATGAGGTATTGGTGCTTTCTGGTGGAGAAGAAGCGATGCCTCCAAAACCATACAGCCGCCTTTCTACCGATCAAATTCGCATTATTGCATCTTGGATCGAAGAAGGTGCCACCAACGATACATGTAGTGTTTCCACCTGCGATACAACTGGGGTAATGTCGTATGCGTCCCGTATAAAGCCAATCCTGCAAAATAATTGTAATGGCTGCCATGGTGGCACAGCGCAATCGGGTGCTGGTATTATTTTATCCGATTACAATAATGTAAAAACATCGGTGGATAATGGCACATTACTCGGATCTATTGAACAACTGAGTGGCTATTCGGCGATGCCCAAAGGAGGTAATAAAATGCCTAACTGCAATATTGCTGTAATTCGGAAATGGATTGCTGCTGGCGCACCGAATAATTAATACTTTGTTACTTAGGAATGGTGTCGAAATAAAGGTACAGATTGATGCACATCTTTTGCCCTCATATTTCCTCTTTTTCTACTTAAATAGGTAGGCTATTCGCGCAAAAAAACAGAAAATTTGAGACCAAAATCTGAAGCCTGAATTTGTACTTTTATTCCAACACCATTCCTTAACATTGGTTTTATTCCAACAAATTGTGGGGATAAAACCTGCTAATTCAATTTTAAAATGTCATTAAAATACCTTTACATACTTGCTTTTTTGTCCCTTTCAACTGGACTTTTTGCTCAAGATCCCGCCGATGATTTATTGAGTGGTTTTGAAAATAAAGCGACCCGCGATTACGCCACTAATGCCTTCAAATCGCCCCGTGTGATCAATGGTAACAGTATCGAAATGCTACCTTTTGGTGTGCTTGATTTTCGTATTCTACACCGTTTTGGTGAAATTTCTGGCGGTGGTTACGAACTCTTTGGACTGGATCAAGCCTCCATGCGTATGGGTTTGGACTATGGCTTTAACAAGAATCTTATGGCCGGTATTGGTCGCAGTACGTTCCGTAAAGAGGTAGATGGTTTTGTAAAATATCGTATCCTATGGCAGTCAAAGGGTAAAGTAAATATCCCTATTTCGCTGATTTGGGCCAGTGGTATGATGATTAATGGCCTAAAAGAGCCTGTACCGAACGTAGAAACGACGTTCAGTCGCCGTATTTCCTATTACCACCAGTTAATCATCGGTCGTAAATTCAGCGATCGGTTCAGCCTGCAAGTTTCACCCATGTTGGTGCACCAGAATATCACACAGAGTATTGTTGATCCTAATGATATTTTTGCCGTAGGTATCGGTGGTCGGTGGAAATTTACGAAACGCGTGGCACTTACCTGGGACGGTTATATCACGACCAATAAATTTGCCAATGACCTAAAACGTATCCCGCTTTCGTTGGGTGTGGATATTGAAACCGGCGGCCACGTATTCCAATTGCATATTTCCAATTCCACAGGTATGAACGAACGCGCTTTTTTGCTCGATCAAAATGGCGACTGGACAGCCGGTAATATCCGCTTGGGCTTTAATATTTCGCGCTGGTTTCAGATACAAAACCGGAAAATTTAGGGATTTGCGGTTGTAC
>JBEAVK010000331.1:0-11491 GCA_041160955.1 Bacteroidota bacterium
TGCTTTTCCACCACAAAAGAACACAAAGACGTAGATTGGACGCTTTGCTTTTTTTCAGAACACAAAGCGTTATGTACACTGAAGTGTACGTTTCCTCATTGTATCCTAACTTGTAATTCAGCGCAGAAAAATATAAATAAAGTTATTTTACAGTGCACTTAGAAGCGCGAGTCAATATAATATGGCAACATCGCCCGCCAAGTAGGCCAATCGTGCCGCATATCTGGCCCCCAAATATCTAATTCGTGTGGGATTCCTTTTGCGGTGAGTACGCTGGAAAGGTTGCGCGAACCTTCGGGGTCTTCATAATCGCCAGAACCCGTAAGGATATGGATATGGCCGCTGCTGCGTAGTCGGTTGAGCGTCCACTCATCGCTTACATTGGGCAGGTAATGACAAGGCGAATTGAAATAAACATCCTCGTCGAAATAGCCTTTTGTATAATTAGTGAGGTCGTACAGACCCGACATAGCAATAGTGCCTGCAAACTGGTCGGGGCGACGGAAAAACAAATTAGCGGCATGGAGCGCGCCCAATGACGCACCTGTTGTAATAATAGGCGTATCAGCACCGCAATGGGTATGAATAAAAGGAACTACTTCATTTTCGACGTAACCATTAAATTGTTGGTGACGGATCGCCTTGTGTCTAGGGTGCATTTTGTTGTTCAACCAAGCTTCAGAATTGATGCTATTGATAGAAAACACTTTAATTTTACCCGCATTGATATAAGGCTCTATCGCGCTGATGAGGTGAAACCGTTCGTACTCAAGATAGTCGGCTGCAGCAGTTGGGAGCATGAGTAAAGCAAAGCCATAATGGCCATATACAGCAATTTCCATATTTTTGTTGAGCCGTGGGCTATGCCACTGATGTATTTCTCTATGCATATCAATATTAAGTTTATTCGGGCAAACGTACACAAAAAATTAAGAATGGGTGGGTAAATTTGCAGAATTGATCAAAATTATAACAAATCACGTAGAATAATCTCCTTTTTAATCTTATTTCCATTCCGCTCAATGGTCAGTTTTACTTTTTTACCCGGTCGTCCTTGCAATCGATGCATTATGCCCGATAAACTGAGCAGCAGTGCTGGTTTGCGGCCTAATTTCAGTATTCGATCGCCTTTTTGAATATCCATTTCACTGGCGGGTGAATTGGGAATTACATTTTGGACAATATAGGTATTCATATTTTCGCCCGATAGGATCACACTGATACCTGATCGGTCAAACACAAATGCCTCTTTGAATTTTTTAGAGGGTTTGAACCATACTTTTTCGTCCTGATAGTCAAAAATAACTACAAAACGATTCAATATCCCATTGCCTATGAGGCCATTTCGGTGGTTAGCAGCAAGGGTATCAATGATTGTATCGAGTACTTGAAAATAGGTGACAATATTTTGCTGTTTGTGTTGGCCAATATCCAATGACTTAATCCTTCCCGTAAAACCCGACAAATCGCCCCCCAATCCAAACCCAATATTAGCAGGAATAGCAGTAGGTGGTGGTTTGAGCATAGGATGCGTATCTGCAAAAAGAAGCAAAGGCATAGACGCTCCTGTATCCAAAAGTAATTTGACGGGAACAACAGAATCGGCAGACATGGTGAGTTCTGTATAAAAATAGGGTTTGTCTCTAAATAATTGAATGGGAAAACCGCTATATCCCTTTACATCACGTGCATCAAAAAATGCTCGATCGTAGAGGGTAAGCAAGTTTCTATCATAGTTTATTTTCATTATGTACCTTGAAAAGATGCTTGCAGAAAGAATACCTTGAACTGTTATACCGGAGTATTCTTCAAAATGGAAAAAATCTTCGTCGAGCACAAGTATATCCTCTTTCGAGGCACTTATTTTATCGGGGAGGTCGAAACGTACCCCTTTAGCCAAGTACGCAGTAACTGGTTTTGACAAATCAGACCCCAATACTTGAAAAGAACGCTCATATTTTAGGTTCAAAAAACTAGCTACTTCTTTTTTAGTCAGTAAAGTATGCCCTGCTCCGGTATCTAAAATAAAACGCAAGGGCAATCGGCCATTGACGAGGATTTGGAGAATGATAAAATTATTATTGAGTTCGAATGGAATATCTACCGATTTCGATCCGGCTGGGATAAAAAAACCACGTTGAGCCATCAATGATGACCCAAAAATGATTAAAACTAGTATCGGTAATAAGGTGAATTTTATTTTCATGTCCGAAAGTTACGCATCTTTGCGCAATGAAAGATATACGAATTTTGTATGAAACTTTTGGTGCCGAAGAATATTATCGGACATCCGGGGAAAATTACGAAAATCCGCACGAATTACAGGTTAAAAACCTCATTATTCGTAATTTACACCGTTGGGACTGTTCTGGCGGTGTCCTCGACTTTTGTGCAGGAGGCGGGGAGGTCACCCGCGCTTTGCAGCAATCTGGGATAGAAAACATCAGCGGCTGTGATCCGTTTACGCATGCCCTATACGAAAAACAAACAGGCTTACCTTGCGCTCGTTTTTCTTTTGAAGACATTATTAAAGGTGCAGATATTGGTCAATATTCACTTATTATTTGCTCCTTTGCCTTACATCTTTGCCCTGCCAAAGACCTTTTCCCGCTTACATGGGCTTTACTTTCTGCTGCGCCTACACTGGTGTTGATCACACCGCATAAAAGGCCAGAATTGGAGTTACTTCCCAGTTTTTCGTTGCAATATGAAGACTTTGAATTAACCGAACGCGAAAAAAAAGTGCGTTTGAAGGAATATATATTGAATGTAGTGTGATGAATTTTTTATCAATTTATTCAAGAAAAACTGAAAACAAAATGAAAAAAGATAAAAAAAGCGAAAATTTAACTTAACTTGTATTTAATCCCTACTTTATTTATACATTTGTCGCGAAGTAAACAGTAATTTCTGTTTGCTAAACAACTACTTAATCACATCTTTTTTGCTCATTTTCATGAAAAAACTACTTTTACTCGCATTTTTTGCTTGGATGACTACTACAATTCAAGCACAATTAGTGGATGGCTCTGTAGCCCCCAATTTTACAGCAACAGATCTTAACGGTCGTTCTTGGACTTTGTACGATATTTTGGAGTCTGGTCGTCCAGTAATTATGGATGTTTCGGCTACATGGTGCGGACCATGCTGGAGTTATCACAATAACGGTGCATTAAAAAACTACTACTCAGCGCATGGCCCACAAGGCGATGGCAAGTCGATGGTTTTCTTTGTTGAAGGTGATGGCAATACTAATTTAAGTTGCCTTTACGGCCCTACCGGATGTGTAGGCGGTACACAAGGTAACTGGGTCGCTAATACGCCTTATCCTATTTTTGATAATGCGACCGTCTCTGATCAGTATGCTATTGCTTATTTCCCAACGGTATATTTGATTTGTTCGGATAAAACAGTTAGAGAAGTAGGACAATTGAATGCTGCTAATCTTTGGACACAAGCATCACCATGCGTCGGAGATATTCCTTCAAATTGGGGTAAAATCAGCAAATTTGATCCAGGTGCACGTTCATTACAGATTTGCGGCAAACAAACGATTAACCCAAAATTTGATTTCTCTAATCTTGGAACAGAAGAAATCACTTCCATGATGGTTGAATTACGTTGGAATGGTACTGTTGTAGAAACCATCGAAACAACCGGAGATGTAAAGGTATTGGATCAGGCATCGGTTGAGTTCTCTCCAATGGAAATCACTACAAAAGGTACACTTACCGCTGAAATAGTAGAGGTAAATGGCGTACCTAATGGCAAACCATCGGTACAGGAAATAGAGTTTGTTGACCCAGCACCATCTTATACTGGCAACAAAATCGAAGTACGTATTCGTGCTGATAACAGTGCAAAAGATATTTATTGGGCTTTATTGGACGACAATGGCAATATCGTTGCTGATGGTGGTAATGAATTGGTAGGTATCAATGGTGGTGGCCAGTTTCCAAACGGCGCACCTGCTAGCCCAACTGCTTATGCTAACAATGCCAACAAACGCGATACAGTAGAAGTTCCTGGCCAATGCTTCACATTTGTTGTAGTGGACGCGGTAGGTAATGGCCTTCTTGCTCCGGGTAATATTAAATTGCACACGCTTGGCGGCGCATCTTTCCGTGGTTTTACGGGTAATTTTGGTGGCCGTGCGGGTGAAGCATTTACTGAAATCACTTCAGGTATCGATGAATTATCACAATTGACGGCTTTGAGCATTGCACCTAATCCAGTTGCTGAAACGATGGTCGTTACTTATGACTTAGGTGTGAGTACTCAGGTGAATATGAGCATTGTAAATGCAATTGGTCAAACTATTTTCGAGCGCAATGGCGCATTCGCTACTGCTGGCGAGCAAAAATCCGAGATTTCTGTTGCTCCATTCGCTAATGGTTTGTATTACTTACAACTTAAAGCAGAAAATGGCAATATTATTTCAAAGCCATTTGTTGTTGCACACTAATATTGTATAGAAATACTTGAGGTGTAATTACACCATTTCTAAATATGAATAAAGAGGCCGTCGCACTGATTCAAAAGTGAGACGGCCTTTTTTTATCTTCCTTTCACTACATTTCACTCCTACTTCCTGTCGGTTCAGTCAAAAAAAATTGGACTAAAGCACTTGATTCTGCCACCTTTGTATCCATCAAACGTCTGGTATTCAGACAAAACAAGACAAAGGTTATGTGTACTTCAAATTCATATTCATCACAAATAACGGTTTTGAGCCATTTTGGTCAATGCGTTCGTCGTCATGCGGCATTGGTGTTTTTTATAGCCTTTGTTGTGTTTTCTGTGAATAATTATGTGGCTGGCCAAATGAATGCATCGAATACAACTTTGACGGGTAATGCGGGTAAATGGACTGCGGCTTACCGTTCGTTGGAAAAAGCATTGGGTGTGGCACTGGCTTGTAATCATTCATTTACCGTACCAAAGTAATATCGCCTTTTTTCTTTATCGTCGTCATCTGTCCACAATACATCAAGTCGATCTCCAAATACCAAACATAAACAGCGGTATCGCCCATTTTTTGGCGCACTATAGCATCCCAGGCTTGATCTTGTTGGAGTGCTCGGAATTCCAAATTACCCCATCGGTCGAATACCTCCATTTTAAAACGCAGTACTTCTACATTGGGTGATACAAATGCCTTGAATTGGCTATTGGCGGGTTCATCGGCTTCTGGTTCAAATACATTCGGTACAAAAACAAATTCCTTGTTTTCGGGGCCATCCGCCCATTTTACTTCTACCGAACGGGTAATAGATTCGCAAATATTGGTAGTTTTAACCGAAAAACTGCCTATTTCTGCAATATCAATCGCATTTGTTGTAGCACCTGTATTCCAAATCCACGTCAAATTGGTCGCATCGCCAGCGATAATGGGCAACAATTTTGCCGCAGGGGTATCGCAGGGCAGCAGTATCGTCGCTGGCAAATCTACCTGTAGCGGTAATCGTTCGATGATTGTATCGGCTGTGGTGTAAGTACACCCATTCGCATCCTTTATGGTAACAGTGTAAATACCACTCGCTAGATCGTCGATCATCGTTGTGTTTTGGAAATTACCGCTACCCCAAATCCATTCCACAGGTAATGCCCCACTGAGGGTTTGTAAGGTGGCTGTTCCCGTAGGCGTACCCGCGCAGGAGGCAGTAGTGGTAATGTCAAAACGTAGTTCTGGCCACTCATCCACCGTAATAAATACCGTAGAATCACATTGTTCCTGCTGGGTGAAATAATGGAATTCGTAAGTAGAATCGGCGGCAAGTTCCTTATTATTATAGGTGTAGGTGCGGCCAGGGCATACGTTGACCAATATATCGGTCATAGGTAATGCCACGCCTTGTACACTAACTGTCACCAATGAATCGCAGCCTGTAGTGGGGTTTATTAGTGTAAATTGTTGGCTTTGACCGGGCTGTAAATTGGTGTTTTGGTAAGCATATTGGTCGTTTTCACAAATTTTTACGGCCAAATTACTACTCGGAACAGGATAAGCCGAAACAGAAACAGTCACCAATGAATCGCAACCTGTGGCAGGATTATACAGCGCAAATTGCTGGCTTTGACCAACGGAGAGGTTGACTCCTTCATACGTAAACGTGGCATTGGAACAAACCTTTACGGCCAAATTACTACTCGGAACGGGATAAGCCGAAACAGAAACATTCACCAATGAATCGCAACCTGTGGCGGGGTTATTCAGCGCAAATTGCTGGCTTTGACCAACGGAGAGGTTGACTCCTTCATAGGTGAAAACATCGCTTGGACAAATCTTAACTGCCATACTTGAACTTGGAACAGTATAAGCAGCAACCGCAACTGTAACGACGGAATCACAACCAGTTACTGCATCCGTAAAGGTAAAGGACTGCGTGCTTCCAGCGGCAATTGAGGCACCATTAAAATTATAGGTATCACCGGGACATACCTTAACATTAAGGCTGGTATTGGTGGTGGGGCAGGTTATTTTTCGAATCAATAAACCAGTATTTTCTTTGTCATCGCAGCCCACTAAATTGGCTTGATCTGCCCCAATTACAATCTCCCACAATGGATCTAACGACGCTGTGTCTAAGGCTACATTATAACTGACGGATTGGATATTTTGGAACGAAAAACTACCATTGCTCTGGCTATTGAGTTGATTCAACTGGACTCCATTTTGCCAAAGGACAACGGGGATATTGCTCACCAAGGTATCGGCGGCATCGATGATGCCATTATTGTTTACATCCGACCAGACTTGGCCGTCCACATCACCAAAACCGACAAAAAGCGTTAAATTTAAGGGGCCGCTCTGTGCTTTACACCCATTTATATCTTCCAAAGCAGCATAATAAGTACCACTTTGGGTGGCTACCAATTGGGGCGTAGTGGCTCCGGCAATCGGTGTACCCTCAAAAAACCATTGCCAACTAACAATATCAGGCAATGGCGTGATACACATACTATCGGGTGTGCAACGGGTATGGCAACCACCCGGAATAGAGCCGATATTGGGCCCCGGATGAATAGTTACTTTATTGCTCTGGGCGATACATCCAAATTCATTCACAACCCTTACAAAATAATTACCGGGTACTGTTGTTGCAAATGAAGTACCGATATCTCCCGAATTCCATACAAATTGCCAATTGGCAGGCTGTGGCCCCGTATAGGAGACTATGGACGGTGTTCCAGCGCAAGGTTGGCTTGCAGCAGCGGAAAAACCTTTTGGCACATCGTGCATATTGACGGTAAATGGCGGTGTTACCAAAGTACAACCATTGCTGGATGTGATGGTGACCGTATAAGTGTAAAGACCGGGATTGAGCAGATTGCCGCGGTCTTCGGAAAATATTAAATCCTCATCGTTGCCGCCATTGGACCAATTGTAGCCATAACTGCCATTATCAAAAACACGGAGATGGGTATCTTCGCCAAAGCACAATTCTATATTATTTTCTTTTGAGCCCTCTATTTGGTCTAAGTCATTGAATAACAATGCTTTAATTTTACCAACAGGAACTGGCAGCACTTCTACTTTACTCGCAACAGGCGTATAAGTACAGCCATCGGGTGAGGTAATGGTAACGGTATAATTGCCTTCTTGTAGTACCATAATATCCTTGGTGTTCATATTATTGGACCACAAATAGGTACTTCCAACCGGAGCAGCCGGGGCGGAGAGCACGATACTTGCCCCCTCGCAAATGGTTGGATTGGGAGGGGTAATTTGCCCATTCAACGTATTAGGTACAATGGTAACGGCCTGTGTACCGGAATTACTACAACCATCAATATTGGTAATCGTCACTTGGGCGGTATAGTTCCCGGGATTGAGGTAGCGGTGTACCACAGCAAATCCATCAATGGAGTCTTGTGGGCCAGAGGTGGGGTCGCCAAATTTCCAATGGGCATTGGTCAAATTGGAGGAGTTTACCACCGCCAATGGAGTTGCGTTACCCGCACAATCGGGTACTTGAGGCACAAAACTGACAGGTGGCAAGGTGGGTATTTTGACCGTTTTCGTATATTCGCTGATACAACCACTGCTGGCCAAAATGGTGAGTTTTGCTTGGTACAAACCACTGAGGGAATAAGTCCAAGCAGGATTTCGGAGTAAAGAACTGTCGCTATTGGCGGAGGTAAAATCGTTAAAATCCCATTTCCATTGCGCTATGGCACCGGAAGGTAAAAACGTGCTTTCATCGGTAAATTGGGTGGGCGACCCAGGGCAATCGGGCTGAACACTAAACAAAGCCGCCGCTTCAACCTTCACCGAATCGAGTAATTTACATTGAGCACCATTGGTAAGGTTAGCGAACATCACTACGATATAATGACCTGCATTGGGGAAACTAAAACCTGGATTTTCCAAACTGGAAGTACCCAAAAGTGTGCTACCCGATTCGCCAAAATTCCAAAATACCGTTCCTGGTGCATAATTGGGCGATGGCAATAATTTGAAATCAAAAGAATCGCAATACATCGTAGGGGTGATCGTCATGCCTAATGTACCCGGAGGACAATCAACAGGGTGTCCTGGATTATGACAAACACCACCACCACCACAATATTCAAATACATTGATAGGCCCATCGGTAGCGGAACATCCATATTGGTTGGTGACTACTGCGGTGTAAAGCCCGTATTGATTGGTGTTTAGACTTGGACCGTTTTCCACCAATATTACACCATCTTTGAACCATTCATAAGTATATTCAAAATCCTCATCTAAGAGCGCATCTATGGTGACTGTGCGGGAATTATTACAAAAACCTGTTGGATCGGAGGTACTGATGCTTAGGTTTGGATTGGGCCATGCATCGATCGAAAACTCGGAAGTTCCCCTACAACCATTGGCATCTGTGACGACAAGTGCGTAATTTCCTGCACCGGTTGTAATGTCTTGATTATTACCAATGATCGCCCCCGACGCATTTTTCCAAGCGTAATTATTATAAATATCGTTACAAACGGAAATACCCGTTTTGGTGGGACAAATACCTATTGGCGATGTAATATCGGGTTCAGGATTGGCCCAAACAGTCACTTGAATATTGGCCGATTGGCCGCAAGCAACAGCCGCAATGGTATGGTTGCCGGGTGTAGTCCAGAACACTTCAATTTCGGGGCTACCATTGCCTTTTTGGACCACACCTGCTGTTGCGGGTATGATTTGCCAAGTGTAATCCACATTTTCAAAAACAGGAATAGTGTAAGTGGCAGATGTGCCTTCACAGCGTTCAATAGGGCCGGAAACGATAAAGGGTTGTATGGGTGTTACATTCAATCGTACGGTATCGGAGGTACAATTGAGACCATCGGTAGAGATTTGAGCGGCCGCTATCCAATGTGGGGCTGGGAAACTGGTAAAGGTGGTATTGATCGGATTACCCGTTTCAGTAATAATATTGCCACCACCAGTATTGATCCTCCAATTGACATTATAAAGGCCATTTACGCCTGTGGCCTTATAGGTGAGTGATTTGCCTGCACAAAATTCCTTCGCCCCTTGGATACCTAATGGTTTGGGGGGCAATGCTGCCAATGTAATTTTCTTTTCCGCGCTATCGGAGCAAGTTTGATTTAAACCGAAGCCAATAGGCGTTGCAAAAACACGGTATTGCCCAGGCATATTGGCATTAAAAGTATGTTGGAAGGAAATGGAATTGCTACCACTAGCCACCGAATTGCCGTTGGGCGCAAATATTTCCCAATTACAAGCCACCGCGCTACCACCGGGGATTTGCTTTGCCGAAAAGGATTGATTCGTACCTGCACAAGCCTCTACTTTTCCTAAAATGCCAAATGGCGGGCGAATAATTACAGGTAGTGTATCTCGCCCAATACAGCCCAAATAGCAATTATTGTACTCCACAGCCACCCATTGCGGTGCTGCGGCGCTGCTCCATTGCACATTGATTCGTGGGCGACCTTGTCCGTCAATAATACTGCCTCCGGGCGATACCGACCACGTATAACCAGCACCATCAAATTCTTGAATGGAATAGCCCGCTTCTTCGTTGGGACAAACGCGTGTTTTTCCTTCAATTTTGGCTAAATCCGATAAAATAGGTACAATCAATGTCGCTTTTGCTGGACAAACCGTACCAGAGCAGGCGGTTGTGGTTAGCCCAATTTCCCCTTCAATACCATTGTTCCATTGGATGGTAATATCTGTATCCGTTGACCCTCCGCCGGATACAATAGTGCCGTTGGGCGATACCGTCCAAGTATATTGACCGCAAGTACTATTGGTGGTATAAGTTACTTCTTCACCCGGGCAGATTGAATTGACACAATCTACAATTGGCGTAGGCGCATCAATGACATACACTTCGTACTCCGTTGTATCGGCGCAAAGACAGAGCGAGCGAGCGATCAAGGTTACTTTGTATAATCCGGGGATATTATAGGTGTGACTGGGGTTGGTTTCGGTGGTATTAGAAAAATCGTCGCTAAAAGTCCAGTCGTATATATCAGCACCTTTACTGGTGTTGTTGAAATTTACTTTTTGGCCTTTGCACACCGTAAGTGGGCCGGGTACTTGCGCTGGTGATGTAAAAAATGCTGCTTCGGGTTGATCCACAATCGTCACACATTGAGATCCTGAGTAACAAGCACTGCTAGAATCGCCTTCTACGGTTACCAGGCCTCCACTCCCTGTTCCCCAAGTGACGGTCACTTCCTTTTTATCGGGGCTGATGGTATAGGTTTCGGCACCTTCAATCGTCCATTTCAGTACTGGCTGCGTAGAGGTGCCACAGGCAATGCTGAATGCCCCTGCGGAATAGGTGACCGTAGCACCGGGGCATACTTTTTCGCAACTGGATTGTTGACTATTGGGGAGGTTATTGCAATAGGCTGGGTTGGAGGATTCGATGGGAATCAAAGTAAAACCGCCTAATACTGGCATATTAAACGTTTTACAAGTGAGAATACCATCTACATTATTACCGCAAATTGTGTACAAACCGGGTGTATTTACAATTATTTGGCTCGAAAAATCAGTATTTAAAGTACTAATAATGCCCGGGCCACTCCATATGATAGAGTCGGAACCTAATCCGGGGTTGGCAAACGTAACGTTTATACTACCAGTACTCGAAGTACAAGAGATAGGGGTGATTATGGGGTTATAAAAAGGAGAATAGACGTAATCATAAGTACTACTAACGGTACATCCAAATGCATCTGTAACTGTTACGGTATATGAGCCGTATGTTTGTACGGTTATCGTTGGACCCAAATTCCCACTTGACCAAAAATATGAATAAGTGGGTGTACCACCTGATGCAGTTGCTCCGAGGACTGGAATGGTATTGGGTGAATTATTATTTTCGTTTACAACAACGGACAATGGACAAGGATCCGTCAATGTATAGCACTCCGTAAATGTACAAGTACTATTGATACTGTTATTTGAGACGGTTACGCAATAAGTACCAGCGCTTAGCCCTTCAATGATAGGCCCTGTAGCCCCATTGCTCCA
>JBEAVK010000347.1:0-18473 GCA_041160955.1 Bacteroidota bacterium
CTACAAGATTATATAGATTTTACATTAAAATGGATTCGGTTGTATTTTTTTGATGCACAAAATATCCCGAATGTAGGAGCATATCAACCTCCGGTCAAAAGCAACACAGATGCGGTCAGCGTTCTTATCCTCACCCCGCTTCCTGTTGAATACACATCTATTATTCGTCATTTAGAGAGCCAAGGAGTACCGGTGGTAAAAGAACAGATGGCTTATGAAAAAGGTACCTTTAAAGGCAAAAACCACAAATACGATATTGTCATTTGTGAGCCTGGGAAGCAGAATATAAATATGGCTTTGGCTACAGAAAAAAGCATCAAACTATTCACGCCCAAAATTGTACTGTTAATCGGTATTGCGGGAGGTGTTAAGGATGTACGCATAGGCGATGTAGTGGTGGGTAATAAAGCGTATGGTTATGAATCTGGTAAGGAAGGAAATGGAGATTTCTGGGTACGGCCTTTTGTGGAGCCATTTAGTAGGGAACTGTTGGCACATGCACAACTGTGGAGTCGGCGAGATAATTGGAAAAAACGCACTAATGATGACGCGGCAGATACAAAAGTCATCTTTGGCCCTATTGCCGCTGGAGACAAAGTGATTATTTCAAGGAGCAACGAAACTTTTAAACGCCTTATCCACAACTATAACGACACCATAGCCCTAGAAATGGAAGCCATCGGCTTTGCAACAGCCATTCAAGCATACAGAGATGTACACGGCCTAGCCATCAGGGGTATTTCCGATTTACTCGACCACAAATCAGATGATTTCCAAGCACTAGCCGCTGATAGAGCCGCTGCATTTGCATTTGAGTTACTTTATGAACTGGATGGTAGTGATTTTCTGTCCACCAATAACCCAAAAAGCAACCCAACTGAACCTAATATTATAGTTAAGGATTCGGAAAATGTGGTGATTGGTGGGCATTTTAATACGACGGGCAATATACATATTGGGAATAACATACAAATGGGTAACCCAAATCAAAATACTGCTAATTTTACTGCTATACAATTATTAATTAGTCAGGGCAAGATAGAAGAAGCCCTACACCAGTTAAATACATATAGTACCAATTTATCTAAACACCAACAAGCGGAACTACTCTCTTTATCAGAACGATTTGCAAATTTGGCAAGAAAGATAAGAACAGGTGTACTTTCTAACGCCGAAGCCACACTGGAACGCAACCAAATTGTGACCGCATTGTTAGATATGCTAAAAAATTAAAAAGGATTTTAGCCCCCCATGTGCACCCATCAACACACAAAAAATTACCACCCTCCACTACCCGACACCTGTCAGGCAACCACCTATATCGCTCAGCGAAGCGGCCAATTTAGCGACTTACCCACAGATAGTACGGGCAGATGCGTGTTCCATAGCCAAGATTTAGAATGGAAACGGGCGCAAAATTGCGGAGAGCGATTTTTGGATTTGTTCCGAGTCTTGGCATCGGACGAGCAAGTGAATGTGCTGGATTTTCGGGAATTTTGGCTCACGGGTAGCGATTTTAGTCAAAAAGAAGGCATTTTACTTGAAAATTCATTCGCTGATGATATTGTTATTCTTATGGGTGGCGTACAGGTGGACAAGCCCATACGGCTACGCGGTGCGAGGTTTTGTGATAGTCTGTTATTATCGGATTTGTCTTGTGTGGATATTGATTTTGACGAAGCGGTATTTACTAATGTAGTGACTTTGCAGCGTTGCCATTTCCGTGATTTCACCTCTTTTATTGGCAATTGCCGCTTCGAGCATAACCTGATTATAGAGGATTGTGTGTTTGAGCAATTGGTGAGTATGGACAATGCCCTTTTTATGGAGCAATTGTTCGTGGTAGAATCCGATTTCAAAGAAGGATTCTCCTGCTGGAATGCCCACCAGTTGGCCAAGGATATTATTTGTCAGTTTTCTGATGTTCGGTTTGGTGCTTATACTTCATTTATGGATGCCAGTTTCAATGCTCCGTTGGTGTTTGAACGGTGTGTTTTTGCGGGAGAAACTCGGTTTGAGAATACTGTTTTGCGCGAACGGTTTCAATTACTAAAGCCCAACATTCAGGAGAAAATGTATTTTGTGGCCAACAAGCCCAATCTGAAAATATTTGATAACGCACTCGATATTACGCTAGAAGACGATGCTTTTGGTACTTTTGGACAAATTATTTTCCAAAATGCCAACTTGTACAATGCTAATCCTGATTTTAAGGAAGCCATTCGCACCCTAGAACTCAACCACAATATCGACATACGAGAAGGGTGTCTTTTGTATAGAAATGCAATTGAACGGGTTTTCCCATATAGCAGCACACTGATCCAAGCCTTGGTGGAGGATTTAAGCAAGGCTTTTGCCCGTTTTCTCGATGCCCAATATGTACGAAGTCTAAAAGTGGATATGATTAGGGACATCAAGCAACAAAATATCAGGGTTATTTTTCACACGGATGAGGCGATGAGTATTCCAGAATTGGAAGCATTGCTCGATATTGGAAAATTGGATATGTTGTCTTTCCTCTCACAACCTCCTAATTGGACACAAACCCAAGCGGTAGAACGAGATATTTGGTTGCAACTCAAAGGGATTTGGGATCGTATTTTTATCGGCGGACAAGGCAGAATTCTACAAGATTTTTTCAAAAACAACGACAATATAATACCTGAAAACCTCCAAAATCGACTTAATGTGACCTTTAACCTAACGGCAGATAATATCCTTTTAGGCAATACGATTCAAACTGGCGGCGATATGCATATCGGTGATGTGATCAACCATGGTTTATCCGTTGAAGCATCGCGAAGTATTGCCATTGAGGAGGTTTTTAATAATCTTAGAAATTTAGATACAAGATTGCACTTGATTGCACATGCACTACAACTCTCTCAGGATGAAGCATTTACCTTGCGGTTTGATGAACTCATGCGCCAATCTGCACCGAGGATAAGCCCCGATCCGGCTAATAATTTACGCAACCTGTTGATCCGCACAGATATTGCGGGCTTACGCCATGCACTCAATGCCCATTTACTGGGGAGTAATTTTGGAAAGGCATTGGCGGAGGTGTTTATTAAGACCAATTTAGGCGCGGAAAGTGTTGTAATTACGCGTTATTTGGATCAGTTTGAGGAGATACGTTGGGCAGAAGAATCCCTTTTCGGTGCGTTGGAATCTTTGGCAAATACCAAAACACCACAAGGTATCGAGGATCAGCGTGTATTGTTGGGCTGGGCAACGGTTTTCAATCGAGCCATGATTTATCACCTTTATGCGTTACGGCTTTTGGATGCGTTGGAAACAACCCCGGATGCACTTGTTGCACTGGATGGATTGCGTGTTTTGAGTCCTAAAAAATCACTTTCGGAGGAGGAGTGTAATACTTTATTAATGGGTCGGCTTACAGAAATGGCGGCATTGATGCAGGAACGGGCGCAACTAGTAGCATCATCGGAAGAAAACCGTGACAAGGAACTAGAAGATGGATTTGCCGCAATTATGCAACAAACCACTGTATATCCTTCCGATACTTGGCAGGAAATCATTATAAAAGTACGTGTGTTACGAAATCTAGGTCGAATAGCAGAAGCCATTGCAGCATTGCAACAATATGGAGACCGGTTCGCAGATATTGGAGCGGGTGCTAAAAATTATGCACCAATGGCAATACTATTTATAAATCATTTGACTCAATTGGATGTTAACGGCGGCCTTTACATCTCCGCTTTTGACCCAGAAAGCTTGATGCTCCAACAAGGTGTATGTATTGGTGATATTCTACTTTCCATGCAAGGCCAGCCGATGTACGGTATGGATGATTATTTGTCTATATTGATGAAAACACCGCCCAATACACCCATTAATGTGTCTTTAATTCGCTGGCAATCATCAACATCTCATTTTCAAAACCTATCTATTACTATACCGCGAAAGCCGTTAGGTGTACATTTTTTGCCCATTTAGCCTCCCCTACCCTAGCAACCACTTCAACCCATTCGCAAAAAGTATCTTTTCAGTAACCCTTTCTCCCAGTTCCAAATCCTCAATAAACCGACCAATTTCCAAATCGCCCAGTGGAAAAGGATAATCGGTACCAAGGCATACCTTGTCCTCCCCTACTGCTTCGAGGATATAGGAAAACAATTTGGGGTCGTGGGTCGCGGAGTCCACCCAAAAGCGACCTAAATAATCTGTTGGAGGAACGGGATTGTCCATCGCCACCAGATCGGGGCGACAATTGAACCCGTGCTGGATACGCCCCAAAGTGGGGATGAGTGAGCCTCCTGCGTGTGCGAAGCAGAAACGGAGGTGTGGTAATCGTTCCATTACACCGCTAAAAATGAGGGAGCAGGCGGCGCGGGCCGTTTCGGCGGGCATGCCTACGAGCCAGGGCAACCAGTATTTTTTCATATCGGCTTCGCCCATCATTTCCCACGGGTGGACAAAAACAGAGAGGTTGAGCGCGGCACATGCTTCAAAAATGGGGTAAAACTGCGGTTCGCCTAAATTGAGTTGGTTGACATTGGAGCCGATTTGGATACCAGGAAAACCTAATTCGCTTATCCGCTCTAACTCTTTGATGGCCAAGGCGGTATCTTGCATCGGAATGGTGGCGAGTGCCATGTACCGCTCTGGATAATCATCTACAATACCTGCTAAATGATCGTTGAGAAACATGGATATATACAGGCCATCTTCAGGTTTGGTCCAGTACGAAAACATAACAGGAACGGTGGAAACGACTTGCACGGGGGTTTTGAACATGGCGTATTCGCTGATCCGAATTTCGGGATGCCAGCAATTGCGTGCTATTTCGCGGAAGAAAACCCCGCCTTTCATCATGCGTGCAAATCCTTCGCGGTGGTGGTCGAGTTGGATGAAATCACCATATCCAAATTTTTTGGCAAAATCGGGTATTTGCTCTGGTAGGATATGGGTGTGCATGTCTAATTTGTGCATGTTGTTTATTTATTTAGACCGCAAAGGTAGTCAAATTTGGGGTTTATTCGGCGTACTTAGCGTGGCACACGGATTACACGGATTAGACACGGATTTACTTGTTTTTAGATAGTAAAAATCTGTTTTTACAGAAACTCTTTAAAATCTGTAGTTGATGAAACAAAATTTAATATTTAAGTTATTTATTTCGTTTTATAGACGTAGCGTACACTTTTCTACCACAAAAGAGCACAAAGTTTACAAAGACGTAGAGCGAGCGCTTCGCTTGTTTTTTAGCACACAAAGCGTTGCATTGACTTTTTTTCTACCACAAAAGGACACAAGAGTGTACAAAGACGTAGATTGGACGCTTCGCTTGTTTTTAGGACACAAAAGTCGTGGCGTACACTTTCTACCACAAAAGTCCACAAGAGTTCACAAAGACGTAGAGTAGGCACTTCGCTTGCTTTTTTAGAACACAAAGCGTTGTATTGACTTTTTCCACCACAAAAGGACACAAAGTTCACAAAGACGAAGATTGGACGCTTCGCTTTTTTTTAGAACACAAAGATTAAACGTACGCTTTTGTGTACGCTACGCTTTGTGTTCTTTTGTGCACTTTTATGGTAGAAAAAAACCTTTTGTGGTAGAAAAAAACCTTTTGTGGTAGAAAAATACTAAAGAATGTGCAATTAATAAAAAATGCTGTTATGTAAAACCTTATTCTTTTACAAATTTACCTACAAATACGCCTTTTTTACCTTGTACCCGCAAAAAGTAGATGCCAGGCGTGAGGTCTGCTACATTGGTTGCAAGGCGGTTATCGGTTGCTGTCCAATTGGCTTGTACTAGCGCACCATTGATGGCATACACTTCCACAGATTGGGGCTGATCGTCATTGATCGTGGCATATACCATATCGGTAGCGGGATTAGGGCTGAGGGTAAGGTTGGCTGCTACAATTTGATTTACACTGGATACAATGGGATCAAATTTAGTACCAGAATTAGCCACTTCTTTGGTCGATGTGTTCTGCACCCAAGCGATGGCGTACATTTCAGCAGTATTCCAATTGGCGTTGGTGGTTTTGGTATAAGTGAAGGACACATTACCTCCTGTAGCGGCCAAAGTAATGGGTTCGCCATCAATATTGGTCAACATATCGCGGAATACATCGCGGTGTACCGATTCTCCATTGGGTGCATTGTAGTTGACTGTTTTTTCAGCAAATGCCACGTGCAAAGCATAACTGCCACTGGGAACTGCACCTAATGTATGAACAGTCACTTTTACTTCTGTAGCAGTTTCGGCGACTTGCACATAAATGGGGCTGGTTTGGTTGAGTTGGGCAGTGAGTTGAGCCGCTGGCAACAATGAAGTGGCTGGTGCTACCAAAGCACCATTCAAAATGACCCTTGGCGTGCTGGATACGCTGTAATAAGCGGCACGAGCACTATTTTCGGTGGTATTGGCTTGGTAAAAAATACAATTGGAGTACGGGAATGATGGATGATACGATAAATGGTGTACCGCCCCTGCATTCTGACCTAAAAGTGTGTACATAGCAGGGTTTCTGCTGGCACAAACCGAGCAGCGGGAATTGGTAACGTGTTCAACTAAGACATAGCGCGGCGCAGATGGCTGGGAATATGCTATTGTTTGAATCAAAAAAGCGACTAAAAAGAATAGTTTTTGCATAATTATGGTGTGTTTGTTAATATTAGTACGCAAAAATACGACACATACCTCGCGCTACGTTTTTTTTTAACCAATTCATTGCAAAACTTGTCCGCTGGCGAACAAACATTTCTAAATAAGGTGAATAAATCCGTTCTTTGCGGTCAAATTTATTTCAAACTATGGTTCAAATATTTGTCACTGGCGGCACATTCGATAAAAACTACAATTACCTCACTGGGGAATTATTTTTTAAGGATAGTCATATCAAGGAGATGTTCGACCGCGGCCGCTGCGAGGTGGATATTGATGTTAAAACCCTGATGATGGTCGATTCGCTGGAAATGGGCGAAGAACACCGTTCCATCATGCTTTTTAATTGCCATAAAGCGGCCAGTAATCGTATCCTACTTACGCATGGCACCGACCGTATGGTGGAAACGGCCCGTATGCTGGCGCAAGCCAAAGAGCAAATAGAAGGTAAAACGATTGTACTCACAGGGGCGATGATTCCGTATGCTTTCGGGACATCTTCCGATGGATTTTTTAATTTAGGCAGTGCATTGGCCTTTGTTCAAGTGTTGCCTCCGGGGGTGTATGTGGTGATGAATGGTCGGTATTTTCATTGGAATAAGGTAAAAAAGAACCGCCAAACGGGGACTTTTGAGGAGATTGAGCCTGAAGAGGATACACAGGGAGATAGTCAGGAGTTTCAATCTGATTTTATATAATTGTTCAAAGGCGCACAAAAGCAAATTGGATACTTATTTTGTAAATACCCTACGCTTTTGTGCTAAAATATGGAAATTTGCAACTACTTAGATAGCACACGGATTAGACACGGATTTTAAAGTATTTCGTTTAAAAAACGAATTTTTATTATGTAAAAACAAAAAATCCGTGTCTAATCAGTGTGCTACCTAAGTTAATCAAATTTGAATACCATGCTTATTCCTCCACCAGTGGTTTCAAAAAGACTCCAATAGTGTTGCGATATGGCATCCAATCCTAAGGAAAGCCTACTGGTAAGCCGAATATCCAGATGCGAGGAGAAGGTACCACCCATAGAGTTAATACCTTGCTCGACTAATCTTAGTTTACCATCGTCGTAATAAGTGTATCCTTGTTGCCCCAAACGGCCACCGAACCCTGCGTCGATTTTCCAATTGATCCATTTGGTATCGAGTATCCGAAAACCAATACCCAAGTCGCCAAAGGTGTAAGGACTGGAGTTTAATTCGGTTACAGATCCATAATCGCCATCATTATGACCAAACATCGTAAGGGCACCGAAATGGAAACGACCTTCCAATGGGCCAATAATTTTGCGTGCAATAGTAACATGGCTCAATAATGCGGGAACATTCAAGTTGTTGTCGAAAGCAAGTGCTACACCTGTGCGAACACTTAATTTTTGTGCTTGTAATTGCATAAATGATAGGCTCAGGCAGCCTACAACGAATAATCTTGTAATAATTGTCATAATAATTGTATGTTATGTTACATGAATAGGCATGTAAGGGACGGGCAAATAAAACGTCCCTGGGCGTTAAAATTTGGTTTTTTATGGAGGGGGGGATTATTTCACTTTTTCTAAAGTCGTAATACATTCATCTACAGGTTGTAAACTTATAGCATCGCGAAAAAGGAGGCGGAGTACCATATCGCCATTTGGTTTGACTTTGCCAAAGGCTTCTGGTACTATTTTAACGGGCGCGCCAGGCTTAACGCATTTGATAGGCATCTGAAACACATAAAAACTATCGCCACTGGGCATTTCATAATATTTGATCCCAGTGTTTGCACTACCAAGGAGACCGCCTTCCGCAAAAGACATACTTAACGTGCGATCAACCCCCTGTCCCAAAATACCGAAACCAAGTGTGTCGTAACAATAGCAAGCAGAAGAAAGCCCTTTCCATGCTGGGTTTGCATCAGTCCCAAACTGGACACAATACCCACCCAAAACATAACCTGGTTCGGGACATGCGCAAGCGCCATTGACGCATTCGTAACCATTATTGCATGTGCCATTAGAGTTACAGGCATTGGGATCAACGGGCTCCGGACATTCTTTGTCGCAAGACATGAGGTTGATAAAAAGAGCGGCACAGAGTGCTAGTAAAAAAAAGTTTGTGAAATGTTTCATAAAAAATGAATGTTATGAGTGAAAAAAATGGGTTAAGAAGTAATTGGATACTTTTTAGTATTTAATTACTTCTTAACCTATCAATTGAATATTAGCCTATCGGAAAGTAAAAATTGGTACTTTCTTTTCGCAATTTGGATAGTCGGCTGTGGCATGACCAATTTCTGAGCCGCTGCAGTAGTTAGAACCTACATGAGGTACTCCATTTACCGTAATATTACCAGCACCATTTATGGAACTAAAAATATGGTTGTTAATAGGGATTTGTAGCGAAGTAGGAACTCGATTTTCGGTAGCATATACCCATTGAGCGGAATAATCTGTGCAGCAATGTGTTTCGCCTTGAGCAGAGTTACTTCCTAAAAGTACGCCAGTCAGGTAGAAATCGCTGTTGACTTGTGCACGACTGTCCCATGAGCGTTTACCACCAGCTTCTAATCTTGATCCACTTAACAATACCACTGACAGCGGTTCATTAGGCTTTAAGGTTAATGATGTACTACTTTGTACTAATGTGCTTTGAGAATTTGTCATCTCACATTCAACCTCTTTTTCAAAGGCTTCAAATACAGTAGCAATACCACTTGTCAAGCCTTGAACACCAGTGCCTAAATCTTCTAATTGACCAGTTTTGACAGCCTTGACTATGTTTATAACGCTGCTGGCAATATCTCCTGCACTCTTTATTAGTTGCGAAACGGGAACACCGCCTGAGCATTCTGCTTTAAGGATATTGCTGCCTGCATCTAAAATTTGTACATCTGCCAACGTATTTGTATTGTCGCGAGAGACAAAAAGGCAAGAAAAGTCTTGAGCCAAGGCCCATGATTTTTTGTCTCCGCAGCAGCCGTCGCGCACGGTTGCTCGTACATCTGCTTTAGAGGTATATTCTGCTCTAACCCTTATTGTTTTATTGCAGCCACATTCAGTAGGAGTAGCGTTAGGAAAGTTTACACACAAAAAGGTATAACTCATTTTTGCATAGCTGGGTGACTTACCAGTACTTTCTGCTGCTGCTCCATTTTCAAATATTTTCTTATAAAGGGGAGAGCCATCTTTCCAGCCATCCGACGATACCTGCTGAAATTTGGCAGGGCCTGCCTCTGTTGAATTATACCACCACCGTGAAGCATTTCCAAAAGGGCCATTTGATGCTTCTGTAACACGATCAATACTCAAATTTTCAGCAATTTTATCTGGTATCGCAAAAGATCCTTGATTCAAGATAAATTCACAAAGACAGTTGCTTTTAGGCTCAGGATCACCCCCTGTTTCAGTCACTTTTCCATCTAAATAATCCTGCACATAAGGGGTTAAAGACCGACCAATGAGCGCATCAGACAAAGTAGACTGTTTGAAAAAGAAGGCAGAAACAAACTCATTTTTCTCGAATGCATCCACATCGGGCAGGCTTTCAATATATTTATGCAAAGGCATTGCTCTCTCTTTTATAGCGGTATATGCAACTATATGGCGATAAAGAGCATCCGAAACTCTAATACCATCTTCACCTGGACGATAAGGATAAGTAGTGAATTCCGTAATCGTAACGGGCTGTCCGCAACTATTTACCCCCCTAACCTCATAGGCTTGGTTTGGCTGAAGGTTTTCGAGCATAATTGCACCCTGGGTACTTGTCACGCGTGATCCAGCACCGGCATCCCCCTTTACTCTGATTGATAAGTTAGCACTTTCTGCTCCATTTGATTGCAAGGTTACTTTTGCAATGGACTTAGTAGTATATCGGATTACACCTACTGATTTTACGGTAGGTACTGCACAGTCAGGTTTAGCATAATTGGGATTGAAACCACTAATATACCTAGTGGTATCGGTAACTGTACCATTGAAAACTTGTGCATGAATAGCCCCCATGCTAAGTAGGCAGGTTGTTAAGGTAAGAAAAACCTTGTTTAAGTTAACGTTAATCAGATTGAAAAAATTCTTCATAATAAAAATAGATAAAAAATTGTTTGCCTACTCTATACACTTTTCGGCATCCGTGTCTTACTTTTTTTTGATATTAATACCTCAAACTACGGTAGGTAATCAAGACCAAGGATATTCAGATTCAGTTCCTTTTTTATTTTCGTTTGCTTGTTTGGTGTTTTTTGAGTTCGTTTGTTTTATCGCGGTTTGTTGGCACAAAGGTCTGTGGAGACTGATGCTCCTGCAAGGACACTTTTACACTTTTTGGACAGGGCAAATTTTCAAATTATACCCTTTTTGAGGTGCATTTCGGCAAAATAATGGACATAGAACAGTAGCTTATTTTTTAAAAAAGAAGCAATTTTAGTACTTTTTCATTAAAAAAACGCTTAAAAAGTCACAAAAAGACCTAATTCGCAAAATGGAACCAAATCCCCTTTTAAAGTGTTTTTTTTGGACAAAAAATATCGTAAAATAATATGGAATTTAAGGTAATTGACACTGAAATTTTTACAATTGACCATTTTATGGACAAAGCCGAATGCGAAAACTGGATCACATTTAGTGCATCAGAGGGCTATGAATTGGCTAAAATCAATATGGGATGGGGTAGTCAGGTGGTCAATACCCAAGTCAGGAACAACGAAAGATTAATTTATGATGCCCCTGCATTAGCACTGGACTTGTGGCCGCGGGTCGAACCTTTTGTTGCAAAAGAAACAAGTAAAGGTGTGGCTATTGGATTGAATGAGCGATTCCGCTTTTATAGGTATTTCCCCGGACAACAGTTTGAGCCACACCGAGATGGTATTTATTTGAGTGCATGACAAAATCGGGGCATGATGCTTTATTTATACAAGTATTGAATTTCAAGTAAATTGTCGGGGTGACAGAAAAAGTCGCCCCGACAATAGCCCAAATACAGTGCTCACACGCACTTTAAGATCTCAATAATGCCAAAATTTAGGTGCAATATTCAACGATCTCCAAGTGAGTACGGATTGAATATTAGGATATTGTCGGGGCGACTTTTTCAGTCACCCCGACAATTTTGTTGAAATCTATTGTTTTACTTAAAATCTATTGTTGGCACAAATAAAACATCATGCCCCGATTTTGTCACACACTCTATTTATTTTAGGAATGAAAACGAATGGAGTTCTTATACTTTTATGATTTACCTCAATGATGCATTTGAAGGCGGCGAAACCAAATTCAATAAATGCTCTATCGAACCCGCGACCGGAAAAGCATTGATTTTCAGGCATGAATTGCTCCATGAAGGATGCCCTGTAATTACAGGTATCAAATATGTATTGAGGACGGATATTATGTACCGGAGGAAGTAGGTCATTACCACTTCGAATCTGATCTTTCGAATAAATTAATGATGTCCTGATACTGAGAAAAGATGAGTACTAAGTGCTATGTACTTCCCTATATTTCGTATCTTTTTGACACTAAAAACACAGTTTTACTAAAAAAAAGAGGTCAAATTCAAAAAAAATAGTAAAAATTTAGATTAAAAAAACAATAAAAAACACGTTTGTTTTTACTGACTTAATTTACCATTAAATATTGATTATCAAAACATTAAAAAGAAAAAATAAATTAATACGGGTAAAATTACCCAAATTTGCCCTGTCCAAAATGCGTTAAAGTGTCCTTGTCTGCTGGAAAAAAGCACCGCTACCTTTGTATCAACAAACGGAAAATTTATACCTCTTACATTCCAGTACTGGAAAACCCAATTAACAGGGGGTGCACACCTGTTGAACCTTAAATCAAGAGAAACAAAAAGGAGTTAACTGAAAATCCTTTAATACTATATTTTAGTTTTAAACAACAAAAATAGGGTATCAAAAAGAGTAGGACGCGGATGCCGAAAAGCGGTTAGAGTATGCAACTAATTTTTTTTTAATTTCAGAATATGAAATCTATTCTTACCAAGTTTTGTGCTATTATAACCGTAGCACTGCTTACACAAATCACTGCCTTTGCGCAAGAAGTAATAACCCGGAATGGCCGCTTAGTATTCCAAAGTGAAGAGCATTATCAGCGTGTTTATGATCAATTACAGAAGGAGGTTGATAACACCCCTGCTCCAGCCGAAGGTTTTGTGATAAAAGAAGGCGAACGCTATGACGACTATCCAGCACTCGATCAATTTGAGAAAAAAATGGGGATTCAGTCACTTTGCAAAGCTGATTTGAATAGTGAGTACGACCAACTAATGAGAGGTGTTGAGCCTGAGATGGTCACACACTCTTGGTTTACAGACGCAATTTCAGCGTCCTTGGTCAACTCAAACTTTGTTATCCAAATTGGGAAGACTATTTATATGTTCAACTCCTATTACGAATGTATTCAAATTATCAATGGTGATGAAAGTTTGCTTACACGTATATTGAGAGGAGAAAATCCTAGTGGTTTAGGGGAAAACGTGAAAGTAATTACACGTGGAGGCCCTCGTGGTGGCCCTGGAGGCCCTACAAATCCATGTGAAAGTTTCTATGCCAGTTTCTATGCCAGTTTCAATACCTCGGCAAGTTTTTTTACCAGTAATAGTGGTAATTTCACATACAGTGGTAGCCCCGCTACCTCTTATTTATGGAATTTTGGTGATGGTACTTCCAGTACACTACAAAACCCATCTAAAACACATGCTAAATCTGGAACCTGTGTTGTATCACTAACGGTAACAAATGCACAAGGTTGTTCTGCCAATTTCTTTCTGCCAGTACCTGTTAACAAAGCATGCTTTCCTAGATTTAAATTTAACAAAGGTGAGGCTCCAGGGCTATATTGCTTTGGCAATGAAAGCACAGCTTTGACAGCTATTCAAAGTTAGCATCGACTAGAAGAATAAAAAACGTCGAAAATAACGGGAATATCTCCCAAACGGCTAGGCTGCCGACTTGCCTAAAACTTTTTTAAACATATGAATAAATCTAAAATTTCATTGCTCACAGTAGCGATATGCTGTATGGTGGTGTTTCTATCTTCGTGTAGTAAAGACCCAGAAAAAACGAAGGATGAACCAAAGACAGCCCAACCAGCCCAAGTTCAATCCCGAGAAAACTCCACCTCACTCTTTGGGAACAACCACATCGTACCAGCCTATGTAGCCAGAGCCGTGGCTAAAAAAATAAACTTAACGGTATCAGAAGTGATGCGGGTCGGGTCATCTACATCAGTCAGAACCGTAGATAGCCTATTTACAATTTCAGATAGCCTTGGTATCCGCAATGGGTGGTTTTACTACAATTCATGGAATTCTAGTTTAGGCAACTATCAATATGCCCAAAACTTCACGCACAACATTCAACCATAACATTTCACACTATAAAATTTTTCAGAATGAAGTACTTGCTTTTTTGCATTCTTGGAATGCTTGTCTCTTGCACAAAAGAGAAGTCACAAAGTGAGGTTGTTGACATTGGAGTTGAAATTTTCATTTCAAATATCAATGGAGAAAACCTACTTTTAGGCTCAACTCCCAATTCCATCAACCCCGACTCAATCGAATTAATATACCTGATCAACGGGGAGAAGTTTACGGTATATAACTCTAGTATGGACTGCCCCAGAGGTGTGTGCTATCTCAATGACTCTGGGAGCGAACGCCTTGGGATTACACCTAACCATACTGAAAGTGAAGAATACCCAATCACATATATACGCTGGGAGAATGGAGATTTGGATACTCTAAAATGTCATTTCGTGAGAAAAGACAATGGTACTAACTCATCAATAGTGTGTGATAAAGTATGGTTCAACGATTTGCTCATGTTTCCTGACAATGTGGTTTCAGGATATGGCAGGGCATTCAAGATAGTAAAGTAGTAAAAGATGCTAACAACGGATGTGCGAAAATGCCTCCTAAGCGTCGGCATATTCGCAAATCCAACTGTTAGCACAAATTAGAGTAAAATAAATATCCAACCCAGACAAAGTTAGCCGACTTTCGGTAGATACAAAAATGTCTAATGCACGGATCAAAAAAGCCTAATTTGTTTTCTATACGGTGGCATCTCAACCACTTGAATTTTGAGAAACATTAACCTGCCCTAAAAAAGGGCATCAACTTTTTGAAAAAATGATGTTTCATCGCAACGAACTTAACAAGTTCAGATTCTTACAATTTGGCTTAATCGCCATGTTCACCCTCTTGGTTGGATTCATGGCCTGCAAGAAGGAAATCGGTCAAGTACCGAGTTCTCCTGACTCTGGTTTATCTGTACAAGATAGAACAGACATCAATGATCCAACGGTAACGCAGGGTATGCTAAACTTCACTACCTTTGAGCAGTTGAATGGTTTTGTCAAGTCGCTTAAAGACAACGAAGCCGACACTGCACGGGTACGAAGTGCTTACACCGCATTGGGTGTCAACACATATGGAGAGACCATGCCCAATTTGACCGACCATCCGTTGTGTTTGCTCAAAGAACAAACGCTTGGTGGATACATCTCCGCTCGAAAGGCTCAAGAAACCGTGATCAACGCGGCCTTGGACAATGGCGACGACAATATCTTTTCAATCGTTAGCGATCCCTACTGGAAAACGGTACTGAACGCTGATCGTGCTGTAAAAGTGGGCAATCGCATCTACAAGTTTTATGAAAACGATGGTGTTGCCATCGTCTTAAATAATGACTGGACATTGTACAACGCCATCAAAACACAGCCTTGGGATGGCCTCGGACAGGTATTCAACTTGGTAGTGACGCACCAAGCAAGTAGCGATTTTGAGGACTATTTCAACCTCGCTGCAAATGGTACGATCCTTTCTGATAAAAGCATATTCAAGCCTCGATTCAGTAAAGTGTCAACTTCGGAGGGCAAGTCACTGATTACCAATGTTTCATGTATCGCCCCGTTGAACGGAACCCCTTCTTTTACATGGACTTACGCTGACAATACTACCTCGGCTGGTAAAGACCCCGCAAAAAGTATTGGACAAGGTGAAGCGATTTCTGTTGTGATGAACGACGGAGCAGGCAACACACAGACGATAAATGAGGGTACAATGTTCATTTGCAGCGTCGAAAATTTTGCAATAACCCCGCTTGGAAACAACCTGTTCAAGTTTGGCCCAGCCTTTGACCCGGGCAATTCACCCTACTATACCAAGTGGGTATTCAATGATGGCACGACACTCAACGGAAGTACTGCCACCAAAACATTCACATCCAATGGCTGGGTGCGGTGTGAAGCTTACTGGCAGCACAACAACCAACTCGCTTGCCAGTTTACCAAGCCTGTAGTTGTGAAGTGTGGGGACAAAAAAACACACAATGAAAATTTCACTTTTGATCAGAGTAATCAAAGATGGAGATTAGAAGGCTCAATTTGGGTGCAATCAGGCGAGGTAGGGTGCAAAGTCAAATATCTCAGGTGGCGCGGTGCCATTCTTAAGTGGCAACCAGCCAATAACCAAGGTTCTTGTGCAGACTTAAGCGGAACTTACATACGGGAAGTATCAAACCCAACCAAAACCTGCATTGATGTTACTGCTTCAGGCAGTAAATGCTTAGGTGATGGTACTTTTCCGACCACAGTCTCCCATACTATCGCAGATGTTTCTACTATTTTCAATAAGCCAGGGCAACTTTCGGCAGGACTTGGAATTAAAGTAAATGGGACATGGCGAGGCTGGGGATATGCAGGTAAGCCTAGGCTTGTACTTCCTTAACTTCAACAATCATTTTTTACTGACATCAACTTGACGACGGACAATTGCACTCCTAATAAGTGCAATTATTCGTCGTCAAGTTCGTTTTAAAACAACTCAAAATGAGAAAAATTGTTACCATACTATGCTTGTTTCTGACTGCTAATTTTGTTATTGGTCAATCAATATCGGTCTCATATGTACAAATATATGCAAAGACGGATGCCATTGTACCAGTAATAAATGGTGGGAATGGCCCCGATGTAACCTTACCTACTATTGGGTTTTCATACGAACAATTTTTCAAGCATAAAAAATACTCCCTCACAGCATCATATATGAAGTTTAATGGCTGTACATCAATATACTTTGAGCGAGGCGGCTGGATTGCAGGAGGAGGTATTGCATTGTCAAAAGGTTTCTGTGGCGGGGTCGATATAAAAAGATTCGATTTAGGTTTTTCATATCTACTCACAAAGAGCAATAAAAAATTCTACTTTAAACCCGTTATTGGGGTAGGGCTTCAATTATCCCGAACAACAGGATGGGAGTTTGGGATACCCGGATTACCAATCGATGGCCCCAACTATTTCGAGTTAGAACCAATGAGTGCAGAGCCAATGAACACTACTCAAATAGTACCATCATTGGGATTTCGTACAGGGTTTGTTTTTTGGAAACGGCTTGACATCGGGCTGGGTGTTCAAGGCGTGTATGCGTTCAAACCATATCAAAAAATGTATTTAAAATATCAATACAAAGGAACACCACAGCCTATGGCGGAGTATGAATCTACTGGTACTGGATTATTTGTGACTTTGGGGATTGGGTATCGGTTTGCGAGGTTGATAAAGTCTGATAAATAATTGTGCTAACTTTGCATGGCTGTCAACTGCTTCTTAAACGTCGCAGTATGCAGCCATGCAGCCGTTATTTATGGAATTTCGGTGATGGAACAACCAGCACGCAACCAAACCCTTGCCATACTTTTCCATGCGATAAGGACTATACTGTAACCCTAACTATTACTACTGTATCAGGTTGTACAAATTCTACTGATAAAACAATAACCGTCAACTCATACAAATGCTGCGATCGAGATATTGACGAACGCGAAACAGTTGAGCGTTGGGACTATGTAGAAAATAAGCGCCGCCTCAAAACACATGCTAATACATGGGATCCATGGATCGGAAACGACAAGGTGAGCGCAGAAATTTATCACTATAAAAAATCACTCCTTATCTGGTGGAGAGATAAAGCAAATCTCAAAGTGGAAATCGAGGGCGATATGTACGGCCCAGGTGGAACTGGCTGCCATTGTGAAAATCCATTTAATGTAGCGTGTTCTGACCAAGGACACAAATCTCATGTACATGCTAAAAAAACATTACCTGCAAATAATCAAGTATATAAGACCTCAACATCTAATCCTTGGGTAGCAAAATTCTACAGAGACGGCAATTTGTTCCGTACCTGCACAGTACCTGCTAACTGCAATTAATCATTTACTTGGATCGTAAAATGACGACTTAACATTCTAACGCTCCTCTCAGCCGTCCGAACCTACCCATAGTTTCGGACGGCTTTTCGCCTTGATTTATTCAAACTTAAATATATTTAAAATTATGCAAAAAAATTTATTACTCACTATTTGCTGGCTATTGTCAGCCTTTACAGCCACCGCCCAACAGGCTACTTACATTATGGAAGTCGATGAACAACCTTACGTAGAAATCACTGAAGATACTTTGGTGTTTGATACACCTTGGTTCAACGTCACTAAAAAAGTACCACTAGGTTTTGAATTCAATTATTTTGGCCGATCCTTCGATTCTGTCACCGTTTGGAACGATGGTTTGTATTTTGATTATGAATCTAGTACCGAAGATTCAAGCTTCTATTTTATGTTGGCTTTCGAGGCATTTTTGAGCGATAGAAGTATCCCCGGGCCCTGGCAATCACCTCAATCACCGATCACTTACAAAACAGAGGGGCAGCCAGGTAGTAGGATTTTCAAATTCCAGGTAAAAAATGCGGGCTTCAGCGAAGGTGGTGCCGAGGATTATACCAATTTCCAAACTTGGCTCTATGAAGAAGACCAAT
>JBEAVK010000405.1:0-2947 GCA_041160955.1 Bacteroidota bacterium
GATACCAAGAGCATACCTACGCCCAACCGGGTCTCTATCGGGCTTGCCTTATCGTCAGTAATGTATATAGTACGGATACTTTTTGCCAAATGATTCCGCTGGGTATCGTATCTTCGTCGGAGGAATTGGCTACGCTGCAACAATCCATACGTATAGGACCCAATCCATTTAATGACCAGTTTTTGTGCTTTACCCCTGAAGAGACAGAAGGATTGCAACTGATATTATACGATCAATTGGGACATATTGTAAAGCAGTCGGATATTACAGGTGGAGTCTATCAGCAGGATACCCATGATTTGCCTGCGGGTTTGTATTTTTGGGATATTTGGTCTGGTGGACGGCGCGTGAAGGCGGGGCGGGCTGCAAAAATGAATTATTAATAAAAAACATTTGGTATGAATAAATACTTCAAAACTATAATTTTATTTTTTATCGCGGCTGTGCCAGCATTTTGCCAAACACCATGCCTGGCGTATGATTCAATAGCACCAGCAGAAAACTGCTTAAGTGCTTGTGTTTCTTGTACTTTTTCAGGGTTTTATGAGGGGCATACTGGTACAAGTGCAAGTAGCGGCTTTCCGGGCTGTTTCGATATAGAGAATGACCAGTGGCTTGCATTTATAGCCACTAAGGCTTCTGCAAAGTTTAAGATTACTTCTTATGGTTGTACTGATGGTAAAGGAATACAAGTTGCAGTCTATCAACATTGCAATCAACCACCACTTGAATGTCGAGTCGGCTGTTCTACTTGTGCTGGAGTGCCTATTGAGATTTTGGTACTTGGTTTGGAAATTGGCAAAGTATATTATCTATTAATAGATGGTTATGAAGGGGATTCTTGTGGTTATTCACTCGCATATCAAAGTTTTAATGAGACGATCCTTGATTATTCAAATGTAGGATTAGGTATTTTATACGCTGCTGGGGTAAAATGCCCAGGCAATACAGTTGAATGTACTGTATCTTCAAATCAAGGGGAATCAAGTTTTACTTGGACTGCTCCACCACAATTTTTGATTAATGGTCAGCAAAGCCCAGTTACAGTAGATGCCCCTGACGGAAAGACCGTAGCAGTAACGATTCCTTCTACATCGAGCTATAATGGTATTTCAATGAGTGTAGTAAAGGTAGTTAGGTCCAACTACTGCTATTCCAGTCAACCCCTTTATTTGACAAATGGGATTTCCGATATTGTTAAAAAAACTTTGCCAGATACG
This sequence comes from Bacteroidota bacterium, assembly GCA_041160955.1. GTDB lineage: Bacteria > Bacteroidota > Bacteroidia > Chitinophagales > Saprospiraceae > M3007. The sequence goes on from JBEAVK010000405.1 coordinate 1,221, forward strand.
GTTGTTTGTCACGAAGCCCTACCTTATATACTGCCTTGGGGCGAAGAAGCCTATACTCCGGGAAAATACATAAAAATATTCCCTAATGGAGGCTCAGGGGTTTATGATGGTTGTGATAGTACTGTTGTGCAACAGTTATACGTCCGATCAGCAGTAACTAAATTACAATCAAAAACCATCTGTAAGAATGCGCCTGCGGCCCTCTGCGATACTACTTATGCTACCCCGGGCGTCCACGTGCGCGCCTGTCCCAATATTTATGGCTGCGATAGTGTCATTACACTTCAATTACAGGTTGTATCGCCCCATGCCGAAATACTTCCCAATAACCAAGAGATTTCCTGTCTCCAGCCCACTACTCAACTCCATGTAGGTGCTATCAATGGCGATTTTGTGTGGCGCGACGAGACTTCGGGTGAATTACACTACGATCCTTTATACACGGTGAACCATCCAGGTCTATATACTTTAGCGGCGACATTAAAATCAGGAAACTTGGTATGCGTAGATAGAGATACCATTACTGTGACCGCAAACCCTGATGATCAAACCCCTTATGCGTATGCGGTAGCAAATGGTGCATTAAACTGCGAAAAATCCCTAGTATCACTCACAGGTGCTACCTTGTATGCCGCAGATAGCATTGTATGGACAAAACCTGATGGGACCTTGGTTAATACCAATGTAATCGAAACCAATACACCCGGTACGTTTATTTTTTCGGCATATTCGGCAGGTGCAGATTGCCCTTCTTTTGATACACTTATTGTCGCTGTCGATACATTTATGGGCATAATTACCACCCGCGACACTACATGGGACTGTAGCACTTTTCTAGTGCCATTGCCGTTGACCACCTCCTTGGATGAAGAACTTAGTTACCTATGGTCTATCCCGCCCAATTTCCTATCGGTGTATAAAAACCCATTTGTATTGGCACCGGGTATATATACTGTTACTGTTACTAATATAACTAATGGGTGTACAGAGGAAAGGACAGTTAAAGTAGTTGATATTAGCGATACGCCATTAGTTTTGGCTCATGTTATTCATGATCTTGACAGCATTGGTATGGGGGCAATTGACCTAACTATTACTGGTGGGGTAGCACCTTATTCGATAATATGGAAAAAAAGTAATACTACAATTGCTACATCAGAAGATATTATGTCACTTTATCCCGGCGTTTATCGAGCATCGGTAAAGGATGCAAATCAATGCGACACAACCTTAATTATTACGCTCCTTGGCCCACCTTCGGATATCATCGAACCACAGGAAGACCAAATTGTTATACAGCCCAATCCTTGTACAGATTATTTTGTCGTGACGAGCCAAATAGGCATTCTGATATCATCTATTGCAATTTATGATATTACAGGGCATTGTGTTCTTCGTGAAAATCTGGAGGTTGGGAGGCAGATCTTCGACGTTTCAAAATTGCTCCCCGGTATTTATTTTTATCAAATCTTAACCCCTAAAAAAATGATGAAAGTAGGGAAAATGATTAAAATGTAAATAATAATTAGATGCCAAAGGGAATGTACTTTTGGCAAGTGCTTTCGGCTGGGGAAGTGGTAAAGGTGGGCAAGGCGGTGAAGATATGATTCAATAATAACCAAACTCCAGTCAGGGCAGCATCAGTTGCCCTGACTTTTTTAATTATGATTAAATATACCTTTTTTTTATTTACGGCTTTGGCCTACAGCGTATCATTATTCAGCCAA
>JBEAVK010000411.1:0-6343 GCA_041160955.1 Bacteroidota bacterium
TATACCAAATATGGTCGCCTATTCGATTGTTTTCGCTATACGAAAAATTAAATTTGTTGCCAGTTATTTTTTCACTCCATTCAATGGCCTCCAGCATGGAGCAATTGGAAAAACGACCGCCACCAGCATTATACACTTCACCCATACGTGGGTTTTGGTAAAAAACATCGAACATTCGTATCAAATCGAGCGAATGAATATTATCTCGGACTTGTTTTCCTTTATACCCAAAAATAGTGTAGTGTTTTTGGGTGATGGCGCATTTCATTAAATAAGAAAGGAAACCATGCAATTCTGCGCCGGCATGATTGGGGCCTGTTAGACAACCGCCCCTAAAAATACCTGTTTTCATTCCAAAATAGCGGCCATATTCTTGCACCAATACGTCGGCAGCCACCTTTGAAGCACCAAAAATGGAGTGTTTCGATTGGTCAATACTCATTGTCTCGTCAATACCTTCCTTGAAAAAAGGGTGTGTTTCGGCAATTTCCCAGCGGCTTTCCAATTCTACCAATGGTAATAAATTGGGCGAATCTCCATAAACTTTATTTGTAGAAGTGAATATAAAAACAGCTTCGGGTGCAAATTGGCGGGTGGCCTCCAGCAGCACTAATGTACCATTTGCATTGATCGAAAAATCGGTGAACGGCTCTTTAGCGGCCCAATCATGCGAGGGCTGAGCCGCAGTATGCACCACCAATTGTATATCGGAGCCATATTCATTAAATAAATTAAAAATAGCCTCTTGGTTTCGAATATCCAAGGCATAATGCTTGAAATTGGGAAAATCGTGTGATAATTTCAACGTAGATGGCAATGTGGATGCTTCTTCACCAAAGAAATAGGATCTTTGATTATTGTCAATACCGATGACAAGATCGAAAGAAGAAGAAAAATATTTGACCGATTGTGAGCCAATAAGACCACCCGATCCTGTTATGACAGCAATTTTCATAATGAACTTGATTCTAATCTACTCAAAACATTTTGAGGTGTATAAAAGTTTGAATTAACGATTGCATTTTCTTTTAAAAGGGTTATCGAGGTTCTTTCTTGTGCAAGTTGTAGCAGTAGTTTTTCGGCAGCGGAATAATCATTAAAATACAATACCGACGATTGTAGTGCGGGTTCGCAAGGATAATCGGCTGGAACGATACCGGGTTTGGCGGCCTTAATCATAGTAAACAACAAGCCCGATTCTTTCGATTTTCCATATTTTGATTGTGGCCCTACTTTTTGATGCAAATTACCCAAAACAATATCTGCTTTGGCTAAATTTTGGTCAAATTCAACAATATCCACCGATGGTTTTTCATAACAATGAATAATTGCACCTTTTGCTTTATATTGCTTTACCAGTGCTAAGATTTCATTTCCTTGATCGGTAACGGCAATTCCACCCAAAAAATCGAATTCTACTTGAGCGCGTATTTGTTCATTATCCATCATTTTTAGTACCGAAAAATAATCGCGTCGGATAGCAGATACGTATCCGGGTAAGCATACACGAAGCCGCGTATTGGCTGCACTTTTATCTGGTATCGCATTGGAATAGACCGAAAATGGTACAATTTCGATTTGTTCCTGTGGAAAATAGTGCTTCAATTCTTGTGCTAAAGCACTACTGAGTACGACTAACTTGCCAGCAGATCTTTGCACTTTTTGGAGTATGCGTTTGTTCCACAACGTGTAATAAAACGCTTTTTTTATAGCGTAAACAAGCGATTTTATATCTTTTGCATAGTAAATTACTTGTTTTATTTTATGCCCTATGTTTTGTTGGAACCAAAAATCAATATTGTGGATAACATAGTGTATCGGGTAAGCAATAGTTGCTTTAAGAAATTGTTGCGCTATGTCAAAACTGATCGTTGTATAAGGTTCGAGTGTAACGATATACGCTTTATTCAATTGGAATGACGCAATAGTAGAAAAAATATCGGGCGTAGCAACGGGGTCAATCAAGATCAAAGCAATCTGCTGCGAAATAAGGTGCTGGAGGTTTTGCTGGCCTTTAGCTGTCGTAAAAATATAGACCTGATGATCGGGATTACTGCTATAAATAAGTGCAATCGACTCTACATACGTATAATGCGCGGTATCGGCCAGTTCGATGATTCCAATATTCATGTTAGGTAATTTTTGTTCACATAAACAGCGTCCCAATCCAGTAATTTGCCATTTTCGCGTTGAGTAGGAAATAAATCATATAGTTCGAACTGGTTGGCCCTAAAAAACGCATCGAGTTCATAATAGGTAGGTGCTCCTTTAAAACCATTGTGGTTATTGATTTCTAAAACTACTATTTTTATGCGGGGAAGCGTTTGAATAGCACCTTTTAGCACCTCTAATTCAAAGCCCTGCACATCCAGTTTTAGTACTTCCACATAAGCATCAGTAGGTACTTCGTGGTCTAAAGTTGTTATTTCGATAGATTCTTTGCGTTGAAACTGTAAGGTTTCTTGATAGCCATTGCTGTTTTCAGCATCCAATTCCAGTAAGGAGGAGGCTGTAATGCGGTGGGCAATATTTATTTCCGATTTTCCGATATTGCTTCCAGCCGCTTTGTTTAGAATTGTCCAAAAAGGTGTTCGTTCTTTGGCATTTTCAATAGTTTCAAAATTTGCTTTTATCGGCTCAAAGATAATTATAGGTGTATTTGGAAAATAATTATTGAACAATTTGGCGGTAGCAGCTGTACCACCTCCAACATCTAAAATATATGGATTAGACACTTTTTTGCATTTTTTAGCCAAAAAAACGGCACTATCAATATGCTCATAAATAAATACTTTGGCGCGTTCGGCCTCAATTTCTTTTCGGAGTGGCCCCGACACCAAATAATAGATATTATGCCTGCTTAGTTTGAGCAAAGCGGCTACTATATTCAGAAGGGGTTTTACGAGAAATGCTAGTGCTTTAACCATTATTTAATAAGGTGTTATTCGGATAATGTCATCTTCAACCGCAATAACGGCTTCGGGCAGGTGGTGTTTTACTTGGGCTGTAAGGTCATCGAGAGGTGGATAATCTTCAATTTTGTTAAGGAACATCCGTGCGTCATCCACAAAAATAACATGGTGCTTACCATGAGCGTATATTGCATCAATTTCTTCTGAAATTGGCGTATTTTTGTCTGCTTTTGCGGTAACTCCTCCCGAAAAATGGCCATCTAACCAAAAAAGGCAAATCGTTTGAGGTGGAATAGTAGCCAAAATATCCTTAATTTTTTGACCACTATTGCCTTGCCAAATCCGTACATTAGCATACGGTTTAAAAAGTTGAGTTGCTCTTTCTGCCAATTTTTGGTCGAGCTCGCAGGAGTCCACACGTTCAAAAACGTCTTTCATCGCATTCGTAGTATCCCCCATAAAAGTACCCGTTTCGACAAACCAAGTAGCATCGTATCGCTCTTTATAGGTAATCATGGCTGCGCGTTTGACGACGGGAGGAGCCGGGATAGGGCGTCCCTGTGCCAGCCATTGCTCCAGTGTGAGTGTACTGTGCATCGTTCGATGTTGAATATACCTATCGTATTGGTACATCAAAAAACTAGGAACAATTTTTCTTATTATTTTAGGAACTCCCATTCAATGCGTCAATTTTAGTAGATAATCAAAAAAGGCTGCAAATATCCGCTATAAATTTGAACTGGTTTTATTTTAAAACTTTTTTATTGATAATTTTGGAGATTAATCCATTCAAATCGGGTGAAATACCTAATCCGACGATCGCAGTTATGCCTATTACTATAAATAAAGAAGAGCGCATTAATATGGATACATAAACATTGGCAGGTTGAGGTATTGCCATTACCACGATATATACTCCTATAGCAATTAAAATGACTTTCACAGATGCCCAAGTAAAGGGTTGATAACCAAAAAAATACCAATTGATACCAATACTCGTCGCATTATAGGCAACCACAGCCAGTAGATTTGCCATAGCAGCACCTTCTATACCATACCAACTGGTAAGGGTGATGCCTAAGCCCAAACTGATGAGGGTGGGTACAAACAATTGTAGATAAGAATACCTGAATTTATCAGAATAGATTAAAATATGGTTATTCAGTCCGGTTGACATATCAACTATTCGCCCTAAACCCAAAAGAAAAATAACCCATTTCCCTTGCGACATCTCCACACCGTTGGCCATAATTCTAAAAAATGCATCTACTGACACCCAAAAAGTGCCAAATAACAGTAAACCTAAAATAAGTAAATTAATTGAGGTCTTTTGGTATAAGTTTTCAATTTCTGCTTGGTTGTTTTCTTTCCAATATTTGGACATCAATGGAACTCCAATACCAATAACGGCTCTTGCTGGCACTTCAATGACATTGGCCACAAATGCTGAAATCGAATAAATACCGCTTTTTTTTAGGTTTATCATAGTACCTACCAACCAACTGTCCAATTTGGTCACCAGTAGCAACGCAAAACCACCGATAATCCCATGTAGTGCATAACTGCGCATCTCCCGACGCATTTTGGTATCCATAAAAGCAAAATCGGGTCGAATATTCCATGCTTTTAAGTGTACCACATACCCTATAAACCCAATTACAACCGCTATTAAATAGCCCATGAGGCCGTATAGCATCCAAGTGAGTGTTAGCCATTTTTGCAAATAAGCAAGCACCAAAATGGGCAGTACAATCTTTTGTGAAACTTCTAGTAAAATTGATGGAATTACAATTCTATTAAAATTGACCGAAAAACGATAAAATACATTGTTCAACGCTGTTAAAAGAAGACTAGGTAGTACGAGCCATAAATATTGCTGAAAAAGCGGACTGCTATCTTTGTAGCGAGCTATAATCGGGTCCTTAAAAATAAAGCAAAAGATCGAAACGATAGCAAAACCAATAATTGTCCACCACAACATAAGCCCTAAAAAACCGTGGTGACCCGTCTTTTGGTCTTCAAAATAAGGGAAAAAACGTATAATGACCGAGTTGGATCCTAACGAAACCAAAGGAAATAACAAAGTGGATGTATCCAATATAAAACGCACTAAACCGTATTCTTCTAATGCATTCGGAAAAACATAGAGTGAACTTAATGCTCCTATCAATATGCCCAACCAATTGACAATACTAAATTTAAAACCTTGTCGCTGAATTAATCCCATGTAGGGCAAAGGTAGGTATAAAATGATGAGAATTAATATATTAGTACAATTGTGCGTTGACTAAAGTGACTAAAAAACCGACGATTGGTTTCCGAAGTTGTACCTACTCAGAAAAAAGGGCAAAAAACGCATCACCGCACTACCGTCACATCGCCACTATACTCCACCTCCGCTCCACTCGCCAGCACCAACACACAATCATAAATATACACGCCTGTATCCGCTTTTTTGCCCCCTTCAATGGTGCCATCCCAACCTAGTTTGTCTATATTGGTTGGAAAATCTTTTCGTTCAAAAAACAGACTGCCCCAGCGGTCGTAAACACGAAGGTATTTAATAGATTTAATGCAGTCAATACTAGAATACACTGTAAACCAATCATTTACACCGTCATCGTTGGGGTGAAATACATTAGGAATGTATAGGCTTGCCTCCGTAACCTCCAAGCGCACCGTATGGGTACTATCGCAACCCGAAGCGGCTTTTAACTGGAAAACATAATTCCCTGTTATATTGGTCGTTGTACCATCGGGCAAGGTGATTTTTTGATCGGAACAGATGTCCAATGTACTTTCGGTGGCAACAGGCTGCACATTTTTGGTAATGATTATAGGCGGCGTAGTGGTGGTACACCCTTCGGAGTCGGTAACCGTAATTGTATAATTACCCGGTGTTGTAAGTTCAAAAAGGCCATTGTTTTGCGGCGATACTGATCCAATGCTATAAGAATAACCGCTGCCTGAGCCACCATTTGCGGTCAATTGTATAGACCCAATTGGGTGCAGACAGTCTATGTTTTGTATCGTTATACCCCCAAACTGAAGCGGCGAATATGGCGCAATAGAAAAGGAAATCGTATCTTTACATTGGTTGGAGTCTTGGATATAGGCGGTATAAGTTCCGGGAACATTACCTTCAAAAGTATCATTATCGCTCCATGCCCCAGTCCCCCAACGGTATTGAAATGGTGCTATACCTGAACTTGGCTTTAGCACCACCATATTACCATCCGAACATGGTTTTTGATCTATTGTTGCTGTTCCTGCTATCTCATATACCAACGAAGGTATTTCAACAGTATAAGGATATTCGCAGCCGTTTGCACCTTTAAAAATGACATTATAGGTGCCTGCAACCAAGTTTTTATAGATTTTTGGCGGCTCAAATGCCCCTCCGTTAAAACTATATAAACTGGAAGCACCAC
>JBEAVK010000419.1:0-4619 GCA_041160955.1 Bacteroidota bacterium
GTATTTGAAGCGCTTCGTAATCTAACAAGTAGCCTGTCCCCTCAATACAAAAGCGATTCCGGCTCGCCCCGCCCCATCAGCCTATCAGGCGCGCCACCGTCAGCAGACGTGGCGCGTCTGCTGCTGCATGTGGCGTTGGAGGATAAAGGACTCCTACTCAACAGTCAACTCAGTTTTTATCTCTTTGCACATGGCCATATCCTACGCAGTATGACTGGTGTGCCGAATACATCTGGTTTTGATACCGCAGCGACGAATTTGATGGCTTTTATGCAAAATCGCATTCAACTCTTTTACGATAACGGGGTATGGGAAATCATTTGTAGTACCGAAATCCGGCAAGTAAAGGAAATCCGTGATTTGGTGAAGAAAATACAACCGGAAGAAGCCAAAGTAATTTGGAAAAATGTCATTATCGGTTCAACCATACATGTTGGCGGGGATATGACAGTTGGTGATGTAACCAAAATTGTTCAGCATAGTGCCACCGCCGCTCAAACTCATGCATTTGTGCAAGCGGCCATACAATTAGTACACCAAGGTCAATTGTATCAAGCAATCAAATATACTTTGGATTTTAGTAAAGATACTTACCCAGATTTATACAAGAATGTATTGACCATCTTGCCCTATTTAATACATTGGAATGAGCAACGTGGTGCCGGCGTATTAACCGAAGACGAAATAAATATGGGTTGGCAAGGGATGAGCAAAGTGATGCTAGATATTTTGAATGATTTTCTCAAAACTTGAATAGATTTCGCATTATATAATTAGAACATTTATTGTTTCTTAAATTGTCTTCAAACACCTTTTCCTAGTGCTTACAGCCTCATAGCACGATGCTCAAAATGATTTCTTTGATTGATGCTCCATCCTTCGTCAAAGCAAATCCCCACAAAATAATTCACAATCTGTTCCCCAATATGAAAAACAATCCGTTATTTTGCCCCCACAAATTCATTTAAAAACCAAGCATCATATCAACTCCCCCCCATTTTCCCAGCACACACTACCTTCAACAATGATAGACAAAAAAACCTTATCAGAACGCGACATCTGCACCAAGTTTATCACACCTTCCGTTGAAAAAGCAGGTTGGAACAAGATGACCCAACTGCTCGAAGAAGTCTCTTTTACTGATGGTAAAATTTATGTGCGTGGTAAATTGACCGCCCGTGGCGCAAAAAAACGGGCAGATTATATCCTTTACTACAAACCCAATATTCCGATCGCGATTATTGAGGCCAAAGAAAATAACCACTCTGTACGTGCTGGTATGCAACAGGCTTTGGAATATGCCCGCATTTTGGACATTCCTTGCGTCTTTAGTAGTAATGGAGATGGATTTTTGTTCCACGACCGAACGGCAACTGATGCAAATATTGAAACGGAACTGACCTTAGACCAATTTCCAACGCCCGAACAATTGTGGGAAAAATATAAAAAATACAAAGGCATCACGACACCCGCCGCTGAAAAAATGGCAGCGCAAGATTACTATTTTGATGGTTCTAACAGAAAACCCCGTTATTACCAACAAATTGCCGTCAATAGAACGGTCGAAGCGATTGCTAATGGGCAAAATAGAATACTGCTTGTTATGGCAACTGGCACGGGCAAAACTTATACGGCGTTTCAAATTATCCACCGTTTGTGGAAATGTGGCGCGAAAAAACGGATTTTGTTTCTCGCCGACCGCAATGCTTTGATTGACCAAACCAAACGCGGCGATTTTAAACATTTTAAAGACAAAATGACGGTGGTCAAAAACCGCCAAATTGACAAAAGTTACGAAATATATTTGGCTTTGTACCAAGGTTTATCGGGCAGCGATGAAGAAGCCAACGCATACAAACAGTTTTCACCCGATTTTTTTGATTTGATTGTGATTGATGAGTGCCATAGAGGCAGCGCGAAAGAGGACAGTTCGTGGCGCGAAATTTTGACTTATTTTAAAAAAGCCACCCATATCGGTCTGACTGCCACGCCAAAAGAAACCAAAGACACCAGCAATAGCGATTATTTTGGCACGCCTCTTTACACTTATTCGTTAAAACAAGGTATTGATGATGGTTTTCTCGCGCCTTATCGCGTTGTTCGTGTGGCTTTAAATGTCGATGCGGAGGGGTGGCGACCCGATAAAAACAAAACCGATAAAGATGGAAATTTCGTTGAAGACCGTATTTATAACAGAAAAGATTTTGACCGCACCCTCGTTATTGATGAACGAACGGATATTGTTGCCCAAAAACTAACCGAGTTTTTGAAAGGCTACGACCGCTTTGCTAAAACCATCGTTTTTTGTGTCGATATTGACCACGCCGAACGGATGCGCTCCGCTTTGGCACGGCACAATGCCGATTTAGTGTCCGTCAATTCCCAATACATTATGCAGATTACGGGCGATAATGACGAAGGAAAACGCGCTTTAGACCCGTTCACAAATCCCGAAGATGTCTATCCTGTGATTGCCACTACTTCCGAATTGATGACGACGGGCGTGGATGCACCGACCTGCAAAGTCATTGTATTGGATGCCAATATCAATTCGATGACCAAATTCAAGCAAATTATCGGGCGTGGCACGCGGATTAATGAGGAATTTGGTAAACTGTATTTCACTATACTGGATTTTAGAAATGCGACCGATTTGTTTGCCGACAAGAATTTTGATGGCGACCCGATTCGTGTAAAACCGGTGTCACAAGATACTGATTTGGGCGATATTATAGCGGAAGAAGAAAACGATACGTCACCGATTATTGACGAAGTGTCGGGTGAAGATATTACGGTGGTTCCACCCGCTGTACGGTATCCCGAAATGCCGTCTGCATCGGTTGCATCTGGTGAACGGCGGCAAAAAACCTATGTCAATGGTGTGAATGTTTCAGTGTTGGTCAGCCGTGAATTGTACTTTGACCAACAAGGCAAACCCATTACAACAAGCCTAAAAGACCATACAAAAAGCATTATCAAAGCGCAATTTGCGTCGCTCGACGATTTTTTGAATAAATGGAACGCCACCGAACGCAAAGCCGCGATTATTGCCGAATTGCAAGACCAAGGCATTTTGATGGAGGCTTTGTACGAAGCCGTTGACCGAGAAGTGGATTTATTTGACTTAATTTGCCACATCGCTTATGACCAAAAGCCTTTAACAAGAAAAGAACGCGCAAATAATGTCAAAAAACGCAATTATTTTACCCAATATGGCGATCAAGCGCGTAAAGTGCTGGAAGTTTTATTGGATAAATATGCAGACGAAGGTATTACCAATATAGAAAGTATGGACGTGCTGCGGGTGCATCCTTTAACGGATTTTGGTTCGCCAATGGAGATTATTCAAGCGTTTGGCGATAAAACAAATTATTTGCAAGCGGTACGCGAATTGGAAAATGAATTATATAAAATAGCATAATGGACATTAATTTTAAAGAAATCGCCGAAACCTTCGTTTTGAAGGAAAAAATAATACTTGATAAAATACCAAATTTTGCTGCGGAAATTCCAGCATTTACAAGCGTATCTGTTGCTGAATTAAATAAAGAATCGGTAAAAAAATTGGGAGCAGTAGATGTATTGTATTTTTTTAAAATAATTAATGGAGATGAAGGAACGACACAGAAAATTCGTTCGCAAATTCAAGCGATCAAAGATAACAAAGAAACAGACTATAAACTGCCCCTTGTAAATAAAGAATCTAATGATGACATTTTATATGTTGGTAAATCCAGCGGTAAATTTAGCACAAGGTTGAATCAGCACTTATTTAAAGACTCTAAATCAACTTACGCTTTACATTTACAGAATTGGGAAAAAAACGAATTAAAATTAGAACTTCATTATACTTCTGTTGATTTATCGAAGTATGATGAAGGCGATAAAAAGGTGTTTTTAGAAAAGTTAGAAACGGTACTTCATGCACATCTTAAACCAATCTTAGGCAGAACAGGGCATTAAACAAAATATATGAGCAACATAAGCGGTATAGTTAAAAGCATCCAAAACATCATGTGGCAAGACACCGGCCTCAACGGCGATGCACAACGCATCGAACAATTGGGCTGGATGCTGTTCTTGAAAATATTTTCGGACAAGGACAAAGAATTGGAATTGATGGACGACGATTACACTTCGCCGATTCCAGACAGGTTCCATTGGGTGAAAGAAAAAGGCAATTGGGCGGGCGACGATGAGGGCATGACGGGCGATGAACTCCTGCGATTTGTTGACCAAGAATTGTTCCCGGCCTTGCGCAACCTCGATTTGAGTACCGGCAATCAGCGTGCTGTTATTGTGCGCGAAGTGTTTGAGGGCAACAACAACTATATGAAAAGCGGTATCAATATCCGCAAAGTGTTGAACAAACTCAACGAAATTGACTTCAATATCGCCAAAGACCGCCATGCTTTTGGCGAACTCTACGAAACAATCCTCAAAGAATTGCAAAGTGCGGGCAAAAGTGGTGAGTTTTATACGCCCCGTGCCATTACGCAATTTATCACCGAAATGATTGACCCCAAAATCGGTGAAAAGATTTTAGATCCTGCCTGTGGCACGGGCGGTTACCTGACTTGTGCGATAGAGCATTTGAAAAAACAAGCCAAAAATGTAGC
>JBEAVK010000423.1:0-10937 GCA_041160955.1 Bacteroidota bacterium
AACACGGGTTTGGCAAAAGTGGGGCATTTGTGCTTTATTTGACCAAAGGAATTCTATTGGACATTAGTGCGAAATTGAACATTTTTACCTCGAAATCTCCACCTTCGCAAAGCCCCAAAACGTTGGCCGTCATTCTAAAAAGATACCATACAAAAATTGACAATGGAGTTAAATCCGAAAATATATGAGCCCAATATCGAGCTGACAGAGTTTGTCAAACGGTATTGGACATTAGATGGGGAAAAAGAAAATATACCTCTCAAAAACACCATCGTACCAGACGGAACAATGAAATTAATTTTTCATTATGGCGACACCTACAAACATCATTCACAAAACGGCGAGATAACAATTTTACCAAAATGCTTTTTAATTGGACAATTGACTAAACCTTATGTGATTGAGCCCATAGGAGTAACAGGTAGTTTTGTTGTGCAATTCAAGCCAAATGGATTTTTGCCTTTCACGACGATCCCAATTAGAGGAATGGAAAACACTGCGATACCGTTGGACAAATTATTTGGAGAAGACGGTAAAAAACTTGGCGAACAAATCTTAAACGCAAACGCTACATCTGAAAGAATTCAAATTATTGAGACCTTTCTTTTCAAAGAATTAGCCGATAAAAAAACTATTGACAATATCGTAAAATCAACAATTGAGACAATCTTCAACGCAAATGGACAGTTTTCTGTGAATGAATTTTCAAAAAGCAATAATATTAACCGAAGACAATTGGCTAGGAAATTTTCTTCAGCCATCGGGTTAAGTCCAAAACAACTAGCAAAAACAATAAGAATTCAAACGACCTTGAAAAAATTGCTGAATGAAGAGATTACAAGCCTAACTGATTTGGCTTATGAAAACGAATATTTTGACCAAGCTCATTTTATAAAAGATTTCAAGGAATTTACAGGATTGACACCAAAGGAGTTTTTCGGAGACGACTTAAAAATGTCTTTGATTTTTGATAAAGAATAACCTTGTCCCATTTTTACAATTTTACCGTTTGGGCTGACTCTACCTTTGCATCGCAATAGTGCAAAAAATTAAAAATTATATTAAAATGGCAAATGTAAATCCAGTTGGTTGGTTTGATCTCAATGTTGCAAACTTAGACCGAGCAAAAAAATTCTACGAAACAGTTTTCAATGTAACGTTGACTGATGCTCCCATTGAATGGGGTAAGCAATCATTTTTCCCTTTTAGCCCTGAAAGCCACGACATATCAGGTGCATTGGTGGAAAAATCTGATTTTGTTCCAAGTAGCAACAATACGGTTATCTATTTTGAAACCGAAGACAACATTACTGAAGAACAAAGAATTGAAAAGGCAGGTGGAAAAGTTGTTCAATCAAAAATGAATATTGGTGAATTCGGCTTTATCTCTATTTTTATTGACACAGAAGGTAATACAGTAGGACTTCACTCACGTAAATAATTTTCAATTATGACTTACGACACAAATCTCGCTGACAGGGTTAGAGAATATCTTGCCGAAATACCAAGCATAGACATTGATGAAAAAGAAATGTTCAATGTTCTAAACTTTATGGTAAACGGTAAGACTTGTGTTTGTGTAAGCGGTGAAAATTTAATGTTGCGCTTTGACCCAAGCCGACAAGAAGAACTTTCGGAAAAAAATGGTTATGAGACAATGTTGATGAAAGGTAAAGAGTACAAGGGTTACTGCTACATAAATCCAGACGGATTTAAAGATAAAGATCACTTTGAATTTTTCTTAAATTTATGTCTTGAATATAACAAAGTCGCCAAGTCATCAAAGAAACGAAAGGCGAAGTAAAACAACGAACGGCTAATAGCGGTTTTGCGTCAGGCGGGGTTTAGTGCTTCGTCTGACGTTTTTTACTATATCCGAACTGTGGTGCTTTGTATCAAGTGTGGTGCTAAAAAAAACACCTTCGCAAAGCCAGAAACCCTTATCTTCAACTAAAAGAAAAATCACAATAAACGAAATAGAAAAACATATAAAATCAAAAATTAATTAAACACATGACTAAAAAAATGGAGATAACACCAGCACACAATGAACGAATAGCAAAAATGACCTTTGCTGTTGTCTATCCGCTTTATGTTACAAAAATTGAAAAAAAAGGAAGGACAAAAGAAGAATTGCATCAAGTAATTGAGTGGCTGACTGGTTTTGACGACCAAGCAATACAAGAACTTATTGACGAAAAGGCTACTTTTGAAACGTTTTTTGAGAAAGCAAATTTGAACACAAACGCTGACCTCATTAAAGGCTCAATCTGTGGGTATCGCATAGAAGAAATAGAGAATCCTTTGACAAAACAAGTAAGGTATCTTGACAAATTAGTGGACGAATTAGCGAATGGAAAAAAATGGAGAAAATTTTAAGAACGCAATAGACAACATGAACAGGCAAGAGTAACGTATGATTAAATACAATTAAATAGAGCATAAAGTTGCACTTTTTCTGTTTATACAACAACTTTTTGAGTACAAACCTTGTTTTAAAAATATTAATTTAAGACTTACAAAAATATGGTATACTCTGATTTTACCTTGTCGGACTTAGAAGAAAAATTTGGCGTAACAAACGAAAGAAAGGAACTCAACTTTCAATTGACTCCTATTGAACCCACTCAATGGCTTCAAAAGGAATTAGCAGACAGTAAGGAAATGCCTATCAAAAGTGAAAAGGCACGAAGTGAATGGATTGTTGTACCCATACTCAAAGAGTTAAGAAACCTCAACGTTAAATTTTTTACAATTTACTCGGGCGATAACCTTGTAGGCGATAAAGACAAGGGTTTACAAGGAGAATGTGATTTTATTTTGAGCAAGGATACGAAGTCTTATGATATTAGCATACCAATTTTTCATATCGTAGAAGCCAAACGAAATGATTTGGAAGAAGGAGTTAGGCAATGTTCAGCCCAATTAGTAGGTGCAAAAAAGTACAATGAAAAAAAGGCATACAAATGGAAAAACTTTTTGGCTGTACAACAACGGGAGATGTTTGGCAGTTCATAGAGTTTTCCGACAAATTGTATATTGACAACAATAAATACTATTTAAGTGAAATTGATAGTCTTTTAGGCGTTTTTCAAAGCATAGTAGATTATTATAAACGTACACTAAAATAAAAAGTATCCACCTTTTTTCAAATTTACCCAACCCCAAAAAGCCAATAAACCCTCAACAACCGCCCCTAATACAAATAAAGTAGCAGGAAAACCATCTAAAACAATACTACATACCCGCCCTATGGCCAAACCTCCCATAAATACCACATTGGACAGAGTAGCGGGTATCCAGTATTTTGAGTCATAAATTCCCCATATCCAAAACAAAACCATACCCAAATACAAACCCATCATTGCCCTAAAAACATGGGTTAAATCTGTCGTATTTATTTCAATTTTAAAGTATATAGGCAATATAGTAGCTGGCCACAAACCATAGCCCAAGGCAATAGGGAGGAGCAAAAGGGCAGATACTATCAGGTGGGCGTTTGGGGATTTGTACTTCATTCCTGATCTCAAGCATGCGTAGTACTCGGCTCATGGTTGACTGGAAAGTTGACCGAGCGCGCTATAAAACAAAACCCATGCGCCTTGGCATGAAGGGCATTTGCCGTTTCTATCATAGTGGCATCGGCTACTGTTACGCTTGGGTGTAGTGTTACCGATGTAAAATGTCCGCTGCCATCGGGTGCCTCCTCCATTACGCCCGTAGCATGATCTACGTATTCCAATACAATAATTCCAGCATCAGCACACAAATGCAGGAACCACAACATGTGACAAGCCGAGAGCGAGGCCACCAGCAAGTCTTCGGGGTTGTGACGGGTACTGTCGCCCCTAAAAGCCGGATCAGAAGAGCCTAAAATATTGGCTTTACCGTCCATGATTACCTCGTGGTTACGGCTGTATGCGCGGTAATCGCTGGTGCCTGTACCGTTATTGCCCGTCCAGACGGTAGTGAGTTGATATTGGTGTTGTTTTTGCATTTATAATTGATTTTTTACCACTAATATTTCCATCGCTTTCCAGGCCAGCTCATCTTCTACCCTAAATTTTCCTTTCAAATACTGGAAAACGAGGTGTTCCTGCGGAGTCACCACGCCATCGGTCAAAATCACATCCAAGCAATGATAGAACAAAGGAACACGGGTTTGCTCCCGAATGGCAGCAATAGCGGCATCGATCAGTCTCGAGGGGCTGCCCACCTGCTCGTAATACCGCGCTGCGGCGGCAATCAGCAATTCCGGGTCGTGTCCTTTAAATATATTCCGATTCCGAATAGTCGTATAAAAAGTGGCATTTTCTGAGTCACTATCCAGTTCATTAGCCCGCAGACAAGCCATAAGCACAGCGGCGCACGCTTCGGCTTCATCGGTAATATGCAAGGGAGCAGCATTGGTACTGGAGGGCGGAGCAAGGAAATGATCCAAGGTACTTTTCATGGTATAACTTAATGTATGAGTACAGGCGGCAAAGTTACATTATTTATGCCTAAACCAACAATCCTTTCTATTTTCTTCGTACCCTTTAAACACTGTATTGACGGGTGCGCCGTGGATCAGTTGGTCGTTGTATTTTGTACGCACCAAATAGTTGAATGCGCCCATATCTCCGGTATATGCGGTTTTATTATCCAAATTGTGTTGTTCATGGATGGAAGCCAATTGTTCCATAAACGAGGACATGACCTCAATCGAACCTCCAATAATACCACAATTGAGTAGTGTTGCGGTAGCAAATTCTGCTTCGTAAGCAGCGTAGTCGGCTATTTTTGAGCGTAGATGGTTGGCATGCTCCAACATCCAATCGTTGCGGAGTGGTTTTGGTTCATCGCCACAAAACAAGGCATGGGGATTTTCTGTAAAAAGGGGTTGAACAAACGGATTTTGTAACAAAACCACATCTGTAACATCTGTAACAAAGAGATTTTCGATAGAAACACCGTGTTTTTTGATAAAATCGTTGTAAACAAGATACCTAAACGCATTGGGATTCAAAGGGCTTGTATAATCCACTTGAACAAAAACAAGGTGATCGCTGCTATAACGTTCGCAGGTTGCTGGCGAAAAACTATTGTGAAAAAGAATACCTTTTAGCCCAGCACGTTGCACAGATTCGGCCCATTGCTGTACTATTGAAAAATCGTCGCTATTGAGGATCTCGCTCCTATTTACATCATAAACCCCTGCAATATAACAAGCCAAAACCAAGCACTCTTTGCCCTCCAGTGTAAGCATATCAGACCGTATTAATTGAGTACCAGTGTATTGCGTTTTTTCATCGTTGCGCAGATACTCGTTGGAATATTGCGGTAATAGGTATAGGTGCGAAGGTTTACTTTTTTCACCCTATAGTATTGAGATGCTGTTTCATAGAACTGCGCATCCGCGGCATATTTTTCTTGGAATTTGATACTTCTAAACACCTCGTTTTTTCCAAAAAGCGTAGCGAACAACACACATTCATCTATGTGTATCAATACGTTATGATCGTGTTTATCGGGTACATAGTAATCTTCTTCTTTGTCCACAATAGTGAGTGTTGTGGAGGCGATCAAATCAGCATATTGCATTTCTTGCAGGCACGACCACAAATGATTCGGTTGGTATTCATCATCGGCATCGAGGATGGTAATATATTCGCCAGTACAATTGAGTATGCCACGGTTGATCGACTTGGATTGTCCTCTGTTTTTATGCCAAATATACGTTATCTTTTCTTCGTGTTGTTTTACTAAATTCAGGATCAGATTTTGGGTATTATTATGGCTGCCATCATCAATAATGATGAGTTCAAAATCTTGGAAACTCTGATTTAGAACCGAGTTTATAGCGCGTTTCACTAATTCAAAATCAGTGTTATAAACGGCCATTAAGACTGATATTTTTGTTTTACTTTCCAAAACTGGCTATTTTTGTTTGAAATCGCCACAAAGATACGGTAAGTTATATCAGTACAAGGTTAAATCTTTGTAATTACTACGATAGAGAAAATAGCCTATTGCCGAAGCAAGTAATAAACATGCTCCGGAAATAGGTGAAATTATTTTTATATGACACTAAAGTTATTATTTTAGGTCTATAAAGAATTTCTTAAAATTTATCAAGAGTTCTGTTTCTTGGAAAAAATCTAACCCCACTATTTACCCCTTCACAATCTTCCGCGACACCAAACCCTGTCCATCATTAACATTCAAAAAATAAACCCCGTTACTCCAGTACAAAGCGTATTTTGGGGCAGCAATGGGCATTAAGGGCTAACCTTCACCACCCGCCGCACATTCGACCATCCCTTATCATCCGCACAGAGCACCATATAAATACCTGCTGGCATCTTGCTCATATCCAAATGATACGTCCCCGAAAAAATACTATCCTCCAAGTACAGTTTCCCGTTCAGATTAAAAACTTGAATGCGTCCACGTTCTAACCCTTCCAATTCAACAATAGCCTGGTTTTGAATCGGATTTGGGTAAATACGAAAATCCATATTTGACCTGGCCAAATCGTTCGTACTGGAAGTAGGTGCACTACAATTACAATCGTTGGTATATACCTCAAATTCCGCTAAACGGTACCAACCCGCATTGTACGCCGTCAAGTTTAAGCGAACAAAACGCGCTTTTACGTTCTGGAGATGTTTGTAGAGGTCAATTTGCCCGTTTTCGCCAACAGCCGTGGCAATCGTTGACCAACTGGTATTATCATTGGAAACATCAAGTGTATAGTTTTTGGCAAAAAATACCCAATCCCAATACAATTTTACCGCAGAAACTACTTTTTCGCTACCCAAATCAAGGGTAATTGTTGCATTTTGCTGCCCAAATCCACTCGACCAAGCGGTATTGTAATTACCGTCATTGGCATTAGAAACTGCATTATCAGCGTTATTATCCAGTAGCGAAGAGGCTGCCAATGTACCCAATAACCCCTCCGATGGCCCAATTTTATAAGTATTATCCACCCAAACAGGTATTTTTTCGGCGGTCAAATTATTACCCAATGCTTCAAATTCCGCCTTAGTCATATAATGTATTTTGGGCAAATAGCACTGCATAAATCCGTTGCGCCAATTGACACCAATCAAAGTACTATCATACAAAGAACCCGACCAATCCGAATGCGCCCAATCCAGATGGTTTTCTTGTGGTGCCAACGGGAATGTCCAATCGGGTGACACACTTACCCACCGCCATAAGAAACCATGTGTGGACTGTGTACCCCAATCGACCCATGAAACACCGTTTTGTGGTTGGGCATTGCTTGGTCGGTCGCCCGGACGCGAGTATGCAATCACAAAATTACGCTGGTTATCCAGCACCACATCATCATCGCTAATGGCATGGAGTGTAGTAGCAGGCAAGGGCGAAAGCGCATCTGGGTCGATACCAACAATACTCCAATAGCGCACTTGCCCAGTCCCCATGATGGCTTCTCCATTGCGAGTGGCTGGAAACGTAGGCATTTTACCAGTTAAAACAGCCACCATACCTGGCGCAACGGTCATACTTCGCCCCATATAAGTGGCGTAATTATTGGTGGTAGCATGTGGCTCAATATTACCCGGCGCAGGCTGAAACTCCCCGCGGCCTGTCCATCCAAGGTCTATTTGATTGACCCTTGCACCGCTGTCTGGTCGGCTCCAGTTATTGTACAGGCAAACGCCATTGAGCATACTTCTGGTGATACCCCAAGATTTGAACCAACCTGTTTGAGGATTTACGGTGCCATCATTTGCAGGGTCTGTAACTCGGTTGGCAATCGAAATATCAGCGCGTTTTTGGAGTTCCGTAAAGTCAGAACCAACAAAGTATTTAGCACCGTTGGGCAGTTCGAACCATACTTTAGGCATAGGTACGCCACCTAATGCGCCTGCATTGTCGTCGGGAGCATAGATACGAATCCAGATACAGCCCAAGTTCCAGTCACCGGGAGTAGGCAACGGTGTACCAGCAACGGTTTTGTGACCCAGTGGCCCTTGATAGACCATCATGCCCGCCTTTCGGTTATTGTTATTTTTAAGGTAAGGAAAATCATGTCCGCCCTCGTTCAATGTGGTGGGATCGCCCGTGGTCAAATCCAGTTCCACACGGTACTTTCGGTTGGTGGCGTTCCGATTGGCACCTGACCTAAAAGGATTCGTATGCCCTGGTAAGGGTTCAATATCGGAATCAGCAAAAGACACTTCGGCGGTACCAAATTGTCGTTGTGAGTAATATTCCTTGCCATTGAGCGGCGGCGTGGCCTGAATCGAAAAAAAGCGACAATGCGGAAATTCGCCTTCAATCACTACTTTACTGCCAAAAGGAGCAAGGGCAGTACCGAGAAACAAATAAGTGACGCGTGGATCGGGGATACCCGCCAGCAAAGAATCTTTATTGATGGGTTTGGCATAACGCACGGCCCATGTTTCGGCCGATGTAACGTTGTCTGGGTCTTTCAGGTAAAAGTTTTTGCTATCGGAAATGCCTTTAGGAATCAGATTATCGGGGATATTACTGCCCACCAAGCCTTGTGTCCATTTCACAATATAGGATTCTAGGTTATCCGAAAATGCTTGGGCTTGCGCTACCACAGTATCTGGTGGAGCATAAGGGTAAGGTGTACTTGGCGGCAAACAACTATCGAGGAATAGGATACAAGCAACAATAAAAAGGGCTATTTTTGTCATAGATAAGGATCGGTTTGTGTGCCACAAAAGTATAGGCAACAAACAGATCTACCACTTGATATTTATCAATAAGTGCTGGCCCGCAGCCTACTGAGTGTTTCGGGAGTAATATTCAAATAGGTGGCCAAATGCCTCAGAGGGATAAAATTAAAAAAATGGGGCGAGTGTTTAAATAATATTTCGTAACGCTCCTTCGCTGAATAAGAGACCAAAAAATTATTCCGATCTATAAAATCATTCAAGTATTTTTGGTTGAGCAAACGCCCAAGTCGCTCCCAGCCTTTGTACGCGTCGTAGAGTTCATTCAGATCCGAACTGGAAATACTCAAACAAATAACATCCGTCACCGCTTCTATTTGGTATTGAGTATTTCGTTTTGTGGTGAACGCTGCATAATCAGTCGCCAAACCACCAGGTTCGGTAATCCATATTGTTATTTCGGCCTGTTCCCGATCCAAATAATAATGACGCGCCATACCATCCAACACAAAATGCAGTTTGGATACTTTAGCGTTGAATGGTTCGATAATGGCACCTTTTTTGAAGGTATTTTGCTCTAATTTTTTAAAAGCGGCATCCATCTCATCGTCCTTAGGTTCAATGAATTGACCAATAAATGCCTTTAGCAATTCTAGTTTTGTAGCATCTGTCATGGTAAAATAACGCCTGTATCATGCGTTATATTACAGCCGCTCCTTAATAGAGGACATTACGCTTTCTTCCTACTCCCAATCCTAATATTCACCATTTCTACCGCTAAAGCAAAAGCCATAGAGCAATAAATATAGCCTTTTGGAATATTGAAATCGAGCCCTTGACCAATCAATGCCATACCAATCATAATCAAAAAGGATAACGCCAAAACCTTGATGGCTGGGTGTTGGCCCACAAAATTACTGATTGGCTCAGCAGCAGCCAGCATCACCACCATAGAAAGGATAATGGCAATAATAATGATCTCGATCTGAGAGACCATACCAACGGCTGTGATGACAGAATCAAGAGAAAAAACGAGATCGATCAATATAATTTGACCAATGACCGAAGCAAAACTTAGTTTTTTAGGGGTTTTATCCGGTTCGGATGCCTGTTCAACCTTATTGTGTATTTCTTTAACGCTTTTGTAGATCAAAAAGAAGCCCCCAAGTAGTAAAATTAGATCGCGCCCTGAAATTTCATTTTGCGCAACCGTAAACAGCGGCTCTATCAGTCCCATCATCCAGGAAATGGAAAAAAGTAACCCTAAACGCATGACCAATGCCAACAACAAACCCATTCTGCGTGCTTTGGCTTGCTCTTCAGTTGGCAAACGAGCACTCAAAATGGAAATAAAAACAATATTGTCAATGCCTAATACAATTTCTAGGGCAGTTAGGGTTAGCAAGGCAATCCAAGCATCCGGTGAAGCAAGCCATTCCATAATAAATAATTTTTCGTTTTTAAAAGTAATACTATCTTATCTAGTAATAATACTGCCAAACATATTTTTCATAAAAAGGTTTCGGTTCGTCGTGTTAAATTTTTGTAAGCAGGGATTTATTCCATAATTTTTCCGACTTTTGCCCACGAAATACACTGTAAAATATAATTACCGCGATGAATTTTTACTGGATATATGATCTGCCTAATTGGCTATTTGCCTTATTGAGCATTGGGTTTATGGTGTTTTTTGCCATAGGTGGCCTTATGTTATTCCGAGGCTTTATTTTTAGGCGGGTAATTCAGCAAGCACACAATGATGTGGTAAGTTATTTCATGTCGGGCATGGGTGCTATTTATGGTATTACTTTGGGTCTTATTGCGGTAGCAGCATGGGAGGCATTTAGCGATGTAGAAGAGGTGGTGGCCAAGGAAGCCTCTACTTTGATTGCGCTGTATAATGATGTCGGCACTATGCCATCGCCCTTTAGCGATTCACTGCAAGCACAGTTAAAAGAATATACCTTATATACGATCAATGATGCTTGGCCAAAGCAACGGATTGGTATAGTGCCACGTGGTGGAACAGAGCGGCTACGACATTTTAATAATACCCTAATCAGTTACGAACCGAGTACCAAAATGCAAGAAATACTGTGCAAAGAGGCCATTGAGGGATTAAACCAATTGACTGAACTACGCCAAATTCGGCTTCAAAAAGTGAAAGAAGGATTACCTGCAGCGGTATGGTATGTGATCTTTTTTGGTGCGTTGCTCAATATTGTGATTACGTGGTTTTTTATTACAGATCGTTTTAGGGTGCATATCCTGATGACG
>JBEAVK010000071.1:0-2594 GCA_041160955.1 Bacteroidota bacterium
AACGAAAACCGAAAGACAATTTTCTGTCATCACTTGGCGCACCTGCAAGACGCGCATTAGAACGGGAAGGCATAAAAACACTAGAACAATTGGCAAAATATAGTGAAAAAGAGATTCTAAGTCTTCACGGAATGGGCAAAAGTACTTTACCCAAACTGCAAAAATTATTGACTGATAATGATCTTTCATTTAAGTTGTAATGGGGTAAACCAAGCGTTTGGGCGTTTAGAAAAACGTTAATACAGAGTGGGGATATAAATGCGCTTTTTTTCTTTAAAAAACAATTTGTTTAAAACAAAAAAACAACTTACTTTTGCCTTTCAATTAAAGTTAAATCAACAAATGCTTCAAGATAATATCATCATTAAGGGCGCAAGAGAAAACAATTTAAAAAACATTTCGCTTGAAATTCCCCGCAATAAAATCACTGTTTTTACGGGCGTTTCAGGTTCCGGCAAATCTTCTTTGGTTTTTGATACCATTGCTACGGAAACGCAACGGCAAATGAATGAAACGTATTCCGCATTTATTCGTGGTTTTTTGCCAAAATACAGCAAACCTGATGCAGATGTGCTTGAAAATCTGTCGGTTTCTATTGTAGTTGACCAAAAAAGATTGGGCGGCAATTCACGTTCTACCTTGGGGACAATTACAGATATTTACAGCACGTTACGGCTTCTGTTTTCAAAATTTGGCACGCCGCACGTTGGCGGAGCGTATATTTTTTCTTTCAACGATGCCAACGGTATGTGTCCAGAATGTGAGGGCATTGGCATCAGTACGGTGGTTGATTTAGATACTATTTTTGATAGGACAAAATCGCTAAATGAAGGGGCGATTTTATTGCCTATTTTTAAAGTAGATTCAATGGATTGGAACATCTTGACTTTTCCAAAATACTTTGATTTGGATAAAAAACTAGCAGATTACGATGCCAACGAATGGGATTTATTGCTTAATGGCAATGGTGGCGTTAAAATAAAAATGGAATTTGCAGGGGCTGCGGGCATCAATATCACTTTTGAAGGTGTGATAGAAAAATTTAAAAGAAGATATATTGGTAAAGATATTTCTGAAAGTGCCAAAGCCAAAATTGCCAAAAATTTGACGCAAGGTATTTGCCAGAGTTGCAACGGGGCAAGGCTCAATCCGACGGTTTTGACTAGTAAAATCGGCGGCTACAATATTGCCGAAATGACGGCGATGGAAATCTCAAAACTCAAAGAAGTGATTGATGCCATTGACGATAAAAATGCCCAAGTCATTACCAAAACCATTTCCGTACAATTGGAGCATCTTATTTCGATGGGATTGAACTATATCAGTTTGAACAGGGAAACCACAACGCTTTCGGGTGGCGAGTCGCAACGGGTCAAAATGGTGAAATACTTGAACAGTAGTCTCACCAATATGATTTATATTTTTGATGAACCAAGCATTGGTTTGCACCCACGAGATGTAGCACGCCTGAACACACTACTCAGACAATTGCGGGACAAAGGCAATACCATTTTGGTAGTAGAACACGACCCCGATGTGATAAAAATAGCCGATAATATTGTCGATATCGGGCCTTATGCAGGTAAAAATGGCGGTGAAATTGTGTATCAAGGCAGTTTGAGCAATTTATTGACAAGCAATACATTGACGGGGCAGTTTCTCAACCACAAATTTGAACTTAAAAAAGACTACCGCAAGTCAAACGGCAGTTATAAATTGTCCAATATTTCGCACAATAACCTTAAAAATGTAACGGTTGAAATACCTAAAAATGTGCTGACCGTTGTGACAGGCGTAGCGGGTTCGGGCAAAAGTAGCCTTATCAACAAAGCATTTGTCAAAGCCTATCCAGAAGCCATTGTCATCAATCAAGATGCTGTAAGTGGCAATGTACGTTCCAATTCAGCCACTTATACAGGTATGATGGACGAAATCAGAACGCTTTTTGCCAAACAAAATAACGTACTGCCTGCGTTTTTTAGCCCAAATTCAAAAAGCGGTGGTGCTTGCTCCAATTGTCAAGGATTGGGTTTTGTTTCCACCGATTTAGCCTACCTCGACAGTGTGCGATCCACTTGCGAAATATGCGAAGGCAAGCGTTTTACAGACCAAACGCTTAGTTATAAATTGGCGGAAAAAGACATTAATGAGGTTTTGAACATGACTTTTGCCGAAGCCTTAATGTTTTTTAAATCACCAAGCCTGCAAAAAACATTGCAAAGTTTGGTGGATGTGGGTATTGGCTATATCACACTTGGACAACCCCTAAGTACCTTGTCGGGCGGCGAGTGCCAACGCATCAAACTTGCCAAGGAACTCCACAAAAAAGGCAGTATTTACGTCATGGACGAACCCACAACAGGGTTACACATGTCGGATATAGAAAAAATTATCAGTATTATGAACATGCTGGTGGACAAAGGTAATACCGTAATTGTGATAGAACACAACCTCGATATTATCAAAAATGCGGATTGGATCATTGATATTGGCCCCGAAGGCGGTAAAAATGGTGGGCATATTGTGTTTGAAGGCACACCAGAAGCCATTATCACAGCGGAGCATTCCTTGACGGGAGCGTATTTAAAACAGTC
>JBEAVK010000100.1:0-3465 GCA_041160955.1 Bacteroidota bacterium
CCACCTGCGGGTGGCGCACCACAGATCGTCAAAGCCCCATTTGCCTGCATAGAACCATTTTCATCTGCAACCGTAAGTGACACCTGATGTACACCTGATACTGTAAATGTATGTTCAATAAAACCCCAAGTGCCATAACTATCATCTTCAATAACGGTAGTAGTTCCGTTTGGAGCAGTAAACACCCACGTATATTTAATCGGTGGTGAAAATGCAGACATAGGATTTACATCAGGACTAAAGGTCATTATTGAATTGAGTAAATACTGTCCTGCTCCACAAGATGTACCATTTACAAAGTATTCGAGCGGAAATGCATCCGGTTTTATCTTGGTATCGATACTTACAATATGGTACTGTCCTATTGCATCAGTCACCGTAACCGTAATATGATTGCTCCCAAGCCCCGTTGGCCCAAATGTTGCAGTACGCGATGCGCCGCCATTTTGTATCGTACAGCAATTGTTGCTGCTCGCTGGACAGTCGTGATCAGGATCGCAAAATCCAATTGGGCAAGTTGTCTTATCCGGGCAATAAACCGACCCCATATCCCAATCGTAACGATAAGGAGGAACGCCCCCTATTACACTAACGGTGTAGGTCAGCTCTTGGCACTGTGCGGCTATGGTAGGCCCTGTTATGTCGGCGTAGATGGATTGTGAAGAGGCAAAACTAATGTTCACCGTTTGCATAAAAGTATAACTAGAGCAAGGCGATGGTTGTTTAATAGTCATAGTCACTATATAACTACCCTCTTCGGAATAGATATGCTCGGGTTTATATAAGTTTGCGCTCTCCTGAAAGCCACCATCTCCAAATTCCCAAGAAATAGTGACATTAGAGGCACAGGTTAAAAAAGTACCTTCAAATTGTACTGTTGCCCCATCCGGAGCCACTGTATATGTTATTTTACCGTCCGAAACCATAGAGCATTGCGCAAGCAATCCTAGATTTCCTAAAAAACATAGTACAAGTACCGTAATTATTTTTTTCATAAAAAATTATTTTTCATTGTTATGTGTTGATTTATTACTCTTTTATTTCTGTTCGAGTTTCGATTTTTTTTGTGGTATCATATTCAATAAGGATTTTCCTGCTATCTTGATAGAGTAGTATTCGGTTATAATCCAGTATTTCTATTTTTTCATAACAAGGTTTGGTGAGGTGGGGTAATCCTCGAGAACAAAATGTAATCATTCCACCCCATTTAAATTCCCATTCTGACTTTTCATTATATTGATAAGTCACATATCTAATCATACTGTAATTTTTATAAATAAATACCAGTTTACTATCGTCGAGTATTGTTATTTGCTCAAGTCTAACCACTCCACCTCTTAAATCAATCGCCTTGGACTCAATTCCCTTAGAAATCGTTTTAAAGTACATCAACCGTGATGTATCATTTTTGAGTACTAGCAATTTAAATACACCAATATCGATATTACGGATGGTATCTATTTTACTTTTTTGAGCAAAGCAAACCAAACCAAATACATTAAATAAAATAAAAAAAAGAATCTTTTTAAAAAAAACGGTACTCATAAAGTTAAAATTTATTTTAGTGAAATGATGTTTCGAGTAAAGCGTTATTATCTAGACTGGAGACCCAAATTATTTCTATAGGATCGGCATTTGGACCATCCTTAAAGTAGTACACCACAGTCCCATAAGCTTCAATACTATTTTTTTCCCAATCATTTTTATCTAAAAACCAACCTTGGCTTGGTGCCCCATAAGATGGATCAAAATATACTTCTTGATTAGAACTATTTTTATATTTTGTAATAGCGTGTTGCGGAAAAGCAGCAAACGGCGGATTATTATTATTTTCTCCTTGCGCAGGCAACCCGGCATTATTAATAAAACTAATTGAATTATTGGTACTAGGGATTGCTAATGGTTGGTTATTTGAGGTTGATTCCACTAAGTAAAATTTGTTGGCGTTGTTAAATCCCCAGTTTTTAACAAATAAGGCAGCAACAGTTTTATTACTTGCTGGATTTTGTTCTTTTTTAACAAATGGCCTTTGATTTCCAAAAAAACTGACCAGATCACTTTCTAACTGTATTTCTTGAGCAGCAGTTAAATAACTTAGGCTTTGGTCAAAATCAAAATCTTGCCCATAAACAATGACACTTACACCCGTATTTTGAAGTCCCTGCAATCGAAACATATCATTGAGAAAACCGGCCCAAATCCCACAACTACCATTTTGTTCTGCTAGAAAAGGTTGGATTTCCGTGCAGTCACTTGGTCCATCTTCCCAGTACCCCATAAATTTATTACCATTTAGTTTCTTTACATTTCTAGTTCTAAATATATCATAAATACTAAGTGCTACTTCATCTGTTTCGGGCAAACCAGACCCAGCATTTGCACCTTTTCCATCCGCTCCAGTACATGATAGATAAAAACTAGTTTCAAGAAAAGATGTAATAAACCCATTTCCCTGGTCGTCGATTTTGGGGTGATTGTGTAGAATATATAATTTATGATTAGTCTCTCCAGCCGCCGCCCAAGAACTTTGAATATTCGGAGTAGTGCTGATATACCATTTAATTTTTAAGTCAGGGATATATCGAATAGTGTAGTAATCAAATACACACCCTAATTCAGGATTATTCGGCCGCACCATTTGAGTTGTTGGATAAACTGCCCCACCTTGTAGTTCTTTAGGCGGCAAAAGAGCGGTTAATACATTGTTGATGTACACTTCGCCTTTGGCCGAACAAGTTTGAGTACAGTTATTCGTGGGACCAATATGTTTAAATTTAGATCTTACTCTTGGAGTATAACCACTTACATAAGCTACGGGCGCAATATTGACATTGTTTTCCCAAGATTTTACCACTCCGGGAGTAAGACTAGTACTCGAAAAAAATACTCCGGTATTATCATTCCTGATATCAATAAAAGCCTTTGCATTTTCGCTTGGATAAAAAAAAGCAACGGATTCAACGATTGTACTTTGGCTCAGTACCTCAATACTGAAAAACAATATAAAAAAGGTGTGAAAAAGTGTGAAAAATATTTTTTTCATATGTTAAGTATTTTAAAAATTAATTTCTTGTTTTTAAATAGCAATACTGACTGCAAATAAGTCCACTTTAGGTATTATTGTATATTTAAATGGAGTGAACACTATATGTGCACAGTACTTGATATGTTCCAATCATTATGACCATAAGAATAGTTTACTCCTTTATTTCTGTTCGGGTTTCTAGCCCTTTTTCAAAATCGTACTCTAATAGTATTTTTTTGTCAACTTGATAAAGTATAAACTTGTTATAACGCAAAGCCTCTATTTTAAACGGACGGTTAGGAGTAGGATAAACAGAGCCTATCCATTCACTATATACCCCTTTCCAAGTTTTCCCAGTCCAGTCTCTTATCAATAAATTATCAACATAACCATCGTAAAAGACAAAAACCATCCGATGCTTATCAAAAATTTTCAAATCC
>JBEAVK010000103.1:0-4018 GCA_041160955.1 Bacteroidota bacterium
CATGCACAGAAGATAGTGTTTTTTACAAACGTTTCATCGCCCACATGGACACATTTTTAGTTAAAAATCAGGGTTTTTACAAAATAGAAGAACTATTTCTAAACAAGGAACAAAATTGTTCTTGTGCCCTTCTTATATATGTAAAATTATTTGACTTTCTTATCAACAACAAACTTGACCTCGAATTTAGCATACTGAAAGATCCACCTATAACGATGTCTGGGGTAATGTCGATAAATAACAATGACATTGAGATAAGAAAACAGAGAGATGAATCAATTAAAAAATTTAGGGCATATCAAATATATCTTATTTTAAAAAAAGCATTCGAAGAAGAAGTCATGAAAAAATATGAAGCAGACAAAGGCCTTTCTTTAGAGCAAGATGTAAATAATATACTACGTTACGGTATTTATGCCTATCCAAGTACTTTAAAAGGAATACTTTTGACTAAAAATGCTGATACTCTGCTCGCAAAGTATGTAAAGGAGAAAGCAATGTTTTGGGATGAAGATTGATACAGTAAATGATTCGGCTATCTAAAATTTTATTATTTTTCGCCCTTTTATGCTCACTACTCTCCCTCCCCTTCTTCATCTCCCAGTTTGAGTTCGCCTATTACGGCCACAACATAACAGCGGGCATAATAGCAGTCGGGGCAGGAGTAGTGCTAATGAAAGGAGGAAAGATAAAAATGGGATACCCTGCGCCGTTGGTCGCATTGGTCATCTATACAGCGTGGACAGTATGGGACAGGAGCAGTGCAGTTCCTGTCCCGTTTCACTACGCATGGCTGTTATTGCCAGTAGGCGTGCTGCTGCTTGGGGGCTATATTGTGTTGTTATCGGACGGCAGGTTATCTGTTTTATCTACAGGAAGAATGGTCGTGCTGCTGGCTGCGAGTGAGGGCATTGTATGTCTATTACAGTACTTGAAATGGATTGATCCGCCAGGCGATCTGTATCAAGTATGTGGTACATTGGCCAATCCCAACCTAACGGCCATGTTTATAGCCATGACAATACCCTTATTATTTTTTATCCATCAAAATGATCGCAGCCGCTTTCGTTTTTTTATTCCAGTAGCATTTGTGTTCTCGGGTATAGCACTGTTACTGTTGCAAAGTAGGGCTGCGGGTATTGGGGCGGGTATTGCGGGAGTACATTTTTTCGCAAGGAAATACCATTCGGAACGTTATATTAAGGTGGTATTTACATCAAAATGGCGATTAACAGGGGCTATAATACTTCTTTTTGCATTTTTATCAGTGATGATTTATGGCGTATATCATTTCAAAAAGGCATCTTCGGATAGTAGGTTGCTGATTTGGAAAATAGGTATAGAAATGCTGGCTGAAAAACCAGTATCGGGCTACGGATACTATTCTTTTGAGCAGCGTTACAACCTCGCACAGGCTGCTTACTTTGAAAGCGGACGCGGAACTGAGGCAGAAAGATACAATGCTGCACATGTCAGAATCGGGTATAATGACTTTTTTCAAAATATGATGGAAGGAGGAATTACAGGTTTTTTGTTGTACCTGATATTTATCGGAAGTTTGCTATATGCTGGGCGATCAAGGTTAACATCCCATGAGCAAAGAGCAGCTTATTCAGGCATATTGGTTTTTAGTAGTATGTCTCTGTTCAATACCGCCGAATTAACCGTTCCGGTATTTTCCATGCTCATGCTTTACACCAGTGTGCTGTGTGTAGGCGATAATAATCGGACGTATTATACAGGAAAATGGATGGCCATATTGCTAGTTCTAGTGGCTCTTTTAATGATTTTTTATCAACTTAAAGCGGCAACCGCATCACTCCACCTAAAAAAGGCTCAGGAGTACGCATGGGCTGGTCAAAATGAAAAAGCACTTGACGCATTGCAGCCATACAGTAAAACATTGCAGTATGCTGAAAATTACTGGATAGTCAGCGGCATGGCATCGCAAAAGATGAAAAAATACGACTTGGCATTGGACAAATACCGCAAAGCACTAAACTTGACATCATCACCGGAAGTATATATTAGGCAGGGAGAGTGTCTTATGGAAACTGGGCAGTATAACGAAGCCATTCAAAGTTGTTCTACTGCACTCAATATAGCACCATCCCGTTTGCTCCCACGTTATACGCTGATGAAAATCCACGAACGCCAAATGGATACCGTTCAGGTACTCCGCATGGCGCATGAACTTATCAATCAAACGCCTAAAGGTAATTCAAAAAATGCTGATTTTTTTAAAAAAGAAGCTCTAAAACTAATCAAATCATACAAAAAATAATACTAATTATATGAAACATTTTCTGCTTTTCACTATTTTCGTGTCACTATTTTCGTGTCATCTGCTTTTTGCACAGCAAAACATTCCCTCCGATGTGCTCTCGGTGATCAATACAACAAAGAACAAGGGGGAATTAATGCAAACATTAGAGTATTATCATCGCCCTGAGGACTCTTTAAAGTTTAAATCCGCTTGCTTTTTAATAAAAAATATGCCCATTCATCAATCCATGACTTATTATTGGGCAGATAGTTTAGACAATGAACTGGAATTTAATGAACTGGCTTACACAGATTTTGATGCTTCCATACAGGCATTTAATACTTTGAAATCTAAGCATGGCAAAGTGCATCCAGTTCCTGAAAAGGTATCTGATCTTGAAACGATGACCTCCGAATACCTAATTGCAAATATTGACGACGCATTTCTGCACTGGAATCCACAAATTTGTAGTTTTGAAAACTTTTGCGAATACATACTACCTTACCGTGTAGATGTTGAACCTTTGTCGGACTGGAGGGAAACATATCACGATCGATTTTCAAAATTTATTGACATCAATGATCCGACACCATTGGATAAAAAGATAAAAACGCTAACAAGTAACCTTAACTTGTGGTTTCTTTGCACCTACAATTTAGAAAAACGCAAAGAGCCACTTCCCAGACTCGGTGCTATGCAGTTATTACTCCGGAAAAAAGGCACTTGTGAAGATGTCGCGGGATTATCAGTATTTGCACTTAGGAGTATGGGGATTCCGGCAACCGTAGATATTGTACCATTATGGGCCACTTCTACTAACGGTCATGTTCTCAATAGTGCTTTTGATAAAAACAACCAACCAGTACATTTTGATGCACTCTCACTATCTGACAGCCTGCATGAGTTTATACGCGAGCCAGCAAAGGTTTTTCGGTCCACTTATTCCATTCAACCTAATACTTTGGCAACCAAAATTGAGACACAAAAAATTCCTTCTTATGGTATGTTAAGAGCAAAAAACTATAAGGATGTTACGCACGAATACTGGAAAACTAGAGATGTCACTTGCCAACTAGTTCATCAGGATAGTATGGAGGAGATTGTTTATGCCAGCGTATTTAATGGCGGAAAATGGAAACCCGTTTGGTGGGGAAAAGCGGAGGGCAATGCCGTAACCTTTAGCAATATGTGTCAAGGAGCAGTATTTTTGCCAGAATACTACCGCAACGGAAAGTTAGTAATAGCAGGTTACCCTGTTGCTTCCGGGTATGATAAAGTGACAGTACTAAAACCCGATACTGCTACCCATACCGTCACGCTTAGGGAACTACCTGGTTACCTTAAATTTCGTGCTGGCACAAATTATGTCCTAGCATACTATGATATAGATAGAGCGTGGTACGTAATTGGCCAACAAAAGGCAAAGGATAACATGACCGAGATGGTTTTTCATAATGTACCCAAAAACGCATTGCTCGTACTACAGCCCAAATTAGAAGGAGAAAGGAAAGAGCGAGTATTTACGATTTCAGATACTGGTGAGCGGTCGTGGTGGTAAGGAACAATAAAACACATCAATGAAAGAAATAAAAGACATCATCCAAGCATACCAAAAAGCCACAGCAGCAGGACAAAAAACAGCACTCGCCACTGTGGTGCAAGTAGAAGGCTCGTCGTACCGCAGACCCGGTGCGCGTATGCTGATTGTGGAAGACGGTCAACTCATGGGCGCGATCAGTGGTGGCTGCTTGG
>JBEAVK010000155.1:0-82871 GCA_041160955.1 Bacteroidota bacterium
GCGACTCTGCCGCCGCACCGCGTTATATTGAGGCGCGTTTGACCAAATTTGCGCTGGATGTTGCCTTTAATTCCGATATTACGGTATGGCAATTGACTTATGACGGACGTAAACGAGAGCCCGTTAATTTCCCGATGAAGTTTCCGCTGCTGCTGGCGCACGGCGTAGAAGGTATTGCGGTAGGTTTGAGTACCAAAGTAATGCCTCATAATTTTATCGAAATCATTAAAGGTAGTATCGCCGCGCTAAAGGGTAGAAAGATAGAACTTTTCCCCGATTTCCCAACAGGAGGTTTGGTGGATGTGGCCAATTACAACGCTGGCGGACGTGGTGGGAAAATTCGGGTACGTGCCAAAATTCGAGAAATTGATAAAAAAACGCTTCAAATTACCGAGATTCCTTATGGCGTTTATGTCTCTGATTTGATCGAAAGCATTTTGAAAGCCAATGAAAAAGGCCAGATCAAGATCAAAAAAGTAATTGACAAAACCGCTGCCGAAGTAGATATTGAAATTGAGTTGCAAGCCGGCGTTTCGCCCGATGTCACCATTGATGCGTTGTATGCTTTTACCAGTTGTGAAGTGAGTATTTCCCCCAATTGTTGCGTGATCCTGGACAACAAGCCTTTATTTACCGATGTGAGTGAGTTGTTGCGTATTTCTACGGAAAATACCAAGGAACTCTTGCGCATGGAACTGGATTTGCGCCGCGAGGAATTGCAGGAAAAACTGCATTTCGCCTCTTTGGAAAAGATATTTATCACCAACCGCATTTACCGCGATATAGAGGAATGCGAAACTTGGGAATCGGTGATTGAAACGATTGACAAGGGTTTGAAAAAATTTGTCATTACACCTTCCGAAACAGGTTATGATAAGGAAACCAAACGGATCAAACTCCTTCGCGATGTCACAGAAGAGGATATTGCGCGCCTGACGGAGATCCGTATCAAACGTATTTCCAAATACAACTCTTTTAAGGCCGATGAAGATATGGCCAAATTGAATGCGGAATTGCTGGAAACCCTCCATCATTTGGCGCATTTGACGGAATACGCTATTGCTTATTTTGAAGATTTGCTGGCAAAATATGGTAAAGGACGGGAGCGCAAAACAGAAATTGCAGTCTTTGACGAAATTCGTGCTGCCGAGGTAGTGGCGAACAATGCCAAGTTATACGTCAATCGCGTGGATGGTTTTGTAGGAACTGGCTTGAAAAAGGACGAATTTGTGTGCGATTGCTCCGATATCGACGATATTATTGTCTTCCGCCGCGATGGTGTGATGAAAGTGGTACGCGTAGAGGATAAGGCGTTTATTGGCAAAGATATTATCTACGTGGATGTGTGGAAGAAGAACGACGAACGTACCACTTATAATATGGCGTATGTGGATGGTAAATCGGGACGTTCGATGGTAAAACGCTTTAATGTAACCGCCATTACCCGCGATAAGGAATACCCCGTGGGTGGTGTGGGCAAAGGCTCTAAAATACTTTACCTTACGGCTAATCCAAATGGCGAAAGCGAGATTATTAATGTAACGCTTAGCGCAGGTTCTACGGCTAAAATCAAGGTTTTTGACTACGATTTTGGCGAAATGTCTATCAAAGGCCGCGATGCCCAAGGCAATATCTTGAGTAAGTATCCTATTCGTAATATTAAACAAAAAGAAGCGGGTAAGAGTACCATTGGTGCAAGAAAACTGTGGTTTGATGATGTAACAGGCCGTTTAAATACCAACGAACGCGGCAGATTGCTCGGCGAATTTGATACTGGCGACAATATCATTATCCTGTACAACGATGGCTCGTATGAAGTAACGGATACCGATGTGAACCAGCGTTTTGAAATGAAGGAAATTTTGTATGTAGGACGTTTGCATCCCAAATTGGCGATTAGTGCTGTGCATTTTGACGGACACAAGGGCTGGACAATGGTGAAAAGGTTCCATATCGAAACCACCAAAAATAAAGAACGCTATTCGTTCTTGACCGATCACCCTAAATCAAAAATATTATTTGCCTCGGTGGCAGAGAATCCACGGATCAAATACACCATAAAAATAAAAGGGAAACCAATGACGGGCGAACTTTCCTTGGGCGATTTTATGGATGTAAAAGGCTGGAAGGCCGTGGGGAACAAATTGAGCGATCAGGCATTGTCGGCGGTAAAAGAAATTGCGCCTATTGAGGTGCCTAAAGTTGAACCTGTTGTAGCGGCAACACCAGCAGCATCTGTTCCGATGGAAATACAACAGGGTAGTTTATTTGGTGATTTTGATGCAGCACCTCCTGCTGCAAAACCAGTAGTAGAAAAGAAAAAAGGGGATTCTTTTAAGCCTGGGGATACGATTGAATTTGATTGAGTGTAACGAAATAGACACTACTAATTCGTTACTGAATGTTATATTTATACATTTTATGGGTTAATATTACCTAGAAAGAGTGCGTGATAAAATCGGGGCATAATATTTTATTTACGCAAACAATAGATCTCAACTAAATTGTCGGGGTGACAAAAAAAGTCGCCCCGACAATAGTCCCAATACAGTGTCCATACGCACTTGAAGGTCTCAATAATGCCAAAACTTAGATGCAATATTCAACGATCTCCAAGTGAATACTTATCGAATATTCGGATATTGTCGGGGCGACTTTTTCTGTCACCCTGACAATTAAGCACTAATCCACCTTTGAACCAACTTTGAAATTTCGTGGGTAAACAGTGTAAAACATTTTGAGTGCGTAACAAAATTGTAGCAAAGAATTGAAATCAGGGCAACTATCCCCTACTTATGCAGAAAATGAGGTTTGGTATTTCTCAGTAATTGATGTGGTTGAAATACTTACCAAAAGTCCTAGATCTTGAGAATATTGGAATGCCCTAAAAGCCAAACTAAAAGCCGAGGGAAATGAAACGTCCCAAAAATTGGGACAGTTGAAAATGCAAGCCGAAGATAGAAAAATGCGTGAAAATGATGTAGCCGATTTTATGTAGGTGATGATTTTTTCCACCAGACTGGTGGAAAAATACCTTGGCGGCATCATGTGGAGATTTTTACGAGAAGAAATTGAAGTAGAACTCAAAAAAATAATCTAAGGGATGATGCAACAATAATTGCTCTACCCACCAGCAAAATAAAAATAATGAAATATTTTTTACTTTTGATCCTCGCAGCCCTAATTTTAGGGTATTTTATAACAAACAAACAACAATCTAAAATGGCTCAAAACGATATTAAAAACGAAAAATTAAAAAACTATTCCTTTTTGGAAGGGATGTATCAAGATTCCTATTTCCCTGATTTTCTTGTTGATAAAGGAAGGGCGATTTTGATTGAGTTATGTATTCAGATTGAAGAAAAAAAGCCCAAAAATCTGCCGGAATTATACGAACTCACTCATGCTGCAACCCAAAAATTCAATGACTTAGATGAAGAATTTGGAGAAAATGATAGCGAAATAGAAACAGCAGGAGCGGTACTCATTGCGAATGATTTTGAATTTATTGCAAATGCCTATGGTTTTGATGCAGATATTGAAGCACTCATCGCCACAAGGTATTGGTAAAAAAACAATCAAGACAATATGACTCAGATGAATCCCTCACCATTATACTTTATTTGGTACAGATCATCAAATCTCATCCATCTTCCCATTTTATGCCCCTATCTTTGCGCCTCAACAACCACTCATAAATGCAGCATTTTGAACAACTGCTCGCGCTCCTCCAACAGGAAAAAGCAGAGGATCTCCGGCAGTTCATGGAGCAAATACAAAAACGACCACTGGCAGAACGGGTCAAGCAAGGCTATTCCTGGTATCCGCTCCGAGTGGTACAAACGGGGTTTTCTATCGGCGAAAAAGCATTTGTGGTAGTGGAACGCACATCTGGGATCAACGAACCACACCAGTTGAAAGCAGGTACTTCTGCCCGATTTTTTACACTTACGCCGCATATTGACCGTCCCGAAATGACGGGCGTTATCAATTTTGTAGAACGCAACAAGATCAAGATTGTCCTTAATTCCCGCGATGTACCAGATTGGATTGAGATGGGGCAATTGGGCGTGGATATGCTTTTCGACGACCGCACCTACAGCGAAATGGAAAAAGCACTCCGCAAAGTAATGCAGGCCAAAGGCGACCGCCTCGCCGAATTGCGGTTGCTGCTCACCAATCCACCCGATCAAAAAAGGTACGCACTGGATACCAGCAGTACCGACGAAAATGCCAGCCTCAATCCCTCGCAGCAAAATGCTGTCACCGCTATACTCGCCAACCAAGACGTAACCGTTATACATGGCCCGCCGGGAACGGGCAAAACGACCACATTGGTAGCCGCTATTGTGCGCCTCTGCGAGCGGGAAAGTACCGTATTGGTCACTGCACCTAGTAATACCGCAGCAGATCTACTCACCGAACGGCTCGATGCCAAAGGGCTAAATGTCGTGCGCATAGGCAATGTGAGCCGCGTGGATGAGGCCGTTTTGTCGCATACACTGGAGGCTATTTTGGCCAACCACCCGGAGAGTAAAAATATAAGAAAGGTAAAATTACAGGCTGCTGAATACCGCCGCCAAACCCGTAAATTCAAGCGCACTTTTGATGGCGAAGACCGCCGCGAACGCGATCACTTGAAAAAACAGGCACAAGAACTGGAAGCATGGGCGCGTACCTTAGAGGATCGTTTGGTGGATGAAATCCTGACGGGCGCACAAGCCATCGTATGTACTTTGGTGGGTGCTGCACATCCATTGCTCGATCGCTACAAATTTAGGACTTGTATCATCGATGAAGCCGCACAAGCACTGGAGCCCGCTTGTTGGATACCAATTTGTAAAAGTAGCCGCGTGGTATTGGCAGGAGATCCGTTCCAGTTGCCGCCTACCGTGAAAAGCCAAGATGCAGCACGCAAAGGACTATCCCTTACCCTGATTGAACGTGCTATCCAACTCCTGCCCGAGCGCGTTCACCTGCTCAATATACAATATCGGATGCACCGCGCCATTATGGATTTTTCTAATGGTTATTTTTATAATGGCGCGTTGGTGGCGGCACAAGGTGTAGGTGATCGGCGGTTGCTCAACCTAAATGCTGACAATGCGACGGTAACGGTTTTTGATCCCGTCACTTTTGTGGATACTGCGGGCTGCGGTTTTGAAGAAAAATTGGGGGCAAAAGGCTCCGACACACGCGCACAAAGCAAATACAATCCCGAGGAAGGATTACTGGTGCGGGAGCATTTGTTGCAATTGATCCAGGAATTCAAAACGAGTACTTTTTTCCCAAATATTGGCATATTATCACCGTATCGCGAGCAAGTAACCTACTTGGATGAGTTGTTGCGCGACGATCCCGATATTGCTCCGCTGATGAATAAAGGCGGTATTATTCCAAATGGCGCCACCGACGAAGGGCGTTATGCGCCTATTACGATCAATACGATTGATGGCTTTCAGGGACAAGAACGCGATATTATTTATATCAGTTTGGTGCGGTCGAATAGTAAAAACGAAATTGGCTTTTTATCGGATTACCGCCGGATGAATGTAGCCATGACCCGCGCTCGGATGCTGCTGACGATTATCGGCGATTCGGCCACAATCGGGAACAATAAGTTCTACGCGGCGTTATTGGAGTTTATAGAAAAAAATGGGCGTTACCAAACGGCTTGGGAATACATGAAATAATACACCGCCAAGTATGACAAACGAAGAATTTAAGATTTTTTC
This sequence comes from Bacteroidota bacterium, assembly GCA_041160955.1. Lineage (GTDB taxonomy): Bacteria > Bacteroidota > Bacteroidia > Chitinophagales > Saprospiraceae > M3007. The sequence continues at coordinate 5,736 of JBEAVK010000155.1, forward strand.
CACTACTATACCCACCGATCCGGGGGTTTATCGCTTTTTTGGCGATGATGATGTGGTATTGTACGTTGGTAAGGCCAAAAACCTGCGCAACCGGCTGACTTCTTATTTTGGAGATAAAAAGCACCAATTAGCCAAAACACGGGTACTGACCAAGCATGCCACACGCATCGAATTTACGATTGTAGAGACCGAACAAGACGCATTATTGCTGGAAAATACGCTCATTAAGCGTTTTATGCCTAAGTATAACGTGCGCTTGAAGGATGAAAAATCGCCACTTTCCTATATTTGTATCAAAAAAGAACGCTTCCCGCGCGTGTTCGTAACGCGCAAGGCAATCAAAGATGGATCTGTTTATTTTGGGCCGTATCTGCACAAATATAGGATCAATGAAATAGCGGAATTGATCCGAAAACTGTTCCAATTGAGGACTTGTACCCTCAATTTATCGGAAGACAATATCATGCGGGGCAAATTCAAACCTTGCCTGGAATACCATATCAAAAACTGCGCTGCGCCTTGTGTCAATCTGGAAGACGAACCGACGTATTTGGCAAAAATAGAGCAGATCAAAAATATATTAAAAGGCAATTTCGGCTCAGTTCGGACGTATTTGCTCGAAGAAATGCAGCATTATGCGGGTAATTTACAGTTTGAAATGGCGCAGTCGATGAAGGACAAATTACTGCTTTTTGAGGATTACCAAGGAAAAAGTACGGTTGTCAACCCCAATATCAAAGATGTGGATGTGTTTGCTATTGCAGGCGACGAAAACGAGGCTTATGTCAATTATATGAAAGTGGTCAATGGTGCGGTGATTCAAACCTATACCCTCACATTGACCAAAAACCTCGACGAAGACCAAGAAACGCTGCTCTCTTTTGCTATTCCTGAATTACGCGCTAAGTTCAATAGTATTTCACCCGAAATCATTGTGCCTTGTATCGTTGTGTTACCGGATGATGCAGAATTGGTGGTGACAGTACCCAAAATCGGCGACAAGAAAAAACTATTGGAACTGGGCGAAAAAAATGTGCAGTACCATTTGCTCCAACAAAAACGACAAGCCGCCAACCAAACTGGCCGTATGACACCCGCAGAGCGTATCCTCCGAACCCTGCAAAGTGACCTGAATATGCCCGATATTCCGATACATATCGAGTGTTTTGACAATTCTAACTTGCATGGAACCAATGCTGTATCGAGTTGTGTGGTATTTAGGAACGCCAAACCTGCTAAACGCGATTACCGCCACTACAACGTAAAAACGGTGGAAGGCCCCAATGATTTTGCCACGATGGAAGAGGTGGTGTACCGCCGTTACAAACGCTTATTGGCCGAAGCGCAAAGTCTCCCACAATTGGTTATTATTGATGGTGGTAAAGGTCAGTTGAGCGCGGCGATGAAAAGTTTGCGCGCCTTAGGGCTGGAGGGGAAAATGACCGTAGTGGGTATTGCCAAAAAACTAGAAGAAATCTTTTTCCCCGAAGATTCCATTCCTATTTATATCAATAAAAAATCGGAAGCACTCAAACTGATCCAACAGGCCCGCAATGAAGCGCACCGATTTGGTATCACGTTCCACCGCGACCAACGCAGCAAAAACTTTCTAACCACAGAATTGACCGAAATACCCGGCGTTGGTACCAAAACATCGGAAAAACTACTCCAGCATTTTGGTTCGGTAGCACGATTGAGGGCCGCTACCCCAGAACAAGTAGAGGAATTGATTGGAAAAGCCGCGGCCAAAAAAGTACTGCTGTATTTTAAAGCGGCAGAAGTTTAGTTGCTCTTGATTTCGCCAAGATTACGATACAACTAATTGATTATCGTTGTCAAGATAAGTTTTTAGGGTTTAATGTCCTTACTTTCAGTATATTTACAGTAATTGGCCGACCCAGAATGGGGCGGCTAGACTTCGGAGAAGTCCAACATTTGTAGAAAAAAAAATCCCGAATTATAGCAAAACGCTAAAATTCGGGATAAAAGGTGTTTATTATTCCCCTCGTCAAAAAGCGACAAAAGAAATATTATCCATTCGCCTTCTTATGATCGGCCAAAAACTTAGCCAATCCAATATCCGTCAAAGGGTGGTTGAGCAAACCTAAAATAGCCGACAATGGGCAAGTCACCACATGTGCACCTGCTTTTGCGGCCTGTACAATATGCAAAGGGCTACGGATACTCGCTGCAAGAATAGCCGTCTCGAAACCAGTTGTCTCATAAATTTCAGCAATTTCTTCGATCAAACCGATACCATCCCAAGAAATATCATCTAAGCGGCCTACAAATGGAGAAAGATAAGTGGCACCTGCTTTTGCGGCCAAAATCGCTTGTCCCGCAGAAAACACCAACGTACAATTCGTTTTAATACCTTCGTTCGTGAAATAGGAAATGGCTTTAATACCGTCTTTAATCATCGGTACTTTTACTACGATATTCTCGTGCAAACCAGCCAATTTCACGCCTTCTTTAATCATTCCGGCATAATCCGTAGAGATGACCTCCGCACTTACATCTTTATCGTCGCCAACAATCTTACAAATTGCCTTATAGTGGTCCAGTACATTTTTTTCTCCAATGATGCCTTCTTTGGCCATCAAGGAAGGATTGGTGGTTACACCGTCGAGGATACCCAGTTCGGCCGCTTCGCGGATTTCATTTAAGTTGGCTGTGTCAACAAAGAATTGCATAAAATAAAGGGAATTTGATCGTGAAAAAAAATGTGCTAACACGCTATAAGCACATTAGCACATTTGAAAAAAAACGCCGAGCACATCGCTCAACCACATACCCTTGCTGCATTTCTGCCCTGGGGGAGTTTTGCAGGAGCTGATCGCTCGACGCGGCGCAAAGGTATGCTGTTTTTTGAAAAAAAAAAGAATTTTCTCTTTTTAAAAATAAAAATAAAGATGCTGCTTTATGCATGAGATTTAAATTAAGGTCTAGATTTGGGAAGACGATTTTGCCACGCACTCAAAAGACTTCATGCTGTTTGCCAACGAAATTTCAAAGTTGGCTCAATGCTAAATCAGTGCTTAATTGTCGGGGTTGGGGGTATCGCCCCGACAATATCCTAATATTCGATAAATGTTCACGTGGTGATAGTTGAATATTTGCGCCTAAGTTTTGGCATTATTGAGACCTTAAAGTTTGTGGGAGTACTGATTTGGGCTATTGTCGGGGCGACTTTTTCTGTCACCCCGACAATTTAGTTGAAATCCATTGTTTGCGTAAATAAAATATCACGCTCCGATTTTATCACGCACTCTAATTAAAAGAATGAAAAAATTTGTTTTAAAAAAATAAACCGACTACTTTTGTGCTTCCAATGATCTACTTCGGACTCGATTTTGATACTCCCTTGCCACCCATGCCACCAGCGCTTGGCGTGGAATATGTAGGGCCACGTAAGATGCTGCGTTTACTTGAACAACATCTTGGTTTGAGTGGCTACCCTGAACGCAACGAATACCTTCGGATTGAAATGTACCGACAGGCATTGCAGCAGTATGGGATAGTAGATGCCCAGGCTTTTTATGCCCAATCATTTGCAGCGGATCGCTTTGCAACGGCTACGGTATTGCTGGAGCATAGGGATTGTTTGGTAGCGGCAGGCTGGGACTTTAAAGGGGAAGATTTGCCGGCTCGTTTGGCTGTTTTTTCGGCTTTGGAAGCCATTTTTCAATCAAAAGCAGCAGATCCTGCCAATGCAGTTTATCTAATTGGCACCGCCGATCGCTGGCAAAAAGCATTGATCGCGGCAGAAAACACCCCATTACCTTTTGATGGCTTAACACTCTATGAACCGTTTGCTTTGCAGCCGCCATTTATCCAGCAATTGGTTCATCTGCTTCAAGCGCAAGGTATCCCTGTGGTGCAACACAACGATGTCCCTTCAGCGATAGTGAAAGATGGCATGTTAGATCGTTTTCAACGGTATTTGGGCGGCGAAAAAATAGAAAAGGGTATGCCTATGGGCGAGAAAGAAATCATTTTTATCACCGCCCGCAGCGATGCTGATGCTGCTACTTTTTTGGCACAAACCTTAGCACAAAACCCAGACTGGCAACCTTCTTTTTTAATTCCCAATCTTCGCCAAAACTTGGAATTGGCACTGGTGAATGAGGGATTGCCGCCTTATGGTATTCTTTCGGCCACCTTAGCCCGACCAGCGTTACAAGTACTCAAACTTGCCCCTGCTTTTTTGTGGTATCCTGTCGATATTTTTAAGATTATGGAATTTGTCACCTTGCCTATGAAACCCTTGGATCGTGGGTTAGCCTTAGAAATCGCAAGGGTATTGGCCGAAAAACCGGGTATGTTTAGCGACCAATGGTATGGTGCTGTATTGGGTTATTTGGGCAAGGAGCATATTGACGAAAAAGTAAAACAGCAGTATGAATTTTGGTTTTCACGCCGTCGTTATCGATCCGATACTGCTGCGCCCAAACGCGATGTCATAGAAATGTACGCCACGATACAAGAATGGGCTGTTGAGTATTACGAGCAATCGGGGAGTAAAGATGGTTCTTTACTGACATTGGGCGAGCAAGCGCGTAGGATTTGTGATTTGTTGGAAACCTTACCCGAACAACGGATTACATTTCTCGAATTGGAGCGCATCGTTCGAACTATTGTAGAGCCATCGCCTGCTTTTTTTGCAGAAACAGCCACAGGGCATTATCCGTTTTTTCATCAGCCCGGAGCCGCTATTGCGCCCATGGATGAATTAATTTGGTGGAATTGCTTGTTCGAAGACGATACCCCGCTGCCCGATTTTTGGCAACCTGCTGAACGGGAATGGCTCGCAAAACACAATGCTGCACCTGAATTACCACGCCTACGCTCACTACGTAAATTACTGTTGCGGATGCGCCCCATCCTACAAACACGTCGGCGTTTATGGCTTTTTCTACCCGAGCAAACGGGCGGCGAAAAAGCCGTACACCACTTAATCGCTTCGGATATTGGTACATTATTGGGCGATACCAAGGCCATTACCTACCATATTGGCATACCAGAACAACGGGAACAACTCACACAATTGCTCCAATTGCCCAAAATTGATTACCTAAAACCAAGACAGCCCTCTCGACCCGCTCCTTGGCTTAATGTGCCTTGGAAACCCAGTGACGAAGCACGCGCAGAAACGCCAACAGGGCTAGAATCCTTGTTTTATTATCCACACCGCTGGTTTTTTAGACAAAAAATGGGTATTTATCCGTCTAATTTACTTTCAGTTACACGCGATAATACCTTACTCGGTAATCTTTCCCACCGATTTTTTGAGTTATTACTGGCCGATTCCGCGTTTCCGACGATGAGTAAAACGGAAATTAGCCAATGGATTGAGGATATTTCTGAAGACTTGCTCAAAAAAGAAGGTGCCACCTTACTCTTGTATGGCAGAGAACCAGAGCGCAAAGTCTTTTTACAAAAAGTAAAATCTGCAGCATGGAATTTGATCAGTATGCTACGAAGTAATGATTGGACAGTATTGGCTACTGAAAAGGCTTTGGAAGGGCATTTTATGGGTATGCCTGTGCGAGGCAAAGCGGATTTGGTGCTGCAAAGGGGTAGTGAATTGGCCATTATTGACCTAAAATGGGGCGGGCTGACCAAACGTAAGGAACTGATTAAAAACGAGGAGGACCTCCAATTGGTGCTGTATGCACACCTGCTCCCACCCGAAGGACAATGGCCACATACAGCCTATTTTATTTTGGAAACGGGTAAATTGGTTGCCCGTAATAACGTCGCTTTTAAAGAAGCGATGATCGCGGTCAAAGGGCAAGACGACCATGCGGAGGTATGTCAACGTATATTTGAGCGCATGGAAAAAACTTTTGCATGGCGTTTGGCGCAATTGCAAAGTGGTTTATTAGAAATAAGGACAGAAAGAACTGCCAATGAATTGGAAGATATACATGCTGCGGATTTGGCAGAGTTATTGGAAATGAAGCGGGATGATGCACGTTGGGATGATTACAGAACCCTTATTGATTTTATGAAATAAGCACTATTTTACATCATCTATCTGCTCCGATTTTATCCGTCCTTTAGGGACTAAAATCTTCCAATACGAAAAATCCTGTTCTGCTTCAAGGCCATAACCATAGATCACCTCTCCGGGTTTGCTTACTTTTACAAATTTATCCGTCCTTATTTTGGCTGTTTTTTCATCCCAAGTCAGTTCTTCTGTTTCTAATGTTTCCTGTTTAGCCGTGCGCATTATTACACTATCGCGTGCAACGACAAGACCTTTTTCTTGGTCTCTGACTGCCGTTTTAGCGGTAAGGGTACTTTCTACTTTTTGAAAAGTATTCAAAAATTCCACCTGAATGCCCTGTGGAAACTCCTGTCGGGGTGACGAACGATCAGAATAACTTTCCAATAATGGGGCGGTTACACGCACACGCACCACTGCGCTATCGGAATACAGTATTTCTACTTCTCTTCCGATTTCTACCATCGTATCATCAGTGGTATAAGTGATGTCTTCGCGGGCGATTGTGCCTTCGCAAGCGGTAAAAAGTAATAATCCTGCAAATAAAATTGGGGATAGATATAGATACATGTCTTTCTGCCGTTATGGTTCAATTGATACCAATCGTTTATGCCATTATTTTCTTAGACGCATAGCGCATTAGCACTAAAAGCCCTACTAAAATTAGTAAAAAAGCACCAACAGGTACATTTACAAGAACAAATATGCGGGTACGATCAATGATATACATGAGCACCAAAGTAGCACCGATCAGCAGCATCAAACTAGAGATGCGCTCCGAACCCGGTATATAACTGAGCGGCACATTGCGCCTGATAATAGAGATGGTAATCGCCATCGACAAGACGGGTAAAATCTGTGTCAAAACATTAGTGTTCATAATACTGCCCCGCTCAAACAGAAAATGATAAACACTTAATCCTACCGAAAAAACACCCGGCACACAAGCCGCAAAAACAAGTACGGCATAGAGGTATTTCCAAGGTGATTGGTGGCCTTCACCGATGGATATCCAATTAGCGATAAGTGCCAAAATGGGTACCATCAAAAAATATGCTGTGATATAAGTTGGGTTTTCGCCCAAAAAACGAAAAAGTTCGCCAAGCGTCATGGTGTGTGTACGATTTAAGGAATGAGATTAAAATAAAGGTACAGATTTGAGGAGACGATTTTGTCACTATTAAGGCATGAAGAGGATGTTTAGTGGTGCTAAACAACCGATGAATAACGCAAAGAGGGGCAAAATAAGACCGCCAAATCTGTACCTTTATTTTAATCTCATTCCTGAGTTTTAAGTATGCTCAAACAATGAGACGCAGCAAAGAACGTTTTTCCCATACAATTGATGCGTATGAAAAGTCATTTTCTTTTATATTTATTGCTTTTTTGTTGTTTTTCGGTATTTTCGCAGCAACAAATGTCCATGCGAATGGAGCGCCGTTCGGGTTTGTACGCTACCACGATCAATCCTGCAGCCTTGTCTTTTACACCATCACGATGGGAGGTAAGCCTGTTTTCGGCGGATTTTTTCACCAATCAAAACTATGGATATATACAAAACGCATCTGTGCAGGATGTGCTGCGCAATCCAGATTTATTGGTACTACTCGAGGATCTAGCACTAGAGCCAGGAGTACCCACTGCTAGTAAATTACCCGTGGATTTTTATAAAAATGGCCGTGCATTTGGTGTCGTACAATCAAGGGTAAGTGGTCCTGGGTTTGCATTTCGCATCAATCAACAACACAGTGTGGGGCTGAGTGCCTCTGGGCGTTTTTTATTGTCCAGTTATCGAATTCCTAATTTCCTTCGATACCAAAATGTGAGTAGCCTAAACTATAGCCAAACCTACAACATTGAACCTGTAAAAATAGCGACCCTGGCTTGGGGCGAGATAGCGGGGCATTATGCATATCGCAATTTTGATGGTGATAGGCTCTTTTCTATGGGTATTACGCCTAAGTTCATCACAGGAATCCAAGGTTTTTACGGGAGCGTTAATGCTGGTTTTGACTATACGCCTATTGTTGCAGATACCATCAGTATCAACTCCGCCAATTGGAGTTTTGGGTTTACCAACGATGCTTTGTATGCCGCTGATCCAGCTAATTATCGCCCCAAAACTAATGGCTTTGGGGGCGGGCTTGATCTTGGTGTGTCTTGGGCTATGCCGCTGGATAACCCAGATCATCCAGAAGATTACCAATGGCGGGTGGGCGTTTCAATTATTGACTTAGGTTTTGTGCGTATGAATAGAAACGCTGAAACGCATAGGATTAATTTTGACCAGTTGACTATTTTGTCGGGTGATACGATACAAAATGCTGCAAATATCAGTCCCGAAGCGGCCATTAAGGAATTTAGTAACCAGTCTTTGGGCGATCCCAATCAATCAAAAACGGGCAATGCGTTTACGATTGGTTTGCCCACCATGTTTTCGGTACAATTTGATTATGCCATCCGACCTAAGTTATATGTACAGGGTTATTGGGCGCAACGATTGCCCATTTATCGGAATGCGCTAAAAGCACCTAATACGTTAGCCGTTGTACCTCGCTATGAGCAAAAGTGGTTTTCTGTATCTGTTCCGGTGGTCTGGAGCGATTACAGTATTCCTCGTGTGGGCTTTGGTGCACGATTAGGCGTGTTCTACGTTGGTAGCGATGATGTGTTCAGTTGGACTGGTAAAAACTCATTAACAGGAACCGATTTATATGCTGGGTTGAAAATAAACGGTGGCCAATGGAGCGCAAAACGACACAAACGGCATAAAAACAGAAGACGTATTTTCGATGGTGGATTACGGGACAAGGATCGAAGATGGAAGGACGTTGGGTGTTTTAACCAGTAGGTATAGACCTATGTGTTGGCAGATCCATGCGTACGCTGCTATGTAGGCGCACGTATGAATCCGCTAATGGCACTTAGGGTTCGCTGTTGAGTTCTGACATATAAGGCGCATCCGAAAGTACGTGTTTGCGGAGTTGGAGGCGCGGGGTAGTTATTAAATATTCCATATTGTAAAAATAAGAAAGGCTGTATCGCGGGTGTCTTAGAATTTAACATTTAAAATTAAGCGTTTAGCATTTAAAATTAATGTTTTATAATTTTAAATGCTAAATTTTAAATGCTAAATTTTAAATGTTAAACTCCAAATTACTCGAGATACAGCCTCTCGTAAAAGCCCAATAAACCTATCCCAATCTATCCCAATTTTTGAATACCATCCAGCCACTCAAGCCCATAATAGCGAATGAAATGAGTGCAGCCATCATATTCCCATAAAGGAAATAACCAAATCCGAATAAAGCCCCATATACAGTGACGCAGCCTAGGAACATCGCCAATATTTGAAGGGATAATTTACTCTCCGTCATATCGCCTTGGTCTAGCGTACCTTCTCGCATACCACGCTCTACGACGGGTTTCCACCCACCCGCATGCGGACGAATTTGCTTGAAAAAGGAGATCAAAGTAGCGTGATCGGTTGGTTTGGTCAATAGGGTGACTGATATCCAACTTACCGTAGTTATACATACGCCATATAATAACTCCTGCCAACCTTCCAGCACAAACCAGCCTTGTTTTTTACCTGTATAAAAGAACACAGCAACTAAAAAAGATACTACCATTGCCGCTAATTCAGACCAAGCATTGATACGCCACCAAAACCAACGCAAGATAAACAAGAGGCCCGTTCCTGCACCGATTTGCAATAAAATATCAAAAGAACTTTTGGCACTTTCCAAGGCCAAGGCCACAAAAGAGGCCAAAACCATAAGCACAACCGTGGATATACGCCCTACGGTTACCGATTCTTTATCGGAGGCATTGGGCTTTACAAAACGCAAATAAAAATCATTCACCACATAACTGGAGCCCCAATTCAAATGCGTAGAAATAGTACTCATATAAGCCGCTGCCAACGATGCAACAATAATGCCCACCAAACCAGCAGGCATCAGGGTCATCATAGCAGGGTAGCCCAAGTCATTCCCGATTTTATTTTGCTCCACATTAGGAAAGGCTGCCTGTATATCTTTTAACTCGGGGAATATAATCAATGAACCCAAGGCGACAATAATCCACGGCCATGGACGCAAGGCATAGTGCGCCACATTGAACAATAAAGTAGCACCAACAGCATTTTTTTCATCCTTCGCTGCTAACATCCGCTGTGCAACATATCCGCCGCCGCCAGGCTCCGCTCCCGGATACCATACCGACCACCATTGTACGGCTAATGGCATAATAAGCAACGGAATAAGCGTTTTGGTATCGTTAAAATCGGGGACTAACGATATTTTCCCTACCACATTGGGATGACTAAACAGGCCCTGCAACCCGCCTACCTGCGGCAACGTCAGTACTACATAAGCCGCCCCAATAGAACCCATCATTGCAATAAAAAACTGTACAAAATCGGTTAAAAGTACCGCTCTAAAACCACCAACCGTTGAGTACGCCACTGTCACTATTGCTGAAAACACCAGCGTCACAATGGGATCCGCATCAAACATAACCCTGCCTATCTTGATGGCTGCCAACGAAACCGTAGCCATAATCATTACATTGAAAAATACGCCTAAATACAAAGCGCGGAACATACGCAGAAAAGCGGCTTCTTTGCCAGAATAGCGTATTTCGTAAAAGCCCAAATCGGTCATTAGCCCCGATCTGCGCCACAGGCGAGCATACACAAAAACAGTCAGCATGCCCGTCACCAAAAATGCCCACCAAGCCCAGTTTCCCGCTACACCATCGGTACGGACAATATCAGTAACCAAATTAGGTGTATCGCAAGAAAATGTTGTTGCCACGAGCGAAACGCCCAATAACCACCAAGGCATGGTGCGTCCGGATAGGAAGAACTCACTGCTGCTTTCGCCGCTTTTTGAAGATCCTCTTAGACCAAACCATAGGGAAATGATAAAATAAGCAGCGATCAGACCCCAATCAAGTAATGTTAGTTGCATAAAGTTGAATTTTTTCGTTAAACCCAATGTATAGGTGTGGCAAATGTAGCGTTTTTTCTGAATCGTGCAATTCATTCAAAAAAAATGCTGAAAACTTGTAGAAAATGTCGGTTTAGGTGTACTCTTTATTGTTTAAGTACAGTGATGGCATTCGACCGACCTTGATCTGTTTGTAGCCACATAAAATAAATACCATTGGGTAAATTAGACCCCATGTCACAATTGCCCTCCGTATTGGACAGCACCTTTGTTTCCACCACTTGTCCTAAGGCATTAGCAACGACCGCCAAGCCACCACGACCCGATCCAATACTGTAATTCAAGGTAAATGTGCTAGAGAATGGGTTAGGATATGCCGAAAGATGGACGCTGGGATAAAGATCGTCTGTGTCCGAAGTAGCATCAATGACTTCAAAGGCATCAAAACCAGCCTCGGTATAAGAAACACCATTCAAAGCCTCTTCGTTTGCCGCCACTCGAATTTGCATATTTGCTGTGAGCGGCATGGTACTTGGTATTGAAAGCAATTTGGGGATCCAAGTAAGATTATTTGTAGTGTTTTTTGTATAAAGTAATTGCTCCGTGGTGCCATTGGTGATAAAAACCTGCAACCTATTATTATTGTTAGCGTTATCTGAAACACATTTAAAAAAAGAAACAAATTTTATTTTTGGTGCTGTGTAACCCGTTAAATCCATGATTGGGGAAGTTAGTATTGTAATACCTGTACTTAAATCACCTTCACTCAACACTGGGTTGTTTTCTGTTACATAACAGGCATCCCCTAAATCGCTTGGCGAATCATTTCCAAGACAATAAATAACATTCAGTTTTTTTACCTCAATAGGCACAGCGCGTTCGAAGGCACCTTGGGTAACCGTGCCGCTTACTGTCCAGCCCTGATCTACTACAAAATCATCGCGATAGCCTTTGGATAATACCAGTTCTATTGTCGTATTTGAAGTAATGTTTTGGGTAATAAATGCCTCGTTTTTATACCCCCAGGCTCCTGCATAAATCGTATAATTTTCTGATACAACATTCGGAATCGTAAAAAAACCGCTTGCATCAGCCGTTGTATTATAAGATAAATCCTCTTTTTGTACCAGTATTTTTGCACCTGAAATGCCATTTCCCAATTCATTGCTCACTGTTCCAGACAAAGTAAAAGAAAGTAGTGGTTGTAAATCAAAGTTTTGGACTACGATTTGGCCAGCGATCAATTCAACATTTACTTCTTGTGGCATATACCCGGCTTTACGACAAATTACTTTAGTTGATCCCGGAGTATAATATCCAGATCTGTAATTGCCTTGGTTATTACTAATCGCCTTTTCAGCGGGCGGCGGCGCATCGAACTCAATAGTTGCTCCATTAATCACCATACCTGTTATTGCATCTTTCACCGTTCCGAAACAGTAGCTTGCTCTTAAATAATTAGGTGCAAGAATGAATATTTTACCAGGCGACATATTAGAAACGATCAAGTTGCCAGAAGGGAAATACGGGTAAACACCCCAAGCACCTCCAAACTCATCACCGACTCCTCCATAAGTATCATATCGGCCTACTTCTATCATCAGATCAGGCTGGGAGCAATCCACAATACTCACACCATCGGTGTACCATGCAGTAACAGCGAAATCTCCTTTTATATATACATTATGCGGGATAGAACCACTCCCCGGTGTACATCTAAAACGATCTATTTCGGTAATGTTTTCCAAATCGCTGATATTGTACATCGTAATATAAGAATTAGGCTCTTCGTCGGTGGTCAGAATATGTTTCCGGTCTTTGGTTATCCAAGTATTGTGCGTAAATAAATTTGGGGTTGGATGCGTGGCCAATACCACTGGATTGGCTTTATTACTCATATCAATAACAGAAAAATAGCCATTTATGATATGTGCTCCATACAAGGTGTCATTATCCACATAACCATCATGGATATAACTACCATTGTACTGACCTACATAACTTGGATGATAGGGATCTGCAAGACTAAATACGGCCGCACCTTTGGCAATATTACCGCCGTATAAATACAGAAACCCTTTGGTCGTATCTACTTCCAACGCATGGGTAGTGCCTAATTGACCAGCAACAGCACCATCTCCAAAATATTGATAATTAGGTAAATCGGTACTCCCCGGTAACGGCGACAAATCAATCACTTGAATCCCTTGATTTTCGCCTTCCGAACTGGCATAAGCGACCTCTTTATAGACCCTTATTTCTTTCCATATCATGGATCCATAAGGAATGGTTTTGATCAAAACAGGATTAGCCGGATCCGTCACCTCTACAATAAAAGTGGACGTAGAACCTCCTACCAAAGCATATTCATGGCCTTGTTTGGTAAATCCAAATACACCAGCAATGTCTTGGCCAGGAAAACTCATTTCCGAAACATATTGGATATTGAAATTTTGGGCATTCAGTGTTGCGCAAAATGCCATGAATAGGAGCAAAAAAAGTTGTTTGTTCATCATAGATAGACTTGTTTAAAAGACCCTTTAGTAAAAAGGTCTTAGGCATGAATAGTTTTAAATAATTCAGGCAAAGTTAATACAAATTACGGAATCGTGGACTAGTACCAATTATTATTTATGTAGTATCCGTATTTTTCTTTTTTTATGTAATAGACATTATATTGAATTAGAGTCGTAATGCTGAAATGAGGAAATTTTTATCAAATCAAATTTTGCAGTCGAAATGGGGTGTTTTCGGTGAAAAATTTAACGAAAATTAACCATTCTCAGCATACGAAACTAATGCTGTATAATGTCTAATATCTTTCCCAAAAAATTACTTGCGCATATACACTACATAATCGCCTACAAAAAAGATCTGTTGATAGGATGACAATACCTCGTCGGGTACGCTCAAAGTCTTATCGTAGATTAGGTATTTATAAAATGTATTTTTCCCATCTAACGCATTAAAATTGTACCTTTGGAAATAATTATTTCGAACTAATGCCTCGTTTTTTGCAAAAAAACCAATAGTGCTGCGTGGTGGTAAAAAGGAAAAAAATGGCTTTACCTCCGCCAAATCCCTACGGGTTGCGCCTACTTTAGTATAGGTCAAATACGCCCCTCCGAGTACAAAAACAACAGCCAATGGCAATAACCACCGAGGTGTCGCTACGGCTTTTAAAGGTACTAATATCGAAGCCAGAAAAGTCCCAAAAGCCAACGCAAACCAAGGCAACGAAGGTATAATATAGTGTGGCGCCTGTTTAAGACTTACCATCACGGGCAATACCGCCATCGCCCCTATACCCATGAAAAACAACACCGCCACCCAATATGCAGGAGCAACACTTCGGCCTTTACGCCGCATAATAAAGAACCAAGCCAAACCCAACAGGATGATAAAATGGGCGTGTATTTCAAAAAAACGCTGCACCATATATAAGCGGTGTGGTGCAATATTTTCCATACGTTTGCCTTGAATAGCGGCCATTACTTGTTGGTCAAAATACGTAGTCAGCGCAATTCGAGCGGGCTCGTACAAAAAAAATGCCCCTATTCCAGCCAAAACCACCACAGTCAGTAAGGCCGTTTGGGTCAATACAGTACTCCAACTTGGTATTTTGCTGCTCCACGCATATACACCCCAAAATGCTAAAGGAAACAAACCTGCCGGCCCTTTTGTTAAAAACGCTGCAACCACCAACAGACCCGCACCAATCACATACAGTAGGCGATGATTTGGCGCAAATGCTGTTTTCTGTAAAGGATATGCCTTGAGGAGGAGTGCCACCGCACCAAGATCAAACAGGGTCATGGTACACTCCAGCATATTACTGGTGTACCGCATAAACGACTCTTCGTTCAGTATCCAGAAAAAAAGTGGTAAAGGCCACCAGTCTTGAATCGTTGTATTTTGAAAGACATTACGCCAGATACGCGCCATCAAAAACATAGTGCATAAAACCACCACAGCGCAATACACGCGTTCCGTACCATACCCACTTCCAAATAATCTAAAAAACAAAGATTGAATACCAAACATCAAGGGCGGATGCTCATTAAACTGGGAAAACATAGTGTCCGATAGTTTTAATGACCATAGCGAACCAATACCATTGGCAAGGTTATTGGACAATGCCGCATAGCAAACACCATCAATAAACATACCATCCTGCACCAAGGGTATGGCAAATAAAATAAGGAACAAAGCCAATAAAATAAGGTAACTACTTTTGAGCATCTCGGATAATTTATGGTGTAAAGGTAGGCGGGAGATTTGAAGTATAAAAATTATCCTTACCTTCGCATGAGATTTGAATATTAGCCGATGCTTAAAAAAGATTTATTTCATGATAATGTAAGAGCAGCACTTGAAAAGGAAGGCTGGATTATTACCCATGATCCTTATTTTATCCGCCTAGGTAAACGGAAGGGCTTTATTGATTTAGGAGCAGAATTACTAGCGGCAGAGCGCGGTTTGTAGAAAATTGCGGTGGAAATCAAAGGATTTACCGGTATGTCAGATGTTGATGAGTTTGAAGATGCTCTTGGGCAATTTTTAATCTACAAGTTAGCATTAATAGAAAAAGAATCAGATCGGACTCTTTTCTTAGCAGTCCCTGTACATTTTTATAAAACCTTTTTTGACGATAGTTTTTTTGTGAATGTAGTAAAGACTTATAAAGTATTTATAATCGTTTATGATCAAAAACAAAATACAATAATAGAATGGATAAAGTAGCACAATACAAGCAAATAGTTCGGTCTGTTTTTACTTATATTGCTTCATTAATCCCATCAGACAATAAAGTAGAAACACAAATAATTACGGACGATGAGCATGGTCACTATGTACTGTTTTCCGTAGGTTGGGAACAAGATGATTACCGTGAATACGCACCTTTTGCACATATTGATGTAAAAGATGACGGGAAAGTATGGATACAACATGATGGCACTGATCTCGTAATTGCCCAAATGCTAATGGATGAAGGTATAACTCAGGCGGATATTGTCTTGGGTTTTCGTGCTCCATTTATTCGGACATTGATGCCGGAATTTGCCGCAGGCTAAACAAAAAATACTTCACGCCTTACCCCAAATTGATATAGGAGGAAGACCTGAGGAACTATTTACAACTAAAAAAATGATCAGAGCAGAAAATATTACCAAATCATACGGCGAGACCGAAGTCCTCAAAGGTGTTTCTTTTACTTTTGAAGCAGGAAAAACCAATTTGATTATCGGCCGTTCCGGTGCTGGCAAAACAGTACTACTCAAAATACTTGTAGGACTCCAAACCCCAAGTTCGGGTAAGGTATGGTACAACGATATTGATTTTACCGACCTTGATAAGAATGGGATGCGGGCAACCCGTATGCAAATCGGAATGCTATTTCAGGGTTCTGCCCTATTTGATTCCTTGACGGTGGAAGAAAATATCCGATTTCCAATGGATATGTTTACCTCTTTTACGCTAAAAGAAAAACTGGAACGGGTCAACTATTGCCTAGAACGCGTTGGATTGGGCGGTAACAACAAAAAATACCCTTCCGAACTTTCTGGTGGTATGCAAAAACGCGTGGGTATTGCACGCTCCATTGTGTTGAAGCCCAAGTATCTATTCTGCGACGAACCCAATTCGGGTCTCGATCCCAAAACCTCTATTGTTATCGACGAGCTGCTTCATAATATTACCCGCGAAGACGAGATCACCACCATTATTAATACCCATGATATGAACTCGGTAATGGAAATTGGGGAAAATATCTGCTTCCTGCACGAAGGCAAACTGGAATGGAGCGGCAATAAGGATATGGTACTGGAAAGCGATAACGAAAATTTACAGACGTTTATGTTTGCTTCGCCGTTTTTACAACGATTGAGGAAAGCTGCTTTAGGGTAGGGCATTTGAATAATTTAAAGATAAGAAATGAAATAGATAATGTCTGTTCCCAACCATTCTGCTATTTTTTTTGTTGTTTTTTAATTCAGTTCCAATACTTATACCTATATTTGGAGCAAATTCCTCGACATGATACGCATTTATTTATTCCTCGTTATGGCGGCATGGTTTATTTCGCCCGCTTCCGCTCAGATTACACAACAACCGTTGGGTATCATTTACAATTATGAAACGACCTACAACCTCAAACTGACCACCAATCGGGGCTTTGTTTTTGGTATGGAAAAAGGCCGTTTACGCACTTATGATCGTACTACTTTTTACCACCTCAGTATTGGTGAAATACACCACCCCAGGGAAACGCGGCAAAGTGCACCACCACAAACACGCTACCGTTCCTATGTATTTGGGAAACAAAATGCATTATATGCACTACGCGGAGGATGGGGCGTAAAACGTTATCTATCCGAAAAAGCCAAGGTAAAAGGGGTAGCAGTGGGGTATAGTTATACTTTTGGCCCTACCTTGGGTTTGGTCAAGCCTTATTATTTGGCATTAGCATTGGATAGCCCGGATAATCCGTTGAACTATATTATACGGTTACAAAAGTACAGCGAAAAAAATGCTGCCAGATTCCTCAACAACAATAATATACTAGGAGCGGCACCCTTTACACGTGGTCTTAAAGAAATTTCTTTATTGCCCGGGGGTAGTGCTTCACTGGCCTTTCATTTGGACTGGGGGGCTTTTGATGAGCGCGTAAAAGCACTTGAATTGGGCGTAATGGTCGATTTCTTTGTCCGCAATGCACCATTGCTTATCTCCGAATACAATACACCGCTTTTTGTCAATTTTTTTGCCAATATACAGTTTGGAAAAAGAAAGTAAAAATAATTGAATAGCACCCAACCTATTTCTAAATGTAGGGAGTCTATACAATACAAACTCATTCTATATCCATTCTATTGTAGTATTCCCCCGGGCAGAAACTGTGGCCGGGGGATTTTTTTTTGCAAAATCTTTTTTTATTTTCCAAATTGGTATTACCTTTGCCGCCCGAAAATTAAACCGGAAAAGCAATGGGCATTTTCTCTGCGTATTCCTTGCCAATTCAAGGGCTAAAAGATGGGCTTCACAAGTACAAGTATGTACTAGATGGGTCTTTTTTCCAGCATTTTGATGCATCTCCTATTGGAGAGAGCGAAATTGAGGTGGAAGTAGAATTGGATATGCGTCCGAATATGATAGTCATAGACTTCATTTTATCGGGTTGGATAAGTGCTAGTTGTGATCGTTGCAGCGCAGATATTCAACTGCCCATTGACAGCGATCAGGTTTTATTTGTTAAATATAGCGAAGAAAACGAAGAAGATGACGACGAGGTGATTTTTATTAGCCGAGATGCGCCTTCTTTTAATTTAGCAAAATATTTGTACGAATTTTCGGTGCTTTCATTACCCATTACTAATGTGTATGATTGTGAAAGCGAAGAAGAACCTCCTTGTAATACCGACGTACTCCAGTTTTTGGGTAACCACGGTGGTAGCGAAGGAGATGACCCGCCACCAGATTCTTCTATCTGGGACGCGTTGAAAAATATAAAATAGTAACTTGTTTTTTCATACATCAGGTACATAAATAAAAAAGACACACTAATTTATTTATTTATCGCAATTATAATTTGAGTCATGCCAAATCCAAAATGGCGGCATTCCAAGCGCCGCAAGCGCGCACGCCGCACACACGACACAGCCGCAATGCCAACTTTGACTGTTTGCCCGGTTACAGGTGAGCGTCACGTGATGCACCGTGCGTACAAGATCGATGGTAATCTTTACTATCGCGGCCAATTATTGATTCCATCGCGCGAGGCGGCCAGTGCCGCAGAGGCGTAGGTAATCTACTTGTCGTCAATTTTTGAGGAGGCTCCAGTCCCGTTCGTCGGGATACTGTGGGGCTTTTTCTATTTGTACCCAACTGCTGCTCTCATTCAACGATTTATTCGCTTATGAAACAAATCATAAAAACTGACCAAGCTCCATTGCCCATTGGCCCCTATAATCAAGCCATGGTTTTTAATGGTATGGTCTTTATTTCTGGCCAAATTGCACTACATCCAGTCACCGGCGATCTCGTACTCGATACCATCGAAATCGAAACGCGCCAAGTACTCGATAATGTAAAAGCCGTACTCGAAGCCAGCGGTAGTAGCCTCAATAAAGTGTTGAAAGCCTCTGTTTTCGTCAAAGATATTAATCAGTTTGGCCGAATCAATGCAGTATATGCCGAGTATTTCGCAGAAGACACTGCGCCTGCACGCGAACTTGTTCAGGTAGCCGAATTGCCCAAATTTGTAAATATCGAAATTTCTGTCATAGCGGCAATTTAACCAACAACCCATTCATTACAATTAAGCACCCATATTTATGAAAAGTGTTCTTTCCGGAGTCCAGCCCACAGGCGATCTGCATATTGGTAACTATTTTGGGGCAATCCAAAACTGGGTACGCCTGCAAGATAATTACGAGTGTCGCTACTGTGTAGTAGATTACCACTCTATGACAATGCCATACAATGCTGTACAATTGCGGGAAAATACTTGGAATATGGTGTTCCAATTGTTGGCCTGTGGCGTAAAACCGGAAAATTTGTTTATCCAAAGCCTTGTCCCCGAACACACTGAACTGGGCTGGATACTCAATTGCGTCACCTCTTACGGTGAACTACAACGCATGACACAGTTCAAGGATAAAAGTGACCAGTTGAAGGAAACCGATGGTGATGCCTTTATTAGTGTGGGTTTGTTTGATTATCCAGTGCTTCAAGCAGCAGATATATTGATCTACCACGCAGATTATGTACCCGTAGGCAAAGACCAAGAACAGCACTTGGAACTTTCCCGTAATATTGCACAACGCTTTAATAATCAATTTGGTAAGGAGTATTTTATCCACCCCGAACCCTTGTTTACCGAAACACCTAAAATACTTTCTCCAGCGGATCCAAACCGCAAAATGAGCAAAAGCCTCGGCGAAAAGCATTATATCAATCTTTTTGGTGAGGAGGAGCGTGTGCGTAAGCAAATCAAATCGGCAGTAACAGATACTGGCGATACTCCAGCGGGTGAAATGAGTGCAGGCGTAAAGAACCTGTTCGAACTCATGCGCGCCTGTGGCAATATGGAAGCGCACAACAGCCTGATGGAGGATTATAAAAGTGGTAGTTTGCGCTATTCTGATTTAAAAGAACATACTGCCAATACCTTGATTGGGCTTATTACGCCGTTCCGCGAGCGTCTAGCCGAATTAAAAGCCGATAAACGCGCTGTTAAACAGCAAATTCAAGAGAGTAGTGCGGTAGTGCGGCAGCGTGCACAGCGTACCATGCAGGAAGTAAGGGAACTGACAGGATTGGCATCGTTGAAATAAAATAAAAACCTATTTGCTGCGTACTGCGGCTAACAACGCTAATTGATTCCGCGCCCGTACCAAATTATGCTCATCATAAGCGGTTTTGTAATACCGATCACCATCTAAATAATCAGATAAAAATCGCAGTGCCTGCTCGCTGATGATCCATAATGCACCTAAATGCAGGTATTCCCGTTCATTTTTTGTTAAAAAACCTGTCGTAGCAGCCAAAAAGCCTTCATCGAGTGCTTCCCATACCTCTTTCCTAATGGCGAGGTACTCTGCTGGTGCGTCCTCATAACGATCGGAAACAAATGTCCGTACCATATCGCCATAATCAGAAAGTACAGATCCCGGCATTACTGTGTCCCAGTCAATAACAGCGGCGGCTTTACCTGTCGCATTAGATAATAATACATTACCAGCCTTGGTATCGTTGTGGACAGGACGGATCGGGATTTGTCCATTTTTTAGCAATTGATCTACTTGTATGGCATATTGCTCTGCCTCAAAAACCTGGGTAATCTCTGTTGCTATACTTGCCGCTCTTTGCGCAATATCAGCCTTCAAAATATCCCTAAAACGCTTATACCGCTGTACCGTATAGTGAAACCCAGGTATAGATTCGTGTAGTTGTTGAATAGGAAAATCCGCAACCCCTTTTAAAAATGTCCCGTAAGCCCAGGCCGCTTCAAATGCTTCTTTTGTGTTGGGCAATTGCTCTGGGGCATACGTCCCTTCAAAAAAAGGCAATACACGCCAAAATGCACCATGTTCATCCTTAAAATAGGGTATTCCCGCTGCGGTACAAATTGGATCAAGAATACCTAATGGATAGTTAGTCTGCTGCCTAAGGTGCGCCGCTAACTGAACAAAATTGCCCATCAGGGCTACCGCATCAGGGAAAACATGGGTATTTATTTCTTGTAATAAAAACGGAGCAGTTTGTCCCACCAAATGCACCTTAAGTGTTTTATTGATAAGACCCGCACCCAGTATTTCAAAGGATTGTACCCGTGTGTAGGGGAAAAATGGAGCAATAATCTGATCTATCATATAAATCTCCTACAATACCCGTTTTTTATCCAAACAAACCATTAAACTATCGCGCCAATGGGGTATTTCGAGGCCAAAAACAGACTTTATTTTACCCTTGTTCAATGCACTAAATGGGGGGCGTTGAGCAGGAGTAGGGTATTGGCTGGATTCAATTGGAAACACCGCGCAAGGCAATCCCGCAATCTCCATTACCGCCCGTGCAAAATCGTACCAACTGGTAATTCCTTCGTTGGAATAATGCCAAATACCCCCAATTTTTGGTAAAAGACTTGGGTTTTGCTTTGTTTTTTCAATAATATCTAAAGTGGCCTGTGCCAAATCTGGAGCGTAAGTCGGCGTACCTATTTGGTCAAATACTACATTTAAACTTGGCCGCTCGGCACCTAAACGCAGCATCGTGCGCACAAAATTATTCCCTTCTTGCGCATATACCCAAGAAGTGCGGATAATCATTACACCATTAGGGTGGGCTTTAAGCGCAGCACGCTCTCCCGCTAATTTCGTTTTGGCATAAACACCTTTAGGACTAACGGCATCGGTCTCTTTATATGGCGTATTTTGACGGCTGTGATAGACATAGTCGGTGGAATAATGTACCATTGGAATGCCTTTTTTCACACACGCCATTGCAAGATTTTTCACCCCTGCAATATTTACTTTTTGGGCGGTAGCAATATCGGTTTCGGCTTTATCCACGGCTGTGTAAGCGGCGCAGTTGATACACCATTCAATTTGAGGGTATTGCTCAAAAAACTGCTGCACCGTTTTTTTATTAGCAATATCCAAAGTTTTGGAATCCGCGAGCAGTAGGTCTAGACCTGTTTTTTGGGCAATATTAGCAAAACATTGCCCTAATTGGCCATTTGCGCCTGTGATTAGTATCATTTTTTCAAGAAAACACTACGGTTAAGTACTTTACAAAAAAAGAACGGTGCCAAAATAAATATCCAATGATAATATGCATCAATGGCTCGTTTATTCTGACACCGTTCCTAATTTTAAAAAACTACTTATTTTTGAATTACAATTTTTTTGGTTTGTACTGAGCCATTCGCGGTAATTCGGAGCAAATAAATACCGGCTGGTTGGCGTGTTAGATCAATAATCTCGTTTATGCCCTCGGTATTACCTGGCTCGGTGGCCCATACTTGCTGACCCAATAGGTTCACAATATCAGTGCGCAGGTCAACAGATTGGTCAAAAAGCAGATCAAGGAACAATGTGCCCGTAGTTGGATTGGGACGTACTGAAAAATTAGTCAAACTTGGCAACTCCCCAATGGCAGAAACACCCACTTCAACACTCAGCGTATCGGCACAGCCGTGCGCATCTAAAACCGCTACAGTGTAAGAGCCCGCCCCTAAGCCAGTGGCCGTTTCAGTAGTGGCACCATTACTCCAATTATAAGCATAAGGTGGATTACCCGTAGATACCGATACCGTCGCGGATCCTGTATTGCTCGTAGATGAAGTAGGTTTAATACTGGCCGTAAGACCTAGATTCTCGGCACAAGCAAGGAGATTAATATTATCCAAATCAAAATAATAGTCACCACTACCAAACCATGTACCTTGGAAACGCACTTTGATATTTTCGCCCACAAAAGAGGATAAAGAATACTTACGCGTTGCCAAATCTTCACTGGGAATATGATTATTACTATTGATCGTACCGATAGTTTGGTAAGTTTGACCACAGTTTTTGCTTACCCTTATGTCTATTTTATTACCAGGAGATAAAACTGTTGCCGGATTAGGGAAAGAGAAATCTACAATACGGTAGTCAAATTTGATTGAGTCATCTACACTTACTACACCATATCTAGGCAGGTCATAAGTAAAAGTATTATTAAATGAATACAAATTATAGGCTAGTACATTACTGATATTATTGTGTCCTGCGGTAATAGTTGCTCCAGTAGATACTGTCCAGCCATCAGGAATATTAAAAGATGCGTTGAAATTTTCATTAAAAGGCAACGCCTTGGCGCGATGGTCAATAGAATAAGTAATGGTATCATTTGCAATGTTTTCATCACCAATAGCCACTACCCAACATTTAATCACAGTCACCACATCCCGACTATCAAAAGTATTGGGGAAAGTGAAGGTGTAATTTTCATCAGCAGTTAAAATATTGTTCAAAACCGTAGTAGAATCCGGTGCGCCACCATTGACGGATACAAATAATTTATACCCCGAAGGCATAGCCGTACCACCTACGTTCACAATATTAAAGGATACTTTATCGGTAGCCAAGCCGCATTCTGTGTCCTCACCTAAAGTAGATACGCGTATGGCAGCGATATCTTTAGCAGGTGGCACAAATATTTTGAACTGGTCGATACCCACTCCTTCGCGTGTTACACCAAATCCACTATTATACCCAAATCGGAATAAAACATTGTCCTCACCAGCAACATCATTGATTAAATGGTGTGTTTTTAGCCATCCATTGGACTCGCCTGCCCATGCCTGTGAGGGATTGAATGTAATAGGATCTGGTGCATTATACCAGTTGGCTCCGGTATTCGCTACTGTGCCTATCCGTACCCAAGAAGTACCTTCATCAATTGAGTATTCTACAAAAGCACCATCTGGTCCCGAGGTGCAACTATAATTAATCATGAACTCAATGGCTGGCTTCTCGGTAATATCGGACAAATCAAAACATGTAGATTGGATATAGGACTGTTCCGCAAAATTTGCAGTTCCCGTCAAATTGGTCACCCATGCTTTTTGTCCATCACCCGCACCTTGGATAATAGGAGCATCGGGCTTGCCGTACTCCCACGATGGATTAGAAAAACTATCTGGGTTATTCACTACTGTCCAGCCCCCGTTCCATTTTTCAAAACTTTGAGCATAAGGAGGTGCCAATGCATTATTAATATAGTAAAACAAAGTGTCGTTAGTCGGGTCTTGATCGCCTACCATTTGCGTAAATACCGCAATTTCGTACTCAATTTGGTCAGAAAAATTAAAACTGGTCTCAAATTCAATGATCTCAGTACTATCCTTACCAATTACCCCTGTGTAGTAACCATCATCGGGCTGTGGCACACCACCGGATTGTCCATTAACACTAAAGTTATAAGGAATCAATGATTGTGGATTAGATCCTGGGTTACTCATGCCAAATTCAATTGTTTCGCCCCCCAAATCACAATCGCTTTTTGGAGAAAGCACCGATGTAACGGATACATCATTCGACCAATAGGTCTGAAAATTGAATGGGCCAGCCTTGCCACCCGATACACCACCACCACAATCTTGCGCTACATAATACGTGTAGTTTGTCTTTGGCATAAGACCAGTAATAGTTGCTTTGGGGGTGGTTACATATACCGTATCACCAATGCCTGGTGCCGGCGTAAAACCATTGGGGCCATAAATAACCCACCAACCTACCGGATTGGAAGTACCACTACCCGGTGTCCATTTTATTTTTACGCGTTTATCGTAAATATTGTCCGTCAGTACATTGACTGGCAAAATACATGGGGGACAAGAGGTCGTTGTTGTAAAAGTAGTCAAATCATCCGGCGCAACGGCCTCAAAAACAGAGACACCACTTCCATCAAATAGGGAAAATGTTATTTCTTGTGGTTGCGGCGAATTGTCGAACCATGCTATTTCTACAGTTTGGCCTGGATTAAAGGTTAGATAGATATTAGCATTGGAGCCATTATCGTTCAGACCATCCAACGTGTAGAAGTTGGCAGTCAAATCAACAGTGAGTATCAAAAAACTACCTCCCCATCCATTACCGCCACTGTCGTTGAGTTCTAAACGCCACGAGCATTGGGCAGATGATAAAAAAGGCAGCAGCAGTACTGCTAAAAGCGGGATAATGCGTAAAATATTCAATTTCATGATTTACAATTTGTTGCTATTGTTGTAGGCTTACAGTATTTGAAAATCAAAGGTAGGAGAATCTTAATTATTATAATAGGCAAAAATGGATTAAGACAAAAAAAGCACAAAAGTTTTTTGGAGCAGAAGCGTAAAATATCATTTTATCTCTTATTAGTACTATGATTGGCCAATATAAATCGCGTTAAATGTAATTGGTCTGGCCAAGCTAGCGTCCTAAACGCAGAATGCCGAACGTGGAATCTGATTTCAATTTCCACGTTCGGCATTCGATGTTCAGTATTTGGACACAAATAATTATGTCCAAATACTGAATAATGATGACGCTACAATACTAAAGTTTTACCAAAGATTCCGCCAATACGCCTCCTTGCCTATTTTTTAAGGAAATAGAATAATTACCCGCAGGTAAACCCATTAAATCTACTCTCTGGGTATGTTGACCAGTTGGTAATTGACCTTCGGATGGGATTGCCCGAACAACTTGTCCATCGGCGTTCAGTACCGAAATACTGATTTCATCCGAAGTACTCAGGTCAAATTGTATATCGGTAAATGATGTTGCTGGATTTGGGAAACTGATCAATTTTGTCATATTATCAGCCGTTTTATCTAAAAATATGGTATTGGAAGCAAGCAATGTGCTGTCCAAAATGATATTTTCGTCTCCCGGTTGGTAAGCCATATAGATAAAATACACCAACATCATTTCGTCCGTTGTTGCCTCGCCCTGTGATACATTTTGCGGTGGCGACGATGGATTATTGGGGTTGCTTTCGGTATTATTGTACCTTGCATGCGCATATACTTTGGTGCCAGTGGGTAGTTTTTGTATCTTTTGAAAATTATAATTTCCTTGCCAATGGAAGTCCCAAGATGGAATTTTTATCAATTTAATGGTATCATTAGCGGGTGTAATACCGTAACATTCAATACTTTGACCAATTAAGTGCATGTGTGGTGCAATACCAATTAAAGAGCCGTTTTGTTGCACAGTGTATTGTTCTGTGAAGGTTTTTTCCTCATTGGCAGGAATAAACAAAGGGCCATTTTGTAAAGAAGGCGGAAAATGGAACAGCGGAGGGGTAATACTCACCTGCCGAATATTTTGGTTGGTGGGTGTGTAAAACAGATTAAGCGTAGATTGATCCGTTAATCCTGTTGCTGCACCCGGAAAATGCACCTGCACAATCAGGTCGGCTCCAGCGGTCAATTTAATACCCATAAACGGCGGTAAAAGATCGGGGCGAGCACCTGGTACCCATGAACCCACCAATTTTGCGCCCTGAAAACCCGGGCCACCAAAACTCACATAACCGGGCTCCGGGGTTTGCTCATCTAATACTTTGCCTTGTCCGTTAACATCTTCGTAAATCAATACGTGGTGTACCGCCATGTGATTACCAGGAATAACCTCTAATCCACGTAAATAAGTAGTTTGATTGATACCCGTAGGTAACACAAAACACCGGTATTCGTCTTCGGTAGCATTCATGGTATAAGCTGGCGTTTGCAGCGTAAGATCTGGGATGCCAATCGCCGAACCGGGGATAAAAGTGGGCTGCGGAGGTGCTTGGCTCAAGTCGCCCGCCGGTGCATTATTGGCTACCCATTGCTCAATTGTATTAATTTGTGCAGTGCTGAGGTAGTTTTCTTTGGTATAGTGCCGATAGTTAGGATCGGGCTTCCAAGGTGGCATTTCCCGAGACAAAACGGCACTTAGGATATTATCGCGGTTGGTAAATGCCGATTGGTAATCCAGCAGCGAAAAACTACCAATTGCACCATCGCGGTGGCATTGTACGCAATGTTTGTACAAAATCGGGGCAATATCATTGGCCCAATTGACACTTTGGGCTTCCGCTTTAAAGCAGAAAAAAATAAATAACAGAGATAAAGTAAAGTAGCGCATAAAAATATGGATAAGTGATAACCGTGAGACGCTTTTAGCGGGCAATGGTTTAATCCCACAAAACTAAGCTCGTTTTTTGTGGCGAACAGCAATAATCAACCATCCGTCTATTAAAATCAACCAACGGTATCAAATACTACTCCTTCACCAAACTCACTTTCCCTGTCTGGCTGTCATCCTTAATCACCTTTGCAGCCGAAATGGTGACACTAATTTTTTTATTTTCAGAGAGTTCTACCTTCTGACCATTTTTCCAAGGGGCAGAGGCGGCGGCTTTTTGCGCAGCTTCGTACAATAGGCTGTGTCCATCTTGAAGGGATAATGTACTTTCTACTAATTCCAGTTCATTTTGCCCAAATTCCGTTAATCCATACGTATAACCCGATGTTTTTTCGCCTTGTTGTAACATACCAAAATACACCCAGCAGTAGAGTGGCACACCATCGCGCCCCATATTACGTGCCGATTCTAGGTAGTAACCTTTAGATATTAAGAGGTATTGCGCATTCATATAAATACCTGGTGCATCGGTAAGGTGGGTCATGGTACCTGCTGCTGTACGGGTAAAAATACGATACAATTCAAGGGTGCTTTTGGGATCGCCCAATACCGAAATGACTAATTGTGCTTTATGGTTTTTTACTTCTTTTTCCGCATCCTTCCAAAGCCAAGAAATCCCTGCAGCAATCTGCATTTCATCGGGACCTACCGGATAGTCCAAATAGGCCAACATCACGGTGGCACCAGGAGTAGAAAATACGGCTGTTTTGTCGGATATACTGATGGAATCGGTACGGACATACCAGTTTTTAGGAAGATCGGCGATGATTTTTTTAAAATCGGGGGCTGTTTTGGAATTGAGTAAAACAGTACCAGAAATGACTTTTGGATCAGCACTTTGGGCGTTTACAAATGCCGGAAACAAACAAAAAAGGAGCGTTAATATGCGCATATTGTATGAATTTGATCGATGTTTTATTGAATCGGATGAATAAGGAACGATAAAAGAATTAGTTAGCACTTTTGGCTGATTCCTTTTCGCTCATGCTTCGGCAGGCTCAGCATAAATCCTGCACATCTTTTAGTTTAAATAGCCCCACTATTCGCACTAAAAGATACTTGTTTGAGCAAAAATTAATCTACCCAAAAATGCTAACTTATTCTTTTATCGTTCCTAAACGCAAAACACAATAGGATTGATATACACAGTTTGAAAAGAAAAAAGATTAACTTTGCACATTCCTAATGACATAAGGTCTGATAGATACAGCAGTAACATCATCGCTAAAAATACTAAAACACGCTAATAATGGCCAATAAATCGCTTGAAAAAATAAAAAAATCGGCTCAATTCGGCGTTAGTATCCTCAACGGAATCGTTGGTGATAGACTTCAGCACACTGCTTTGGGGATAGAAATGGGCTTTTTCTATCAAAATAAACGTGTCGTTTTAAACGAAAATAGTTTGCTGGAACATTTTGCGCAGTCCAATAAGACACCGACAAATAAGGTATGTATTTTGGTACATGGCGTTACGGACAACGAAACAACATGGTCATTTCAGGACAAAAGCGACTATGGGGCCTTATTGGCGCAAGATATGCAATATACCCCTTTTTATTTGAGGTACAATTCAGGGCTACACATTTCAGATAATGGCAAACTACTGGCCGATTTAATCGAAAACTTATACAAAAACTATCCTGTAGCGATAACCGAAATTTGTATTATTGCACATAGTATGGGGGGCTTGGTGACCCATAGTGCTTGTTACAGTGCATCAGAACAAGGACTAATATGGCCGCAAAAAGTGAAACAGATTTTTTTGTTGGCCACACCACATTTAGGTTCTTATTTGGAAAAATTTGCTAATCTTACTACCAATATTCTTGAAAAAGTACCCAATTGGCATACCAGACTCGTGGGCAAAGTCATTAACTTACGCAGCGCTGGTATCAAAGACCTCCGTTATGGATACCTCTCTGAATCGGATTGGAAAGATCAAGACCCCGACCGCTTACTGAAAAACAATAAAAAGCCGCCCCCTGTGCTGGAGCACACGGATTATTATGTCATTTCGGGGCGACTTACCGACACAGAGCAACACTGGGTGAGCCAACTTTTTGGGGATATTTTGGTAAGTACTAAAAGTGCAGTGGCGCGTTCAAAAAACACAGACGAATTTAATTTTTCTGACGACAACCATTTTGCAATGGCCAAAACTTACCATTTTCAACTCCAATCTTCCCCTAAGGTATATGAACAGATCAAGAATTGGCTGCAATAACTTAGGCTAAAATTGCTTTGATACGCCTTATTTTATCGTACCAAAGTACAATTTGATCGAATATTCTTACAACACTCTTCGTCATGCACACTTCTTTGTAGCAAATAAATTACATCACTATAACACAACACAATTTATTATGAAAAAAATTATTCTTGGTATTTGCCTACTCTTCTCTGCATTCGTATCTCATGCACAAACCGCCGATGAGATTATCGCAAAACACGTTGAAGCCACGGGCGGAAGTGCTTGGGACAAACTAAAGACCGTCAAGATGGACATGAGCATGACCTCGCAAGCGGCTCCGGGCATGGTTATTCCGATGAGTATTACCACTGTGCATAAAAAAGCAATGCGTATGGACGTGTCGCTCATGGGTATGACACAAAGTTCTTGCATCAATGGTGATAAAGGCTGGGCAACTAATCCTTTCCAAGGTCAAATGGATGCTGAACCTCTTACTGCCGATCAAGTGAAAGAAATGAAGGAACAGACTGACCTAGCAGGCCACCTCAATGGTTACAAAGAGAAAGGCTATACCGCCGAATATCTTGGGAAAGAAGACGTAGAAGGCACCGAACTGCACAAAATAAAATTGACAATGAGCCCAACCCATATCCAATACTCTTTGATCGATCCAGAATCGTACATGGAAGTCAAGCAAATATCCGTGGTTACTGTTGATGGTAAAGAAGTCACTTCTGAGTCTATGATGTCCGATTATAAAACTATCGAAGGGCTTACGATGCCTTATACTGTGGAACAAAATAATCCTATGATGGGTGCCACTGTGATGAAGGTAACCAAACTGGAGATCAACCCGAGTGTGGACGAAAAAATATTTGAAATGCCCGCTAAGAAATAGGAGTAATCCCGTTGCGGTGAGGATGTATCACAAGTACGAAGTCAAAAATGCCAACAAAATAATATTTTGATTGAGCGTAATGTCGGCGTGGCCCGCAGTTTAGTGCCGTCAGATTAAGCAAATCCTGACCCCTACCGAGGTCGGTATATTGCTAAACTGACGATACTTGGACTCGCTGTCACGCCGACACTTTATCAAGGTCTTTTTGGTGGTTTATTGGGACAAGATGAAGTACCCAGACCAATTACCGTATTGATGAGACAAACTCATCGCAATCATTTTATGTATTTTCAAAACAAGAAATTAACGTTATGACTCAAAAATATATACTCTATTTCCTGCTGTTTACCACAGCTATTCATGCTCCCCTAGTTGCCCAAAAGGCAGTAAAACTAAACTCTTCCACATTTGGACAAATGGAAGCCCGCGCCATAGGTCCAGCAGTTATGGGTGGGCGTATCAGCGCCATTGAAGGCGTGAATAACGACCCGCGCACCATTTATGTGGGTGCAGCAGGTGGTGGACTATGGAAAAGCCGCACAGGTGGCTATAGTTATGAACCTGTATTTGATAAGTACCCGCAATCTATTGGTGCTATTGCCATTGACCAAAAACACCCCGATACCGTATGGGTAGGCACTGGCGAAAGCAATATGCGCAACAGTGTCGCCATTGGTTTGGGCATCTATCGTTCTTCGGATGGGGGCCGCAACTGGATGAAAATGGGACTCGAAAACAGCGAGCATATTTCAAAAATCATTATCCACCCCAACAATTCCAATACATTATATGTAGCCGTCCCAGGTAAATTATGGAGCGATAGCCCCGATCGTGGCCTCTATAAAACAACAGATGGCGGCAAAACATGGGAAAAAATCTTGTACGTAGATGAAAAAACAGGCTGCGCCGATGTCCTCATGGATCCCCGTAACCCCGACGTGCTGTGGGCAGCCTCTTGGCAGTTTCGGCGTACACCTTATTCCTTTACATCGGGTGGCCCCGGAAGTGCCCTGCACAAATCCACCGATGGCGGTAAAACATGGCGTAAAATAACCAACGGCCTCCCAACCACAGCATTTGGGCGGATCGCTATGGCCTTGGCTGCTAGCGCGCCCGACAACTTATTGGCCATTGTAGAAAGCGAAAAAACAGGCTTGTATATCTCTGCTGATGGCGGCGAAAGTTGGAAATTGCAAAGTGCCTCTTCCAATGTCACTGCCCGCCCTTTCTATTTTAGTACGCTCGTGGTAGATCCTTACGAACCCAAACGCGTATATCGACCTGCTTTCTCTCTATCTATTAGTAACGATGGCGGTTATTCCTTCTCCGATGCCAGTAACGATGGCGGATGGGTACACTCCGACCACCACGCACTTTGGATTAACCCCAAAAACACCCAACACATGTACCTCGGTACCGATGGAGGAGTTTATATGAGTATCGACCGTGGTATCACTTGGTCGCATCAGAATATACTTCCTGTTTCGCAGTTTTACCACGTACAGGTGGACAACCAAATACCCTATAATGTATATGGCGGTTTACAGGACAACGGCTCCTGGCGTGGCCCTTCTTCCAGTTCTGGTGGCATCGAAAACCGCGATTGGTTGGGTGTAGGCGGTGGAGACGGATTCTGGGTGCAACCCGATGACCAGGACAACAATATCGTATATGTAGAAAGCCAAGGAGGTAATATCCAACGACAAGACCTTGTCACCAATCAGGCACAGTTTATACAACCACAAGCGTTGCAAGGTGACCCCAAACTGCGCTGGAACTGGAATACGCCTATTGTAAAAAGCCCCGTGAATCCTAAAGTACTTTATATGGGTTCACAGTTTTTATACAAAACCACCGATCGTGGCTTTAGTTGGACCCGTATTTCGCCCGACGTGACCACCAATGATACCATTAAACAAAAACAGGCCGACAGCGGAGGCCTCACCGTCGATAATACTTCTGCCGAAAACCATTGTACCATATTTGCCATTGCGCCTTCGCCGTTGGACGAAAACCTGCTTTTCGTGGGTACAGATGATGGTAATATTCAAATAACACGCGATGGTGGCAAAACTTGGGATTTGATTTCAAAAAATATAACAGGTGTCCCGGCTGGCACTTGGGTGAGCAGTATTGAGCCCAGCCGTTTTAGCAAAAATGTGGTATATGCCACGTTTGACAACCATGCTTATGGCGATATGAAATCTTACGCGGCACGCTCCGATGACCAAGGTAAAACTTGGACAATGCTCACGGGCGAAGGCGTGCAGGGGTATGCACACGTGATACGCGAAGACCGCGTTGCATCTAATTTGCTTTTCCTGGGTACTGAATTTGGACTTTATGTCTCCAACGATGGCGGTAAATTATGGGTTTTATTCAAAGCCAATTTACCAGAATACGTAGCGGTACGCGATATCGTGATCCATCCACGCACCAATGATTTGGTGTTGGCAACGCATGGCCGTGGTGTATATATTATCGACGATATTTCGCCACTACGATTACTGACGACAGAACTATTACAAAAAGATGCAGCCATGCTATTAACACGCCCAGTTGCAGTCACTACGGGGCATTATGGCCAATCATTCCCCAATACAGGCTCTTATGTGGGCATGAATGCACCCGAAGAGGCTCGAGTGGTGTATTACCTCAAAGACCGTATCAGCACAGGCGATGTAAACCTAGAAGTATTGGACGAAAAGGGTAATTTGCTGGTAACTATCCCGGGTACGAAGCGCAAAGGCATCAATGTGGCTCGGTGGGATTTGCGCTTAAAACCACCCAAAGCCGCCAAAGGCGTGATGGTTCAAGGTGAATTTGGTGTATTTGCAGGTGCTATCGGCCCTATGGCTGCTCCGGGTAAATATACGATTCGGATGAAAACACCTACGGCCACCGATGAACGTGTACTGGAACTGATACCCGATCCGCTGGCACCCAATTTGGATTATGCCAAACGCCAAGAACAAACGCAAACCATGATGGCTATGGTAGAAGAACTTGGTTTTTTGGAGGGTAGGGTAAAAATACTCCGCGATAGCGCCAACCAACGGGCAACTTTGGTTAAAAATATGAAAACTAAGGCAAAATTGACGAAATACGCAGAGCAATTGGATGCTTTTCGTAAAACACTCACCGAAACGATTGAATCAAAAGGTATCACAGGTGAAGAACAATTGCGCGCCAAAGTTGGTCGTATTTATGTTACAACTGTACTTACCGATCAGCCACCTACCGAATCTACGCTAAAACGTATGGTATTCCTACAAGGTGAAATTGAGCGGGTAAAGGCACAGGGTGAAGGCTTTTTTACTCAACTGACTAGCCTGAATAATGACCTGAAAAAGGAGAAAATAGCACCTTTGGCGGTACTCGACAAAGAGGCATTCCTTAAAGCTTATGATGCGCCGGCTGCTATGAGTAAGTCAGGTTTGATGGAGGCTTTGGAAGGGGTGGAAAAGGAGTAGCACTTTTAATAAGTCCTTGGACAAAATTAATAAAGCGGGTATCCTAAAGGAACAATTATATGTTACGCTTTGGGATACCCGTTAAAATTATGCCCCAACCTCACCTCTAAAAACCCCGCCCCCGCATCAACTCCTCATACTTATTCATCACCCGTTCCTGAAACCCCAAAGGGTGGTGTTTAGAAACATATCGCCTTGATTTGAGCGCGATATCAAAATGCTTAGCCGTAAAATGTTTGAATTTTCGTTTCCAAAAACCTACAGTAATTTGCATCGAAAAGCGATCTAAATATTGGCCTAAAAAGCCCCCAAATAAGTATTCCAATCCCTTTTTAAGCAACGGATCTTTTTGTGTCGGTAATGCTTCGGTGGCACGTAAGGGAATATTAGGATAGTAATCGCGCTGTACCCAAGTATTCGCCGCCATAAATGACTGATACATGGCTGCATTATAAACAGGCAATAATGTGGCGCACTCAGTAGCCGTAAATAGGTTCTTTTCACTAATCTCCAAATGATCGGTATCAATAAAATAATTGACACAAAAGTATTTGCGCGAATTAAGGAGGAATATTTTCTTGTATAGCACCAAAATAGTACGCGCAAGCCACAACCGCCCGGGTGTAGTAACCAAGAAAAAATCAATATCGCCGTCTTCGCTCATACAATCTTTGGACATGGAACCCGATACCATGACCGCTTTAACAAAAGGAAATTGACCTATAAAATGCCCCATTGAATATGCTTTGGGTAAAAATAGGGCAGCACGAGCATTTTTTTCCTGGCGTTCCGCTACCCATGCTACATCAGGAAGGGTTTGGTAATAGGCATCATTCTGATACACAATGCCCGCTTGAACCAATTGGCTAAGGCAATCAGATAAGTCCTCCAAAGATATTTTGACCGATAAATAATGCTGGATTTCAACTACGGTGAGCGGATACCTAAAAATCTCAAAATAGCTCAGTACCGACAGTGCCGCATTGTTGATTTGGGCAGTCGTAGTAGCATCCTTATGGAGGGTCGATATATCTGTTGCAGTAATCACTCTATGAAAAACGATACAAGGTAGCCATTCCATTGCAAAGTGTTTCACAAATAGTATATTTTTTTACCAAAGTAGTTATTTTAAAGGCGTAATGTAAAATGATAGCGTAAT
This sequence comes from Bacteroidota bacterium, assembly GCA_041160955.1. Lineage (GTDB taxonomy): Bacteria > Bacteroidota > Bacteroidia > Chitinophagales > Saprospiraceae > M3007. The sequence goes on from JBEAVK010000155.1 coordinate 40,648, forward strand.
TTGCACGTTTAATTTAACTTTGCTCAAACATTTATAACATTTTTTAAAAAATGAAGATTACAAATAAACTACTCATTTTTGGAACGTGCCTCCTTGGTTTTCAATCTCTGACAGTCGCGCAGGAAAGAGAACCCTATACTTTCAAGGCAGATAAACAACTTGCCGCTACTCCAGTCAAAAACCAGCAACAAACAGGGACTTGCTGGGCATTTAGTTGCGCATCATTTTTAGAAAGTGAAGTAAAACGTATCAGTAATCTGGACGTAGATCTTTCTGAGATGTATGTTGTGCGGCATATTTATCGTCAAAAATGCGAAAACTATATCCGCCGACAAGGCAATGCGCAGTTTGGAGAAGGTGGTTTGGCGCACGATTTAATTCGCGCCGTACAACAATATGGTATTGTACCAGAATCTGAATACCCGGGACGTAAAAATATCCTTACGGGCTACGATCACAGCAAATTAGAGGCAAAACTCAAAGAGAAATGCGTTGAATATGCTAAACTGGGCAAGGAAGGAAAACTACCCAAAAACTGGCTTACTACCATCGATGGGATGTTAGACGATGAGTTTGGTAAGGTGCCCACCAAAATTACTGTGGATGGCCGTTTATTTACGCCGTCTATTTACCGCGATTTTTTAGGGATCAAAACGGAGGATTATGTGACCATCACGTCTTTTACCCACCACCCGTTTTACGAACCATTTATCCTCGAAATACCAGATAATTTTGCTAATGGCATGATGTATAACCTTCCTTTGGATGAGATGATGCGCGCCCTTAACCATTCGTTGGAACAAGGCTACTCTGTGGAATGGGATGCCGATGTAAGCAATGATGGCTTCTCTGCAAAAAATGGCCTTGCTATTGTCCCTGCGAGGAAATGGGATGAAAAAACAGAAATTCAACGCGAAGGAAGTTTCAAATTTATTGAACCACAACCTACCATCACACAGGCATTTCGCCAAGAATTATTTGACCAACAAGTGACCATGGACGATCATTTAATGCACATCACGGGTACTGATATCGAAACGACCCAAGCGGAGAAGTACTATCGCGTAAAGAATTCTTGGGGCGAAATTTCGGCACTAAAAGGTTATTTGCGCGTATCAGAGGCATATATGCGCCTAAATACGATTTCTTTTATGGTCAACAAAAGTGCTTTGCCTGCTGATATTCGCAAGAGTCTTGGTTTAGGGGGAATAGAAGAAAGCCCGGCTGGCAGCAATAATGACCTAAAAGTTAAAGATCCGGCTAAAATTAAAAGAATAAAGCCCATGACCGCCCCAACATCTCCTCAAGCCCCTAAATCTGAATAACACACACACCATGCCAAGCATTTTTACTCGTATCGTAAACGGAGAGATTCCTTGTTACAAAGTAGCCGAAACCCAAGATTTTTTGGCTTTTTTGGATATTACGCCCCGAACGAAAGGGCATACACTCTGTATTCCGAAACAGGAAATTGACTATATTTTTGATTTGCCGGATGCCGACTTGCAAGCACTTATGGTCTTTTCCAAACAAGTGGCTGCTGCCATAAAAACCGTAGTGCCTTGTCTCAAAGTGGGTGTTGCGGTTGTTGGGTTAGAAGTGCCACACGCACATATACACCTGTTTCCTATGAATTCTATGGGCGATTTTGGTTTTGCTCATCCGGCTATTAATATGTCGGGAGCAGAATTGAGTGCGCTTGCGGAGGAGATTAGCCGTGTGTATAATCATAAAGACGCAGCGTTATCTTGATTTTGTAACACGCACAGGTTAAAATAAAAAACGGTGCAATAATACCTCTACCTTTTCTATAGGCCAGGGTATTATTTCACCGTTTTTTATTTATCGCTACTACAACCAATTAATCTTCTTGGGTCTTCGCTACATGCTCTTTCAACCAATTGATCGTAACTGATTTTGGTCGTTCGAGTGGCAACATTAAGGCCCTAGCCCAGCATTGAGCAGCCAATACGCCTAATGAGCGGCTAACGCCAAACAGTACCGTATAGAAATTGTATTCTTTCATGCCGTAATGGATCAACAATGAACCACTGTGGGCATCCACATTAGGCCATGGATTCTTTACTTTACCAAGGCTGGAAAGAATTGGCGGCACTACATCGAATATTTTCCATACGATTTTCACTAAATCGCTGTCTTGTACATTATCCTCTGCAAACTGACGCTGCGCCATATAGCGCGGATCTGGTTTGCGCAGTACTGCGTGGCCATAACCGGGTACTACTCGGCCACTGGCTAGTGTGCTTTTTACGTATTCTGAAATTTGTTCGCGGCTAGGCTTACTCGTACCCAAGGTTTCCACCATTTTTTGTATCCATCGGATAACCTCTTGATTGGCCAATCCGTGTAATGGTCCGGCAAGTGCGTTCATACCTGCACTTAACGACAAATAAGGATCGCTCAAAGTAGAACCTGTAAGGTGTGTAGTATGGGCAGAAGCATTACCGCCTTCGTGGTCGGCGTGAATCATTTGGAAAAGGCGCATATATTCTTTGAATCCATTGTCTTCAAACCCGAGCATGTGCGCAAAATTACCCGCCCAATCTAAAGAAATATCAGGCAGCGTTTGTACGCCATTTCGATAAACTCGGTTATAGATAAATGCAGCAATACGCGGTAACCGCGCAATGATATTCATGGTATCTTCATAGGTAGCATCCCAATATTCCGATTTATTCAACCCCATTGTATAACGTTGCGCAAACACACTGGTGTTCTGCATTGCCATAATGCCGATTGAAAGCTGTGTCATTGGGTGTGCGTCTATTGGAAGTGCTTCAATGGCTGTAAACACGTGATCGGGTACATGAGCACGACGCACCCAAGCTTCGGTCAACCATTTAACTTGTTCTTTTGTAGGTAAATCACCTGTAAGCATCAACCAAAACAAGCCTTCGGGAAGCGGTTCTTTACCATTTGAGGCAGTTGGGAGTTTTTCTTTGAGTTCGGGGATAGAAAAACCACGAAAACGGATACCTTCTTCGGCATCTAATAGGGATGGTTCCCATAGCATGGAGGTGATATCTCGCATACCACCTACTACTTGATCTACGGTAACATCATCCACGTGGTGTGTTCCGTGCTGTTTTAAAAACTCTTTAAGTTCTTTAGCCTGTGCTTGAGATTTTTCAAAAAATATCTCTTTTAATATGTCCATAAAAATTTGAATGGTTAAAATAATAATAGGGCTGGCCAACTATTTGAATTGTGTTCAATGCACGAAAGCGAAGTACCACAGAGGGCAACTTCGCTTTCGTTGTATGTCAAATTCCAAAACATTAGCATAAAAGTGTAATTACACCGCATAACATTAACTTGCAACGGATGGTTGCGAGGAATTGCATTTTTTCTATTAACTGGCAATATGAATAAGTAAACGACCACAAGATTAAGTAAAAACATACTTAAGGTGATTACGACCAATATGGCATTACCAGAATGATTGATCTTGTTTTACCAAGAAACGTCGTCGTCGTCGTCTTTGCTTTTTTTGCTTTTCGGATCATCCTCATCGGCAAAATCGTCACTAGCCATGTCCACATTATCAATACCTTCATCATCGTCTTCGTTACGATTTTGAGCCTCCCATTCTGCTTGACGACGATCAAACTCCTCGTAATCAAAATTAGGCATTAAGTCTTTTTTGACATGTTCTACTACCTCATTCAACGATGCTGCAAATCGGTTAAAATCCTCCTTGTACAAAAAGATTTTATGACGTTTGTAACCAAAACCGTCATCCTTGCGCGTACTTTCGGTAATAGTGATAAAAAAGTCTTCACCGCGTGTTCTACGCACATCCAAGAAATAGGTGCGGCGTTTGCCAGCACGTACTTTTTTAGAGAATACGCTTTCGTCTTGCTCGCGGTCAAAATTGCCACGATCGCCGCGATCGCCACGGTCACCACGGTCATTCCGATCGCCATAACGATTGCGTGGACGATCTCCGCCGCCGCCGCCGCTATAGCGGTCTCCACCGCCAAAACGTGGACGATCACCGCCTCGATCATTACGGTCACCGCCACCGCCAAAACGTGGGCGGTCACCGCCTCGGTCATTACGGTCGCCACCGCCACCAAAACGTGGACGGTCACCACCGCGGTCATTGCTGCGATCATTGCGATCTCCGTAACGTGGGCGGTCACTGCCTCCTTTGTCATCACGGTCTCCCCTGCTAAATTTCCCGAATTCCACTGTATCTAATGTTTTGTGAAAAAAAATGAGTGATAAAAATTTGAGACAAAGGTATATTTTTCAAAAACATTCCGTATGCTCTTTAAAAGAAACATTTAGAAAAATAGAAAAATAGCCCAAAATTGTCCAAAATTTACTTTATTTTTTACTTTCTGCAAAGTAAATGATCTTCGTTAACCACTTATTGGTATCTGGTTCTGTTTCTCCTGTTACCATATATTCCTCTACAGCGGGGCCCGCCATCGTCAGATCATTTGCTGTGAAGTAATCTTCCATGGCTAAATGAGCCTTTATTGTTCCTGCTGGATTGCCGTAATAATCAATAGAATAAGCACTGCCAGCACTCAAATTAAAGGCTTGTAAACCCGTAATTGAGGCGCCTTTATCCGCAGGTAGTCCTACTGCCATATCCGCTTTTCCGCCCGCCCAAGTATAAAATATCGCAGCAACATTGCCTTTAGGCGTAATATTACTGGCTTTAAAAGCATTGAGCGTTTTACTCATACTCTTGGTAAAAACGGATTCAATGGCAGCACTATCCGTTATACCGCGTACACCGTAATAGGTGCGGCCCGCAAAGGTGGCATCTTCCGTTACCTCATAGCCTTTATATTTTCGGTGTGCCATCTCTTCGGTGATCCGCTTTAGGTTTTCCAAACCCATTTCAAAATCTTTACCAATCGCTTTATCCACATCCGTAAACATCATAAGCCCATTCATCGGGAAAGGTGCTTTCATCTCAAATGTCCAGTGCACTTTACACTGGTTACCCATGGATTCAAACCTGTATGCCGTTGGAGATTCGCTTTTAAAAGGGCGCAAAAACTCCGTCAATATGTCAATCCTATCGGGGCTAATCGCTGTAATCGTTTGGCTGCCTTCGCCTACATTATCATTGCCCGACCAACTATGCTTTGCCCCTACTTCGCCGTCCGTACCGGTTATTGTAATTTTTTGTTCTGGATCCAAGGCCGTCCACGGCGACCAAGCATCAAAATTTTTGAAGTATCTTGCGTGTTCGTACACCAAAGATTTGGGTGCATCAATCACCATACTTCGCTCTATATGGTATTCCTTTGTAGCAAAAAGCCCTAGTAATAAGAACAAACCAACTACGACCAAAATGATATAGAGTAGTATTTTTAATAGTTTCATAAGAACATCTTTATTTTGTAGGTGCAAATTTTCAAACATTTTCCTATACTTTATACTTTTACAGGAATAATTATCAAAAAAAAAACACAAATTTTGTAATATCGGACATACCAATAGCCCAATACGGGTATATTTGCCCAATAAAAAGAAAAAAATGCTAGATATTCATATTGTTAATGGCCCGAACCTGAATTTGCTGGGTAAGCGCGAACCGGAAATTTATGGAACCCAAACCTTTGGGGCGTTTTTTGAAACGTTAAAGCCACTATTCCCTGATCTTCGCCTACATTATTTTCAGAGTAACCACGAAGGTGCATTGATAGATTATTTACATGAACATGGTTTTACTGCTCATGGTATGTTGCTCAATGCTGGAGCCTATACACACACGTCTATCGCACTAGCAGATGCTATATCGGCTATTCCAGCACCTGTCGTAGAGGTGCATATTAGTAATGTTCATGCGCGCGAAGTTTTTCGACACCATTCCTGTATTGCAGCGGTATGCAAAGGTGCGATTATTGGTTTAGGGCTGGAAGGCTATCGGTTGGGTGTACAATATCTTGCTGGGCTAACTACTAGAATTGTTGCGATGGGGTAGTCTCTTGTCACAACAGGTCTATTTAATTACAAGCCCGCCTTCCTTCATTTTTGCCACAATCTTACTCCTTGTATTGGTATCGCCCAAACAGCCTTGACGGGAGAAGCAACCATTGATATTATTAATTTTGACCGTTTTAGAGGCCGAACTCGTAGCCATATTGGGGCTACTCGGGCGTAAATTCAGGTTGGTATTGGTGCCATTAATCTCATAACAAAAAGAGAGGCCGCTACTGCCTACATTGATCATGGTATTAAGGCCGGATAATACAATTTTATCAAAACCAGCACTCACTTTTATCAATTCTAAACTTCCAAATTGGAGGTCTGCATCCAGTTGTGTATCCAAGTTTTCAATTTTGCAAGCCGTATTGCACGACGTTAAAAACATATATCGTGTACTCATAACATTTACGCTGCCAAATTTGATATTCAGCCGCAAATTACCAGCAATACCCACATCAATTTTATCGAAACGGGAGGTGAGTCGCAAATCCTCCACCCTTCTGAAAATACAAGTGGAGCGTTCTGTTTCCATCTGCACCATTTTAGCATTATCGAGTACAATGCCGCCATTATTGATCCAGCCATAAATATTTTGGACGCTGCCAATTACTGCTTGGCAGTTTTCGGTTTTTAGGTTGGCATCTGCCAATAATTTGCCCGTACGCAAATCTCCAAATTTGACATTAGCAATCAAATTGCCATTTAAGTTGCCTAAAGATGTATTGCCGTATTTGTTGGATAGGTCTAGTTGATTATCAGCAGGCATCCAAACTTCGTAATTCACTTTAAAGTCTTTTAAATAGGCTCCCTTTACATCTCCTATCATCGTTTCGGCCTTTATATAGCCATTTGTACTGACAAAATTGACATTAATCTGGTTCAATACTTTTTCTGCTTCGGCTTGTTCAGTGGAATTAACAACAATGGTAATATTGATTTTTACTTTTTTCTCTGTCCAAGTATTAATATTGATATTGCCATGTTTGTTATAAATCACCGTAGTACCTTGCGCGCTGGTAGGGAATTCGCGGTTTATATTTTTCACGAATTCCTTGTGCAAATACAAACAAGCATTCAAGCAAACGGAATCATTCGGGCAATCTGCTTTTAGTAAATTGGGGAAAAGCAAGATCGCCAATGATAGCGTACGTAAAATAGCTTTGAAGAGTACCTGCTCAAATCTTCGGATTTTTTGAACCTCAATATAGTTAAATAGTGTCGTTTTCATACTTTATTTTATTTTTCTGACCATCAGGGTCAACGATAAGATGCTGTTGCGATTGCATGGCCTCTAGCACTTGTTCAAGCACCATTGATTTGGTTTTATAGTTTTCTATCATCACCCGGATAATTTGTTCTTGGTTGCCGGGTGGTACATTGGACAATTCAATGCGTAATTCTTCCATGGTTTTATCCATTTGTTCCATATCCCCAAATATTTCGGAGGTGCTTGGATTAGAAGCAAAACGCGCCAATTTTGTTTTTTTATGCTCTATTTCTCGCTCATAGTGCTGCTCAATGGCTGCGTACTCTTTGGATACATCCGACATTTTCATGCCCACATAAGTATCCTGCTCTTGCCGTGCATACCATAGTCCTAACGACGCCCCGATGAGCAACAACGCTATAGCCGCTGCAAACCGTGCTATTCTGCGGTGCCACGATATGCGAAGCGGCTGCACCGCAGTTGTTTGAAGTGATACTTGGTCCCAAATTTTAAAATCAGGGATTTCGCTATCAAAATCGGATCTGTTGTGCTGTATAAAATCTTCTAACAAGTCCTGTGTATCCAGGGTAGTAGCCTTGGGTGGTGTTAGCGCGGCATTAATCTTGTCCCAAACTTGTAAATTAGGCATTTCAGTATCCATCAAGGAACGGTTAATAGCGATAAAATGCGCTATTGAATCGCCATTGTGCAGCTGCCCAAGGCTTTTGGAGATACTTTTCCAATGGCTATCAGTGGGCAAGGTGGAATCAAATTCCTGCCGATGCTGTTGGATAAATCCTTCTATGTGCTGTTTATTATTCATTTTATTACGCCAGCATTGTTCTGAGTTTGGCCTTTGCTCGGCTGTATTGTGATTTTGAAGTTGCTTCCGTGATTTCCAGAATTTGGGATATTTCTTCGTGGTCGTACCCTTCAAAAGCGTAAAGGGAAAAAACAACGCGGTAGCCATCGGGGAGTTTTTCTACGGCTTTTTTTATTTTATCCACGCTGAGTATAGGTTCGGGGTCGGGTGTGTTTTCAATTGGGTGGTCGTGGTTATCTGTTAATTCTTGGAGGAAAAGTCTTTTACTTTTCAAAAAATTAATACATTTATTGATCGTTATACGCTTCATCCAAGCACCAACACTACTTTCATATCGAAATGAATCCATTTTAGTAAACACTTCAATGAAAACACTTTGTAGTAAATCCTCTGCATCATGGCTGTTTTGCACCATACGTAATGCCGTGTTGTACATAGCCTTAGAATATAGCTTATACAATTCAAATTGTGCATCGCGTTTGCCTGCGCGGCACTTTTCCAAAAGTTCATAATGCGGATGAGTACTATCCATGTCGATATATACTTTCAAAGACAAACATGGGTCGAATTGGTTGCATACAATCAGTTTTTTTCAATTTTCTAATTGGCATAGGCTACAAAAAGCGCATTGCAGTATCCAAAAATCTCTAATTTGGGTTGCTCCAAAAACAAAGTGATATTAAGGTCAATTAGTTTTTCTTAAGAAATTTTGGGAAAAATTTAACACGCGAAATTGCATCTTTCTTATGGTTTTAGAGTTCTTTTGCTGGCTTTTTTTTATAAGTGAATAGTTCAAAGTGACAATAACTGTTTTTAACTATTTAAAAATCAATTAATTATGCAGTATTTAACAGTAATTGCTATAGCGGCTGCTACCGGGTTAATCGGGTTAGCAACACAGTTTTCTAAATCAAATCCCGATCAAGCGGCTAATGAAGCGCATGGTAAATGGTACACTTGGGAAGAGGCTGTTGAGTTGAATAAAACAAAACCCAAAAAGATAGTCGTTGATATTTATACCGACTGGTGTGGCTGGTGCAAAAAGATGGACAAAGGTGCATTTAGTGACAGTAAAGTGTCTGAGTACATTGGCGATAATTTTTATGCCGTAAAACTCAACGCCGAGCAAAGAGAACAAATCATCTTTGGTCGAGACACTTTCTCCTTTGTCGAAACGAATAAAGGTAAAGGCGTACATACACTGGCTTATGCTTTATTGGATGGCAAAATGAGTTATCCTACGCTTGTTTATCTCGATCAAGATTTTCGCCGTATTATGGTGTCACCCGGTTATAAAGAGACAAGTGACCTGATGAAAGAATTGAAATTTGCTAAAGAAGAGGTTTATACCAAAAAAAGTTGGGAAGAATATAAAGAAAAAGGAAAGTAAGGAATACGGTTTATAAGTCATAACGCAGGATTGTTCCTTGGGTGCCACAGACCCAAATTCGCCCATTTCGGACAAATACATCTAATAAATCAATATCTTTTGGTGTGTTATCAATGGTTGTCCAGGTATTTCCTCCATCGGTAGTTTGCCAAAACAGGCCATTATTGCCCACAAGCCAGCCTTCATTTTCGGTACGAAACCAAAGGGCATTAAATGCCTGTTTGCGTGGCTTTGTAGCACCTCCTTTTCTAATTGTTTGCCAGTTATTACCCGAATCAGTGGATTTAAGTAAGGTGCCGCTGCTACCACAAATATAACCTGTGGTAGGGTTGGGGAAATGAATATCGGTAAAAAAATCATTTGTAGGGGCCTTTCGCTGCCAAGAGTAGCCCCCGTCTTCGGATCGAAGTACCCACCCAAGACCACAAGTATGCCAAGTTTTCGGATCCGATGCCCATACCGCTTGTAATTGGTTCGGAAACTCTAATACAGTATCCAATTCCCAAAAATATTGAGGGCCGTGCACCCTCACCTGCCCTTCGCCAAAACTTTCTCCACTTACAATGATGCCTTGGTACTCATTGGACATAAAACAGGAGTGGTGCCATTGGAAATCGGCTCGATATTGCAGCCAAGGTTTACCAAATGGTTTTTCACAACAAATACCACTTTGCCCTACTGCGTACGCATGGCCGCTCGAATCGGCCATAACACATTCCATTTTATGCCAAACAGTATCGTCAATTTGCCAATGCTTACCACCATCGGCGGTAGAGAGCAAGAGGCCTGTTTCCCAAGAAAGTCCACCACATGCTACCCCATTTTGGTCATCAATCATCCATACCGAGGTTAAATCCACAGTAGTTGGGATACTTGATTTTTCTATATTAGGTAGGCTAATCGCCTCTTTTTTGCAGAAAAGGGCAATTGAAATCAAGGCAATAAAGCCAAGTATCTTATTTATTTTTGGGGTTACGTTTTTCATAACCTAAAAAATCAATCCGGCCTATTCTTTTTTCACGAATCGCTTGGGGTAGGTTGTCGTAATAGACATGCATTCCGAAATCTCGTTTTTCATTTGGGATCATCGGTCCGTAAACTTTTGCTTTTATATAACTCGTATCCACGTTGAGGTTAAGATTTTGAGTAAACCAAAGTTTTTGATCGGTACCATATAATAGTAGGCTTAATCCAGGGTTATCGGCATTTAGCGGCAATGGATTTTCGACCACGCCACTCACGATCACATACTTTTCAAGTGCTGGGGTAGAGGTGGTATCCCCGAAAGATACTTTTATGCCTCCTCCTTGGTTTTGTGCAAGCAGTATGGCACCTGGATCTACGGTAGCACTTACTGCGCCGCCCAAATGTATAGAATCTGGTACTCCTTTCAAATCCGATAGTTTCCAAGAAGCAAAAAAAGCAGTTCTGCCACGTGGAGGGAGTGCATCAGCGTGGGTATCAACCAAACAGAAAGAATCGCTTTTGAAAGGCACAATTTGATTTTTTGCATCCACTACACCCAGTTGAAGCCATATTTTGAGCCAAAATGACTCACGGCTATCGACTAAGCCAACGGCGTAAAATATGTCCCCTTCCACCCAGCAATTGACATCTGCAAGCACCACATTGGCAGGTTTTACGTCTTTCGGCAATACAGTTTCGGCCACTATGCCTTCCTTGTTATCCTTACCCCATTTACAATTGGTATTCATACAAATGAATGCGAGTGAGAGTGCTATTAAACTAAAAAAAGGTAATTTCATATTTGTAATTTATTAAAACGAGGCGCAAAGTTCGGAATACCTGTACAAATAGTGGAGGATCTTTGCAGAAATTATGCAAGAAAAGAAAAAAGTACGCTATCTTGGCCGCTTAATTTTAAATAATATCAAAACACTATTGCTCAACTTTACTATCTTTATTAACTATGTCAAATATTTGGGTTAAAAAACCGCTGTCTAAACTACTTGAATCAGCTGGTGATTCTGAAAAGGGTCTAAAACGGACGCTTGGTGCCATCAATCTTGTGGCTTTGGGCATCGGTGCCATTATTGGTGCGGGTCTTTTTGTCCGTACTGCGTCTGCGGCTGCCGAAGCGGCTGGGCCTGCTGTTACACTTTCTTTTGTTGTAGCGGCCATTGGATGTGCCTTTGCAGGTCTTTGTTATGCCGAGTTTGCGGCGATGATCCCTATTGCCGGTAGTGCATACACCTACGCTTATGCTACCATGGGCGAAATGCTAGCTTGGATTATTGGCTGGGCACTCATTATGGAATATGCACTTGGTGCAGCCACAGTATCTATTGCGTGGAGTGAATACCTTAATAATTTGCTGGGAGGAGCCATACCCTACGAATTCTGTCACTCGCCCTTTGAACATGCTAATCGGGTCATGGGCGATGCACTCACACAGTTTCCTGCGGATTTGTTGAAAAATGCCAAAGAAGGTGTACTTTTACTCAGCGATGCCCAACTTCAGGCACTTCCAGCCAATTTGCAAGCCTTGGTACAAACCAGTAATGGTATGATTAACGCACCAGCGTTACTGATTCTCTTATTACTCACGATGCTCTTGATTAAAGGTACGCAGGAATCCGCAACGGTCAATGGTATTATCGTGTTTGTTAAAGTCGCCATTGTTATTATTTTTATCTTAGTAGGTTGGCAATTTATTAATCCATCCAACCATACACCTTATATGATTCCAGAAGGTGTTGTAGGCCACGAAGGTATATTTGAGCATGGCTGGGGCGGCGTATTAGGCGGCGCGGGTATTGTTTTCTTTGCCTTTATTGGTTTTGATGCTGTTTCTACAGCAGCCCAAGAAGCAAAAAATCCACGTAAAGATATGCCTATTGGTATTCTTGGCTCGTTGGTAGTTTGTACTATATTGTATATCTTGTTCTCGCATGTTTTGACGGGTGTAGCCAACTGGCAAGAGTTCAAACTAGCGGGTAAAGAAGCATCAGTAGCGTATGCTATTGAAAAGTATATGATTGGTTACCACTGGTTGGCTACGGCTGTTACTGTGGCCATTCTTGCAGGCTTTTCTTCGGTGATACTGGTAATGTTGATGGGACAATCAAGGGTATTTTATACCATGTCAAAAGACGGATTATTGCCTAAGGCGTTTTCTGATTTACACCCTCGCTTCCGTACACCATTCAAAGCCAACTGGATATTATTTGTATTTGTAGGTTTATTTGCAGCATTTATCCCCGGTAGTATCGCTGGAGATCTAACCTCTTTTGGCACTTTGCTTGCCTTTGTATTGGTAAGCCTTGGTGTATGGTTAATGCGTCGCAATGAACCCAATGCTGATCGTCCGTTCAAAACGCCATTAGTGCCGTTGGTACCTATTCTTGGTGCTGGAATTTGTACCGCTATGATTATCTCTTTGGATAAAGTTACTTTAACATCCGCAATGATCTGGATGATATTGGGCTTAGTGGTGTATTTCGTGTACAGCCGCCACCATAGTAAATTACAAGAATAAACGTTTTGTAGATAAGCATATTGAGCAAAGCGTCAATTGGTTATGCCAATTGGCGCTTTGCTGTTTGTGGAAAGTAAGCACAAAATCAAAATGGCTAAATCTTCAATTGCCGTTTCTTAAAATCCGATGGTGACAGCCCCACCCACTTTTTAAATTGTTTTGAAAAATGCGCGGGGTCATTGAAATCTAAAAAATACGAAATTTCAGAAATGGAATACGTTGTTTCTAATAAATATTTTTTTGCTTCTTCTAACCGGTAACTATGTACGACTTCTAAGGCCGATTTTTGAGCCACAGATCTGCAAATACGGTTAAGATGTACAGGTGTGATGCTCATCTGATGAGCATATTCGCGAATGGATTTGACTTGAGGCAATGACTGCCTAATACTGTTCTGAAAAGTGTAGAAATAATCTAAGGTGCGATTATTGGTCGGTATTATCTGCGGGGTAGATTCAAGTCCAATTCGATAAAGATTAAATACCAATAATTGAAAATAGCATTGCAAAAAAGCGTGTTTTTCAATATTTTCTGTATTCAACTCGTGTATAATGCTATCTTTTACAGTCAAGAAATGCTGCCACAATGTATGCTGACCTTTGCAATCATAATAACGAATTTGATTCCATTCTGATAAAATATTTGGCTTGGCTTTGATAGATCGTTCTAAGAAAACAGCCGAAAAAGTAAACACTTCCCCCTCTACATTGGCTTGAAAAACAAAACCATGCACCGTATTATTGGGAATCAATAAGATACAAGGTGCATTGAGTACAATTTTTTTATTGCCCGAAATCAATAAGCCACCGCCCGAAATAATAATAAAAATTTGATACAAATCCGTGTGCAGATGCTCCGTTATCTTCCAATTGTACAGGCTGCTCCGCACTTCCAAAACCTCATGGTGAATAAAATCTTGTAAAAACGGCGCTTGAGCATCACCAAATAGGCCGGGAAAATTTACTAATTTCATTCGATAACAGATTTAGAAATGATTGTGGGCAGCGCAGCCATATCCAATAGCATTTTGTTTAATTGTGACAAGTATTTACTTGAAAAAACGTAAGTACCTTAAAAAATGTTTCATTTGTACAAGAATATGATTTTTTTTTACAAAAAACCAACTTAGACCCCGCCTACCTTTGTCCCTATAACCCCAAATACTTAACGCCATCATCAAAATCTAAATTCAAAATAATGAATATTGCTAAACTTTGTACAATTGTGTGCCTTCTATCGCCCTTCTTACTTTTTTCCCAAAAAGTAATACCCCTCCGCTCGCTGCCCAATCCCACAGGTTTGGTATGGGACAACCCCGAAAAAGAATCATTTTCCCCTGTTTTTAATACCGAAATAGTGGCCAATGTGTCTGTTCCGACGATTACAGTGTATTTACCATCCCCTGAAAAGGCCAATGGAACAGGGCTAATTATTGCACCTGGTGGCGGTTTTCATGCTTTGAGCATCAATAGCGAGGGAAATGATGTGGCTAAATGGTGCGTCGAGCACGGTATTGCAGCCTTTGTATTGCGCTACCGACTTGTACCGACCGGCAACGATCCCGCGATGGAATTTATCCAAAAACTAAAAAATCGCGACCAAATGGACAAGGATATGGCACCTGTTATCGCACTTGCCAAGGCCGATGGCTTGGAAGCGATCAATTATGTCCGCCTACACGCTGCCGAGTTTGGCGTAAAACCTAACCGTATTGGTATTATGGGCTTTTCTGCGGGCGGAACGGTAGCCGCTTCTACGGCTTTTGAATATACCCCTGCCAATAGACCAGATTTTGTTGCCCCTATTTATCCCGCGCTGCACGTCGTAAACACCACAAAAGTACCCGACAATGCTCCCCCGCTCTTTGTAGCGGTGGCAAGTGATGATAATTTTGGTTTCCAAAAACAGTGTACCGCCTTGTACGATCAGTGGAATGCAGCCGAAAAAAGCATTGAAATGCACATTTATCCGTCTGGTGGACACGGATTTGGGATGCGCAAACAAAATATGCCGACGGATAACTGGATCGAGCGTTTTGGTGAGTGGCTGGATACACAAGGTTTTATGCGCGACTACCGCGACCTCAACCACAACGGTAAAAAAGATATTTATGAAGACACTGCCCAACCGCTTGAAAAACGAATAGAAGATCTGCTTTCACAGATGAATTTGGGAGAAAAGGCTGGCATGATGTTTATCAACGGCGCACCTATCAATGGAGATGGCAGCCTACCGTTCAATCCAGATAAAGTAGCAAAAGGTTTTACCGCATTTAGGCCCGCTGCGCTCGACCACATGAATAATCTCAAAATAACCCATTTCAACCTTTGGCAAATCCCTGAAGAACCTGCTATTACCGCAAAATGGTACAATAATCTGCAACAGGCAGCCGCTAAAACCCGCCTTGGTATTCCGGTAACTATTGCAAGTGACCCCCGCAATCATTTTAGCAATAATATTTTTTCGATGGCTGCCAAAAGTTTTTCGATGTGGCCTGAAACACCAGGTTTTGCAGCCATTGGCGATGAAAAATTGATGGAGCGTTTTGCCGATATTGTACGGCAAGAATACCTAGCAATCGGTATCCGCGAAAGCCTACATCCACAGATTGACCTTGCTACCGAGCCGCGTTGGCCACGTATCAGTGGTGCATTCAGTGAGGATGCTAACCTGACTGCCCGCATGGTAGCAGCCTATATCAAAGGCTTACAGGGCAATGATATGAAGGACGGTGTAGCCTGTATGACCAAGCATTTTCCTGGCGGCGGCCCTCAGAAAGAAGGGCTAGATCCACATTTCCCTTTCCAAAAGGGGCAGATTTACCCCGGTAAAAATTTTGATTACCACTTAATCCCCTTTGAAGCGGCTTTCAAGGCAGGTACTGCCGCTATCATGCCTTATTATGGTATTCCGGTCGGACAAACAGACGAAGAGGTGGCTATGTCGTTCAACAAAAGTATTATCACCCAACTTCTCCGCGAAAAATATAAATATGACGGGGTAGTTTGTACCGATTGGGGTCTGATCACAGATATGAAAACACCTACTTTTACTTGGCCCGCCCGTGCATGGGGAGTGGAAAAATTGAGCGAAAAAGAGCGCGTTAAAAAAGCAATCGAAGCTGGTATTGACCAGTTTGGTGGCGAAAACTGCCCACAGTACATTATTGATTTGGTAAAAGAGGGTGCATTGAAGGAATCTCGTATTGACCAATCTGTACGCCGATTATTGCGCCAAAAATTTCAATTAGGGCTTTTTGACGCGCCTTTTGTGGACGAATCAAAGGTGAAAACCATCATTGGCAACGCGGATTTCCAAAAAGAAGCCGATGCAGCACAACGCCGTTCTATGACGCTTTTGAAAAACACTAAAAATACACTACCCATTGAAAAAAAGAACTTGAAAATTTTCGTCAAAAATATCGCACCAGAAGTCGCGGCACTTTACGGTACAGTAGTGACCGACCCTAAACAGGCCGATTTTGCTATTGTCCGACTCAATACGCCATGGGTTGCGGTAGAAACGGATATCCCGATGGCGCAAGGTTTTCATCATGGCGACCTTGA
Organism: Bacteroidota bacterium; assembly: GCA_041160955.1. Classification (GTDB taxonomy): domain Bacteria; phylum Bacteroidota; class Bacteroidia; order Chitinophagales; family Saprospiraceae; genus M3007. The sequence goes on from JBEAVK010000155.1 coordinate 57,109, forward strand.
TTTTAAAGGGAAAGACCTACAAGAAGTGCTTGATATATGTAAAACTGTACCAACTATCGTAGATATATACCTCGACCGACCGGCGGTTTTTCCTGAAATTAATATAGCAGCAAGGGCTGTATTGGCTAATTATGGCGCGAGCGATGCCGCTATCTTAGACGTGATTTTTGGAAAGGCAAATCCTGAAGGCAAATTACCTTTTGAACTACCTTCCAGCATGGAAGCGGTACGTAACCAAAAAACAGATGTACCCTACGATTCAAAAGATCCACTGTATAAGTTTGGTCATGGATTGCGTTATGGGAAATGATGATTTTTAGTCCACTGTAACATAAATTTAATTTACAGTGGACTTATTCTGCGTGTTGTGCCTTACTTTTCTGAAAAAAATAAGGCACAATGCCCAGCAATATAACAATTACAGAAGCTGATAGTGGGCTAATTGTAATATGACCTTCCGCATTATAGCCATACCAAAAATGACCATCATACAACACCACCACACTATAATAGATCATTGCCAAATTGATGGCTAAAAAAATCAAAGGTGTTACTGGATAGCCCCAAGCCTTGAACGGACGCGGCCATTCAGGATGCTTCCAACGCATGATATAAATACCAAAAACCGATAACGAAGCAAAAATAGCCAAAGAAAATCCAACAAAATCGAGCAGCGATTTGAAATCGGATAATAACGTAAATAATATTGTGATACCGCCCATCACCATAGCCGCCAAATAAGGCGAACCATTGGGCCAAGTACGCGATAAAGCCTTAAACAAAGGATAATCCTTACCCATTACTTCCGCCACCCGCGAGGCCGTAATAATATAGCCATTTAAAGTAGCCAAAAGCGCAAAACTCATCAAGGCCGAAAACCAATCCAGCACCCGAATACCGCCAAAACTACGTTCTCCAAATAATTTATGTATAACCGTATTTCCCACACTGGATCCGCCCAATTTAATTTCCTCCATGCTACATACATGTAAAAACGTAAAATTGAGGAGTAGATAAATCGCAGTGACCACCGTAATACCCACCAATATAGACAACGGCAGGTTGCGTTGAGGGTTTTCAATATCGGAAGAAATATATACCGATGAGTTCCAGCCGGTATAGGAAAAATACAGCAGTGCTAAACACGAAAAAAAACTGCCCGAAAATACTTGAGCGGTCGTTTGGGTATTTAAGGCAAAGGATACATTGGATGGCGTATGGTGCGGCAATAATAAAGGCAGTGCGATAAAAATGCCGATCAATACTAATTTAAAAGCGGTAGAAATATTTTGGAACAAACTACCGACCCGCACACCAAACAATTGCACCAGCGTAACCACTACGATACTAGCAACGCCAATCCATTTCGTACCCGGTGAATCCAATGCTAAGCCGAGTATAGGCGCAAAATAATTACCCAAGTTGAGTGCAGAGCCGGCCATAGGTGCTGCAAAACCAACAATCAAGGTACATACCCCGGTCGAGAAACCCAAAGCGGGATGGTATATCTTAGTTAAATACTCGTATTCTCCACCAGAGCGGGGGAACAAGCCTGTCAGTTCTGCATAACAAAGTCCACCACTTAATGCCACAATACCACCAGCCAGCCAAAGTATAAGAATAGATCCCCCCGAAGGCAAACTATCTACTTGGAAAAACAATGCAGCAAACACACCCGTACCGATCATATTTGCAATGATAATGGCTGTAGCGGTTTGGAGGGTGTATTTTTGATTGGGCATAGTTATTTTTTTATGCAAAGGTAATCTGTTTTTGTACGGTATTCCTATTGTTAAAAACTAGTTTGGGTATATCAATAAACCCTTACTTTGAAAAAAAAGTAAAAAGAGCCTGTTTGTTACATTGGTTTTTTTAGGTCGAATTAAAGTTTTTTAAAAATTTTTTACCTTTTTTTTCTTAACAAAATGCTAAATTTAGGCTTTTTTTATTTTTTTTATACCCATTTTTGGGTACGTTTTTTCAACAAATGACTCCAATTTAAGCATTTTTAATGGGCATCTAAGTACTAAATTACCGTTCCTTTTCAATTTAATACCGTTTTTATAATAATAGCATATTTTTCTTTTTTTCAACAAATTGAAAAAAGCGCACTTGCACAGTTTGTGAAACTTCCGCACTTTTGTAACGTCAATAAGAAAGAACAACACGACGCAGTAAGTTTAGAGATGTAAATGTTGACACATAGATTTGCCACTTTTCATGAGATTATATACGGGAAACCGGCGCGCTGCAAACGAGCAGCGCGCTTTTTTTTTGCCCATATTGAAATTACTGTGTAATATTGCACCGCTTTAATTACTCTACTCAAGTAAGAGGCACTATCAATTCACGAATCTCAAAACTATATATATTAATGGCTTGTTCAGGATGTTCTTGTTCCACCGGGAAAGATAGCGTAGGCGGATGCAGTTCAAATGGAGGATGTTCCACGGGTGGTTGTAATAGACACAATACTTTTGATTGGATAACGGCAATGGGTATCTCGGATACTCAACCCTTTGATGTGGTAGAAGTTTCCTTTAAAAATGGTTCTCGCAAAGATTTTTTTAAAAACCCATCTTTTACACGTACCACTACTGGCGATTTTGTGCTGGTGGAATCCGCTTCGGGTGGGTATGATTTAGGAAAGATTTCGCTTTCTGGCGAACTCGTGCGTTTGCAAATGAAACGCAAGCGTATTAAAAATGACGCTCGCCTCGGTGCAGTGATCCGAAAAGCGCACGAACGCGATGTAGAACGCCTCGACGAATTGCGCAAAGAAGAGAAAGGTGTTATGGTAAAGGCGCGTACCATTGCTCGTACACTTGATCTGCAAATGAAAGTTTGTGATATTGAATTTCAAGGCGATGGCCGTAAATGTACCTTTTTTTATACTGCAGAAGGTCGTGTAGATTTCAGGGAACTGATCCGGCATTACGCTAAGGAATTTAAGGTAAAAATTGAAATGCGCCAAATTGGTGCTCGACAAGAATCTGCACGTATCGGCGGACTTGGCAATTGTGGCCGCGAACTGTGCTGCTCTACTTGGCTCTCCGAATTCAAATCGGTAAATACCGCCGCTGCCCGTTATCAAAACCTGGCCATTAACCAAACCAAACTTTCGGGTATGTGTGGCCGCCTTAAATGTTGCCTCAATTATGAACTTGATACTTATGTCGATGCATTAGAGGATTTTCCAGACAAAGCCGACAGACTAAAAACAAAGGCAGGACTAGCCGTTTTAATGAAAACTGACGTGTTCAAGCGCCTTATGTTTTACGCCTATGTCGATAATAAGATCAAATTCTACCCGCTCCACGTGGATCAAGTATGGGATGCAATGGATATGATCAAAAATGGCGAAATCCCGTCCAGTTTGGACGATATTTTAGCAATGGCTCCACCATCCGGGGTAGAAGAAGTGGAAGAGTATGAACCAGATTTCGAAAATGTGGACAATGTGATCCAACTCCCACTCGAAAAACGCAAGAAAAAGAAGAAAAAGAAGAAAAATGATCGCGGGGATACTGCTGCTGCTGCTGTAGAACGCGCCGAACAGGCCGACCAACAACGGGCTGGTAAAGGTGCTCCACCACAACAACGCCGCGATAACCGACCGAATAATAAAAGTGGCGGCGGCGACCGTCCACCTCGCCCAGAGGGCAATAATAGGCCGCCTCGCCCGGAAGGGGATCAGCGCAACTCTAATAACGCAGGCAGTAACCGTCCACCTCGCCCAGAAGGCAATAACCGGCCACCACGTCCAGAAGGCGATAACAAGAACCCGAACAAACCAGGCGGCGGTGACCGTCCACCTCGACCAGAAGGTAATAACAGGCCTCCACGTCCAGAGGGCGACAACAAGAACCAGAACAAACCAGGCGGCGGTGACCGTCCACCTCGACCAGAAGGTAATAACAGGCCACCACGTCCAGAGGGCGACAACAAGAACCCAAACAAACCAGGCGGCGGTGACCGTCCACCTCGATCAGAAGGTAATAACCGGCCACCACGTCCAGAGGGCGACAACAAGAACCCAAACAAACCAGGCGGCGGTGACCGTCCACCTCGACCAGAAGGTAATAACAGGCCACCACGTCCAGAGGGTGATAACAGAAACCCAAACAAACCAGGCGGCGGTGACCGTCCACCTCGACCAGAAGGCGATAACAGGCCACCACGTCCGGAGGGTGATAACAGAAACCCGAACAAACCAGGCGGCGGTGACCGTCCACCTCGACCAGAAGGCAATAACAGGCCACCACGTCCGGAGGGCAATAATCGACCACCGCGTCCGAATGATAAGAACGGCGGCGATGGATCGAAGGAATAAATTGTAATTTTGACGATAAATCATTAAAAAGAGGTTATCAGGCGTTATGCTTGGTAGCCTCTTTTTTTACCCCCTTTAAGCCACAAAAAGAACAGGCCGCTGAACAACGAAGTCCAACGGCCTGTATCAAAAAGGTTTTATATGAAATAAGTGTCTTTGATTAAGTATATCCAAATACTTAAAATCAATGAACGCGCAAGATTTCGCGGTATTTCACCAATGGCCAGTACTGATCGTCCACAATCCCTTCTAGTGCATCTACTGCATCGCGAATGGCTTCCATTTGTGGTTTTACTTTTTTGCAAAGCAATTCCGCTTCATCGCGAACGGAGTCGGCATGGTGTGCTTTTTCCAAATGTTTATCCATTTTCTCCAAACCTTCCTTAATGGCGGATAAATTACTAATTATCTCCTTTATGGTTGTTTTTTGAAGATCAGTTGCGTCTTGCATCCCAATGGCGTTGAGCGCTGCAATATTTTGAGCCAGTTCTGTTTGTTGGCGCAATACCGCAGGAATAACCTGAGAAGTTACCATTTCAGACAAAGCGATAGCCTCAATATTGAGTTTGGTTACATAATTGTGCAATTGTACCAAATAAAATGCTTCCAATTCTTTAGCATTCAAAATACCAGATTTACCAAAGAACTCAACCGCCATTTTGGAATCCAATACATCCAATGCTTCTGGCGTATTTGCAAAATTATTCAAACCACGCTCTTTGGCTTCGGCCTTCCACTCGTCAGAATAGTTATTGCCTTCAAAAATAATAGCGCGTGACTTGCGGATATAGTTTTTAAGCACCATCAAAATGGATTCTTCATTACTCAACCCTTTTGAGATATGCTTGTCCACATCTGCTTTGAATTCAATGAGTTGCAGTCCCATCATGGTATTCATTACGGTCATTGGACCTGCACAGTTTTGGCTGCTACCTACTGCACGAATCTCAAATTTATTACCAGTAAATGCAAATGGTGACGTGCGGTTACGGTCGGTATTATCCAATTCGAGGTTAGGCAATTTAGAAATGAGATCGATTGCACGCTTCACCGCCGACTCGTCTGTTTTTTTGCCATTTGCAATTTGATTAAGCAATTTGCTCATTGCATCTCCGATAAATACAGAGATAATAGCCGGTGGTGCTTCGTTGGCACCCAAACGATGGTCATTACCTGCATGTGCGATAGATGAACGCAAAATATCAGCATATTTGTGAACGGCCATGATCGTATTGACAAAGAATGTCAAGAAACGTAAGTTTCTAGAAGGATCTTTACCAGGTGATAAAAGATTAACGCCTGTATTGGTACCCATACTCCAGTTATTGTGCTTACCCGAGCCATTGATACCTGCGAAAGGTTTTTCGTGCAACAATACATTAAGCTTGTGGCGACGGCTCACGCGCTCCATCACATCCATTAATAATTGGTTATGATCCACCGCAACGTTTACTTCTTCAAAGATAGGCGCTACCTCGTATTGTGCGGGTGCTACTTCGTTGTGGCGGGTACGCACAGGAATACCGAGTTTGTGGCATTCTGTTTCTAAGTCACGCATAAATGCGTATGCGCGCTCAGGAATAGAACCAAAATAATGGTCTTCCAATTGCTGGTTTTTGGCAGCAGGGCGACCTACTAAGGTGCGGCCAGTCATCACCAAATCGGGACGTGCATTGAACAATGCTTCATCTACCAAGAAATATTCCTGCTCCCAACCAAGGGTAGCGGTTACTTTATTCACATCTTTGTCGAAGAACTGGCAAACTGGCACTGCTGCTTTATCCAGGAAAGAGTGAGAGCGCAATAGTGGCAACTTGTAATCTTGCGCTTCACCGCCGTAAGTAACAAAGATAGTAGGGATGCAAAGGGTTTTGCCATCGCCCGATTCCATGATAAATGCAGGACTGGATGGATCCCAAACGGTGTATCCACGCGCCTCGAAAGTACTGCGCATACCGCCAGAAGGGAAAGATGAACCGTCGGGCTCTTGTTGTACCAATGCATCGCCTGTAAATTCTTCAATAACACGACCGTCGTGTGTCATTGTAAAGAAAGAGTCGTGTTTTTCTGCTGTTTTACCAGTCAAGGGTTGGAACCAGTGCGCAAAGTGCGTACATCCTTTTTCCTGTGCCCATTCGCGAATACCATTAGCAATCACATCTGCTACGGCTTTATTCAGTTTCTGACCGCTCTGAATGGATGCTTTTACGCTAATATAAGCGGATTCGTTCAGGTGTTTTTTCATGGCTTCTTCTCCGAAGACATTTTCCCCGAAATAGGACGCAATAGTAGGTGCCGCTCCTTCTTCATCAAAGAAAAAAGGATCTGGGCGATTTTCGATGGCTTGTAGCGCGTTGAAACGAGATAATGACATAATTAAAATGTGCTGAAGTTAATATGCTGAAGAATTGGTTCGTGCTAAATATTGTTTAGCGAAAAATGCAAACAAACGCACGGCAAACTGTCAAAAAAAGAGTTCAAAAATTAAAAATATCATTTTTGAATACCTGATTATCTATTTTCGTGCAAAGATAAAGTGCTTTTCAGCGAAAAAAGCAATTTTTAGTTAAAAATAATTATTTTCAGGAAGGGTAAAAATAGTTAACAACAGGATGCGCGTTTTTTCTTTTAAAAGGTTTGTCTCTATTCACAACAAGGTCTGTTGTATAATGCGGATATTTATCGAAAAACCAAATATTATTCCGAAATAAAAAAAGGTAGAAACTGATTATTATTTTCAGTTTCTACCTTTTTTTTAATTCGCATTCCTAGACCTCTTCTTCGTCGAAATATACTTTGTAATACTTTTTTCCTTTATCATCATCAAAGCCTCGTTCGATGAGATCGCGGCGACCATGGACATAAATATGGAAGTTTTTATCCAATTTGATTATACTTTTTAGCACCTTAAACTCTTTTTTTACGGCTTGGTCGCTAATGTCAAACTTTTCTTCTAATGGTACAGCGTATGCTTTTGAATAACTATCCCTGAATTCTAAAAACGCCTCTTGCTGTTCGGGTTCAGGGAACAATGTTTTGGCATAATCTTCCAGTTCAAATTCTTCGTTTTCCTTAAAATATAACCCAGATCGGTATAAAACATCCAATTGATCGGCCCTATCAATATCAAATTGGTTAATTAATTTTTCATTGATAAACTCGCCAGACATACTAATATGGTGGCGTGTATTGAAATAGTTGTCTTCAATAGGACGTACACGCAAAAACTCGTCTTTCCAAAACGAACGTTCATCTTTTTTGGAAACGCTGTCCACGGTACAGATTCGGTAACCCTCTGCCTCATCGAGGTTAAAAATAATAGCAGCCGTTTCTAGTTTATGGGTTGGAATACCCTCTATGACACTAATGGCAAACGAATCGGTAGAGCGTTCCACTTTAAGGTACGGTTCTTTGGTTTGGATTTTGACCAAGGCGATGGCCTGTACTGGTTCGCCTTGTAAAACAACATTGTCAAAATAGGCAGCAAAAAATTCGCCCCCTCGTATTTTTGGCAATTCTGCATATTCGTATAACCGTTGTGCCAATTGCACCATTTCGGTGGACAATTGCTCGGGATCAGCAAAGACAGTCATGCAAGATTGATAAACGGGATGGTTGCTTACATCTTCATCGTGGTGGAAATAAAAGAACTCCTCTGTTTTTTCAAAAGGTTTGAGAAAAGCAGTAATCATGAGTTCTTCGGCCACATGGTGGAGCGAAGTAAGTGTTTGACTAGGAATATTGACCCCTTCGTAGCGATTTTTGTTCCCTACCCACGCCGTAGCGAGTCTTTTTAATTGAACTGATGAAATGTCAAGCATATTTTAGAATTTTGCGCCTGCAAAAGTAAACCAATTCAAGAGGTTTGCGAAAAATATTTATCCACAATTGAGAATAGCAGTCAATACGCGTTTTCTACTACCGGGCCGTTTAGAGGGTTTTGGTTGGTACACCCACGAGTTGCTTTGGCGATTGGTGCAAAAATACCCTGAACACGAATACCTATTTTTGTTCGATCGTCCTTATGATCCCTCATTTGTGTATTCAGATAAGGTGGTGCCGCGTGTGGTATTTCCTCCAGCGCGGCATCCGTTGCTCTTTTATGCTTGGTTCGAATACGGTGTGCCCCGCGCATTGGAGCAATGGAAAGCAGATGTTTTTTTCTCGCCGGATAATTTTTTGAGTCTTTCGACTAAAGTACCTACTTTGCTTACTATCCACGATGTGATTATGCTACAAATGCCGGAGCAAATCAAGTGGATACACCGTATATATTACGATCGGTACCAGCGGCAGTATATTGCGCGCGCTAATCGAATTTTGACCATTTCGGAGTACGTAAAATCGAGTATTATGGCCACTTGCGGAACTCATCCCGATAAAATACGTGTGGCTTATAATGGTTGCCGTACCATTTTTGAACCGGTGAGCGAGCAAGTACAGATCGATACTTTGCAACAATTTAGCGAAAGGCAACCCTATTTTTTTTACACAGGTGCCATTCATCCGCGTAAAAATATTCCCCGTTTGATTAGAGCATTTTCTTCCTTTAAAGCCGCTACAGGCGCACCTGTGCAATTGCTCTTGGGTGGCCGCTTTGCCTGGCATACGGGAGAGGTAACCGATGCTTATAATGCATCTACCTATAAAAAGGATATAAAAATACTAGGATATATCAATGATTTAGATCTGCCACGTATCATGGGTTCGGCTTTGGCTTTGGTATATCCGTCGTTGAGTGAAGGTTTTGGTTTGCCAGTATTAGAGGCCATGCAATGCAATGTTCCAGTACTCACTTCTAATGTGACCGCACTGCCTGAAGTGGCTGGTGATGCTGCATTACTCATTGACCCAGAGGATGAAACAGCATTAACCACTGGTTTGATACAACTTTGGCAGGATGCTGCCTTGCGCAATGGATTAGTAGAACGAGGGAAAGTACAACGGGCAAAATTTAGTTGGGACACGGCTGCCGATATTTTAATGGATGAATTATTGTTTTTGGGGAACACTAAAAATAAAAATGCCTGATCCTCCGCATTTTCAGAGCATCAGGCATCTTGCCATGTATAAATCTTATACCTTTGCGACCTTAAAATAAAGTCCATTACACTAAATATTATTACAATAAACAATGGAAGTTAAAGATTCAAACGGCAATATACTCAGCGAAGGCGATTCGGTGACTGTGATTAAAGACCTCAAAGTACGAGGCACTTCTACCGTGATTAAACGCGGTACAAAAGTAAAAAATATCCGCCTCACCGATGATGAAGATGAGGTAGAGGGCAAAGTAGAGGGCAGTGTAATGGTTTTGAGGGTCGAATTTTTGAAGAAAGTTTAACCCAAGTTCCTTCGTTCCAATTCCGACAAAATCAACGATAATTCCCTGCCTGCATCACCAGTTACGGAGCTATTTTCCTGTGCACGCCGGATCAGGTAAGGTATCACGTCGTGTACTTGACCATAGGGTACATATTTGGCTACGCGATAGCCGCCTTTTGCTAAATTGAACGTGAGGTTGTCGCTCATACCGTACAATTGACTAAACATAGTATTGGGGTGGTCGCGAGGAATCCCTTTTTGTTCCATTATTTCGGCTAAAAGCAAATTGCTTTGCGCGTTGTGGCTTGCATTACAAACGGCCATTTCGTCCAAATGATCGACACAGAACCGGAGCGCCGTATTATAATGATCGTCTGTGGTTTGTTTATCGGGATTGATGGGATTTGGATAGCCCATTTCTTCGGCTCTTTTACGCTCCTTTTCCATGTATGCGCCACGCACCAGTTTGGCTCCCAACATAAAATTCGATTCACGTGCGCGATCCGCACTTTCCATCAGGAACTGAAGTCGGTCGTTGCGGTACAATTGATAGGTGTTATATACCACTACTTTTTCTTTGTTGTAGCGCTTCATCATCAGCCAAACCAAATGATCGAGTGAGTCTTGTATCCAGGATTCTTCTGCATCAATAAATACAGCAACGCCTTTTTGGGCGGCGTGGAAACAAATCGTGTCCAAGCGTTTGAGTGCATTACGGTATTCATTTTGTTCCTCTTTGGAAAGCGTTGCCGCCGACTGCATTTTTTCTAACAGCGCAAATCGAGCCAAACCCGTTACTTTAGTACTAATTACAGGGACTTTATGACCTGCCTGCGACGCAAAATCAATCGCACGGATATTTTCGGTCATGGTGTGGTTAAAGTCCTGCTCCGTTTCTTTTGCCTCTGCGCCATAATCCAATATGGTCAATGTATTCAAATCGGCTAGCCTATCAATACTTTTTTGACTTTCCAATAAAGTAGAGCCACCTACAAACTGTTCAAAAATAGTATGGCGTATTATTTTTTCAGCAAATGGCAGATTCCATTCCACAGCCACCAAACCCAACGAGGAGCCATATTTTACCAACCACGGTTTGTTCATCATACGGAACAACCAAGCAGTCTTTTTAAGTTCTTGATTGTCCATGTGGGCAAATGCCGTTCCGGTATCCGAAAAATCGGGTAATTTCATATTTTTATCTGTAATAGTAGCCATATTTTTACAAGTTTCAAGTGCAATTTCAATGGTTTTTCAAGCATCATAAATCAGTACCTTCCATGTTCCATACTTCCCAGGCAGCATCGGCTTGTAAGTACAACATTTCCAACCCATTAAGTGTTGCGCACTCTTTTGATGCTGCTTGGCGCAAAAGTACAGTTTCTGTGGGATTATAGATCAAATCGAAGATCAAAAATCGTTTGTCCAACAGTTCAAAGGGCAATTCAGGACACATATCCGTATTAGGTGCCATACCTACCGGTGTAGTATTCACCACTAAAACGGGAGAATCTGGGGAATGTTTTTTAATGCCGGAAATAATACTGGGTAACGCTTTCCAGTCCTGTTCGATTGCATTGTTTGGGTCTGGTTTTCGAGAGATGACCTGATATGGGATGCCTAATTGTTGCAAAACATAAAACACCGCACGCGCTGCGCCACCATTACCCAAAACAATAGCTTGGGTAGGTACGCTAGCCCATTTTCCATCTGCTTTATTTTTTAGAGATTGTTTAAATCCAATGGCATCTGTATTATAGCCCGTGAGTCGTCCATCTGCATCAATTTTGATACAATTTACAGCCCCGATAGCCTTTGCAGCAGCATCCATACCATCTAAGTAGGGTATTACGGCTTGCTTGTGTGGAATGGTTACGTTGAGGCCACATAAACTTGGATTTTGATCCAAAAGCACTGGCAAATGCGCCACAAATTCCATCGGGAAGAGATCATATTGGCAATCTTCTATCTGCTCGCGCTCAAATTTATCGGTAAAATACCGTTTCGAGAAAGAATGACCGAGCGGAAATCCAATAAGCCCAAAAGTGCGCTTTTGCTGTTTTTTTGACATAAAATTACTTGTCTTTTTTTTATTCCATCCTATAAACATACATTCCTTATGGGAATTTGGGCGGCGGCTGAATAGTTACCTCAATTCTCTTCTAAAAAATCCAAATCCTGGTCAAAGGTCTCTTTCATCCCATACAAAGCCAAAAAAGCGATACCTAAGCAAGCACTACCTACAATCCACGAAGCCGTAATGACGCTTCCTGTCACGGCTGGACTTTTGAGGTATTTGAATGATTCATTGATCGGCACTTGCATACCCCGAGCAAAATTGGGGACAGTTGTCGCCACCGTTGCGCGTAGGTTGGTACCAAATTGCTCTGCACCAATGGTGACAAAAATAACCCAAAAACCCACTGAAATACCGAGGAAAAAATGCGTAAGGTACATTTGCCAAGGCTCAGAAAAAGGCAACGATAAGTAGGCCGATATAGCCACTACATCTAATGCTAAAAAGATAGCCATTACCTTGATCCTGCTACGCAAATATTGACTCAATAACCCCGAAATAATATCTCCTAATATTAAGCCACAATAACCCGCCGCAATCGCATTACCTGCAATGATGCCATTTAAACCTTTTGCTTTGCCAAATTCAGGTGCGAAAAACATTAAAATACCTACAACAAACCAAGTAGATGTGCCAATAAAAATGCAACGGACAAAGCGGACAAAGCGGTCTTTATTGGTAAACAGCGCGAAAAAACTCCCTCTTGACAAGCCTTTATTGGCGTGCATTTGTTTGAAAATACCTGATTCTGCTACACTTATCCTCAATAGTAGCAACATAATGCCCAGCCCTCCACCGATAAAATAGCAAATATTCCAAGGAAAAAACTTATCGATCACCCAAGCCAAAATAGCACCTGAAAGCCCAATGGCGGCTACTAAGGTAGTGCCTAATCCCCGTTTGTCCTTTGGCAATACTTCCGCTACCAGCGTAATACCCGCGCCCAGTTCGCCAGCCAAACCAATTCCTGCGATAAAACGATACAGCGCGTAATCGGCATAACCAGTCACAAACCCATTGAGGATATTGGCTACTGAATAAAGCGCAATGGAAAAATAAAGTACCGATACTCGGCCTTTTTTATCTCCTAAAACACCCCAAAGAATACCGCCTACCAACATGCCAAACATCTGCCAGTTTTGGATGGATAGCCCTAGATCAAACGCCTGCTCGGCAGAGAAGCCCAAAGATAAAAGGCTCTTTTGGCGTACAAAACCAAAGAGCAGCAGGTCATAAATATCCACAAAATAACCCAATGCCGCAACAACTACGGCCGTATTCAAAATTTTTGTCTGCATGATTTTACAATTTCAAGGCGTAAATATGCGTGAAAATACGATTAAATTAAGCTAAGCCGTTAAACTTCTTTTAAAATCGTGCTTTTATGAACCTTTGCTTTGCTAAAAATAGTTTAATTTGCACTGTTTAATGAATACCAAACGAGTACACCTGAATTATGCATAATATATTTTTTTTGACTGCGGTCTTTTCTTTGTTCGTTACGACGGCTATGGCTCAGACTTCTAAGGTACGTGGTGGTGCGCAACCTGCTGCATCGTCCGCTATTGCCCCTACCCGTCCTACGGCCACACCACGGTCGAACAATACTACCCCAACGGTTACCAAACGTTCTAATACGGATACCCCAGAAGCAAAAAAATCGGTAGATAATATTGCGGCTAAAAGTCGAGGCTCAGAAACATCGCCTGCTCCAGCTATATCTCGGCCTGCCAACAAGGCCAAAACGCCTACGATCCCTGCATCTACCACAACGGGTTCGCGTTCTGGCCAGCAAACTGCGGTTAAAGCAGCTCCGCTGAAGCCAGCCACTATACCTCAATTGACCATCAAGTGGATGACAATAGAAGAGGCATTAGAAAAATCTAAAACAGAAAAGCGTAAAATATTTATTGACGTTTATACGGATTGGTGTGGCTGGTGTAAGCACATGGACTCCACGACATTTAAAGATCAAGCCGTAGTGGCTTATATGAATGAGAAATATTATTCGGTTAAATTAAATGCCGAACAAACCTCCGATATAACGTACAAAGGCACGACCTACAAATTTGTCAAGCAAAATGGCGGTCGAGGCTACCATGAATTGGCTGCACTTTGGCTTAATAATCGCTTGAGCTATCCAACCAGTGTGATACTCAACGAGGAGCAAGATCTAATACAACCTATTCCAGGCTTCCAAGATACAAAGAAAATGGACGCTATCTTGCACTATTTTGGTACCGATAGCCATAGGAAGACACCTTGGGAGAAATATGAAAAAACGTATGCAAGAGAAAAGTAGGCACAAGCAAGCCGCTACTTTTCTCTTGTAATCATTGCCTATAAACTCCGTGTACGCCCACCATCAACGGGCAAATTTACACCATTGATATAACCAGCGGCGGGACTCGCTAAAAATGCGACTGCCGCTGCTACCTCACTAGGGTCTGCAAAACGACGTAGTGGGACATGCGCTTTGAATTGTTCTGCAATGGTGTGGGCATCCATACCTTGAGCCGCGGATCGCTTGCCGATAATTTCGTCCAATCGTCCAGTACTGGTATAGCCAGGCAGTACATTATTAACGGTAATACCAAATGGTCCCACTTCATTAGCCCAAGTTTTTGCCCAGCCAGCCACTGCCCAACGTGTGGTATTTGATACGCCCAGATTGTCCAACGGCTCTTTTACCGAAGTACTTATTATATTTACGATACGTCCATAACCGGCTGTTTTCATGCCCGATAATACCGCTTGTGCCAGTAATTGATTGCAAATCAGGTGGTTATAATATGCATCTAACAGTGCTGCTGGTGTTGCTTCGGTGAGTGGCCCACCCGGCGGCCCACCGGTATTATTGATGAGGATATGGATGGGGCGTTGTGCTACCAAGGCTTGTACTTTTTGCAACAGATCGTCGCGTTGTGCATAATCGGCTATGATATAAGTATGTTGTTGCCCGAGGCTGGTATCCAGTTCTGATAAAGCTGCTTGTAGGGACGACTCGGTGCGAGCGATAAGCGTTACATTGGCGCCCAAAAGAGCGAGTTCGATGGCCGTGGCCTTACCAATGCCTGCGCTTGCGCCACCTATGAGCGCATTTTTATGTTGAAGGGAAAGGATCATAAATAATGTAAATAGTGGCGTTTTTTTGCGCAAATATAGTTCGTACTTTTGAATTACAGGTATTAAGTCCTGTATGCCTTCCATCGAATTATCAAATCTCAATTAGATTGCCTACTTTTGTCCCTTAATTCTAACGCACTATGCACTCAGCACATAAATCAAAGATAGATGTAATTCTAGGGCTCCAGTGGGGCGATGAAGGGAAAGGCAAAATTGTAGATTATTTAGCCAACGATTACGATATTGTGGCCCGTTTTCAAGGGGGGCCCAATGCAGGTCATACACTTAAATTTGGGGGGCAAAAATATGTCCTTCATACCGTACCATCAGGTATTTTTCGGTCACATCTGATTAATATTATCGGGAATGGGGTGGTATTAGACCCCGTGGTTTTTGCACGAGAACTGCAATCATTGGAAGACAACAATGTTGACTTTAAAAAAAGGTTATTCATCTCCCGCAAAGCACATTTAATCCTTCCTACGCACCGTTGGTTGGATGCTGCAAGTGAAGCCCAAAAGGGCAAGGCTAAAATTGGTTCTACTTTGAAAGGGATTGGACCCACTTATATGGACAAAACTGGGCGCAATGGTTTACGTATTGGTGATGTAAACGCTCCAAATTTCAAAGAGCAGTACAATGCATTAAAAGCCAAGCATTTGCAGTTATTGAAAATATACGATGCTATTGACTTTGACCTTGAAGGTGAAGAAAAACGGTGGTTCGACTCCTTGGAGAAACTCCGCGAATTACCTTTTATCAATAGTGAATACTATCTCGATGAGGCTTTAACCTCGGGCAAACGCGTATTGGCAGAAGGCGCACAGGGTGCCATGCTTGATATTGATTTTGGTACTTATCCTTTTGTCACTTCTTCCAATACGGTCACCGCAGGCGTGTGTACGGGTTTAGGCGTAGCACCACAGACCATTGGTCGAGTTATAGGCATTACTAAAGCGTATTGTACTCGTGTAGGTGGTGGGCCATTCCCATCGGAACTAGACAATGAAGTGGGTGAAAAACTTCGTCAAGAGGGTTTTGAGTTTGGTTCTACTACGGGTCGGGCGCGCCGTTGTGGCTGGATTGATTTGCCGCAATTAAAATATACCATATTACTGACGGGGACTACGGAAATCTGTATGACCAAAATTGATGTATTGAATACTTTTTCAAAAATAAGTGCTGCTACCGAATACCAATACGATGGGCAGACACATACCGAACTGCCTTTTGACCTTTGTAATACCGAAGTAGCCGCTGTTTACAAGGAGTTTGAAGGATGGAATGTAGGTTTAGACGATGCTACCACTTTTGACGCATTGCCCGAAACGGCTAAGCAATACCTCAACTTTTTGGAAACATACTTGGGTGTACCCATTTCAATGATTTCTACGGGACCTGAGCGTGAAAAATTGATTGTACGATAAGATATATAATTTATTGTTCTACAAAGTAAAAGGTGTATGCTCCATAATGGAACATACACCTTTTTTATTCACCGTTAACAAATATGCTCTCAATATAGCGGATGGTTTGAGTTGAAGAAACAAACCACTTATTCTCTATTTATTTTTTTACTTCTGCTACTGCGTTTGGCTGACCTGTTTCAATCGTAACATTTTTAGGCGCAAGAATAACAAAGTGTACATTTTCTTTAAAATCCTGCCCTTTTATCTTAATTGTTCGTTTCAAGTTCTTTGCTTCGATCATCGTATTGCCGTTGAGTGTGGTAAGTTCCAAATCATAACGTCCTACAGTTGACAATTGGTCTATCACCGAGAGATTAGAATTACCTGATGGCAGCGTAACTGTAATCACAAATCGGAGCGTAGGATTGTCCCATGTTTTTACTTCAACCGTTCCTGGCAGGTCTAGTTGTACTAGGGTACTGCCGTCCAGGTTGAAAGCCTTGCTAAAAGTCTTTGAAATTGCCTGAGCATTTGTGTTTAGCGCACAGAGGGTCAGGAGGGCCAATAAAGCGAAATTTTTGATAGCATTTTTCATAATTACCTCCTTTTTTTATTTACTTACAAAATACGGTGTTTTTTTTGGTATTGTCAAGGGTTTAACACAACTTTATTTTATTTTTTTGAAAATTTCTTTCAAATTTGTACATTTGTCAGATTCTTGTAAACAAATGGTGACGATTATAATTAAAACAGCGACGATACTGCTTTTTGAAAAGCCGAAGTGTTGGGTGGCATTGCTGAGGTGGGGTAGCCGTTTCAATCTTTCTGGATTTTTTCCAATTACAAAAAAGCAATGACTACCTTTGCGCAAGGAACGATAAAAATCTTTACACGATGCGACAAGTACGGTTTATTACATTTATGCTTTGGGTTGGCGTGGTTTCAACACTACAAGGGCAAGGCAGCAAGCGCCCCTTTATTTTAGGTGAGGTGGATACGTTGTTCTCCGAAGTTTTGAAGGAAAAACGGTTACTCAATATTTATGTTCCTTAGCGATGCCTTTGAAAGTCTCAAATAAAATAATCGATACGTTTGCAAAAACCCTTTCAATTATAGGTCATCCTTTATTGGTAATACCTGTTTTTGCGATCATTGCGCTGTTTAAATACGAAAATACAGCAAATGCGACTACCCTGTCAGCGCTCATTGTTGGAGGGCTCATTGTACCTGTAGTGGCAAAAATGTACCTTGGATACCGCAAGGGTACTTACTCTAATTTTGATGTATCTGACCAAACAGAACGAAAAACTTGGTATAGCCTACCCATTATTTTATTGACCATATTTACGCTATATTTGTTTTTTACGGAGCAGGAGCGCAATTTACGGATGGCTATATCCTTATCATTAGTCCTACTCATTTCCTCAAAACTAATCAATAATTCTATAAAAATCTCACTACATGCCTCTTTTGGGGCATATATTGCTATGCTCGCGTTCCAATTATTAGGCATATTATATGGATGGATGTTTTTGTTATTTGCGTTATTGGTAGCGTGCGCTCGGGTAGCGTTGGCACGGCATACCGTATTGGAGGTTGTATTAGGCTTAGCATTAGGTTTAATATTAGGCGGGTTTTATCTTTTAGCATGAGATTTAAATAAAGGCACAAATTTGGCGGCCAATAATTAGTAACAAAATCTTAACAACGCCACATTAAACCCCTTAGCCCAGCCTAAGTCCAATCTGCCGTCGACAACATACAAACACTTTTATACTGAGCGTCGTTAGGTTTCGTGCGTAGATTTATGGAACGTTGTACAACTATTACGCACAAAACCTATAGCACCAAAGTATAAACCAATACATTTTCATCCCAAGTGGGTATATTTACTCACACAACATCCATTTTTATCATGCAAAAACTATTTTTTTCTGGAGCATTACTGCTTTGCCTTGGCTTGGCCATCCAATCTTGTAAAAAAGAAAATATTGGTATCAACAATACCGATAAAATGACCGCCGAAGACTTAATGGCGCACAACGACCTCTCCGAACAACTCGACATTGACACCGACGAGGCACTCGATGGGTTTATGAGTAATGAAGTGGAAGAGCGCAACGATTGCCCTGTTGTTACTTTCCAACAACCAAAAGGCACTTGGCCAAACACCATTACGCTTGACTATTCCGACGCAGGCTGCACCAAGGGCGGACGTACCTATAAAGGTAAGATCGTGATTGCCCAAACTAATCCAATGAATATAGATGGTGCCGTACGCAACCTTAGTTTTGAAAATTTCTTTATCGAAGGCGTGCAAGTTTCAGGCACCAAAACAGTGACCAGAGTAGGAATCAATACCGCTGGTTTGCCCAAATTCAATATAGTAGTAGATGAAACCCTCACGTTCCCTGATGGTTCAACGGCTACACATAAAGCCAACCGCGAACGCACCCAAACCGAAGGCAGCACAACTGCTGTACGTTTGGATGATGTGTGGACAATAACAGGTGCTGCTTCTGGGGTGAACCGCCAAGGCAATGCTTATACCGTGACTTATACCACACCATTGGTAAAGCGCAACCCTTGTGCATGGATCAGCGAAGGTGTGATCACTTTTGAGGTAAATAACCTTGTTCGTACCCTCGATTTTGGCGATGGCACTTGCGACCGTGATGCGACCATCACTTTGGCTGATGGTACAGTGAAAAATGTCAAGATCCGTCACCATTGGTGGAAATAAAAAAAATTACTAGGTTAAAACGATGAGCCATCCCGAGTTTTGGGGTGGCTCTTTTTTTTTGTTTGAGTAAAACGAGAATTTTAGAACAGCTATTTCTTTGATGACAAATGCTAATTAATTGTGTGCAAATGCTTACAATACCAGTAGATAAAATTCCGTTATCTTTACAATAACCAAGTATTTACAATCTCTAATTTTTTAAAAATAAAACTTATGCGCTACAAATTTTCTCTCGCTCTACTCCTATTTGTATTTAGTACAAGTATGCCGCTTTTTTCTCAAACTAAAAAAATAACGCCCGAAGTCCAATTATTACAAGAAGGTGTAAGTCTGCACGATAGCCAAGATTATAAAGGTGCTATCGAAAAGTACGAGGCGGCCTTGGCCATTGATCCTAAGTTTGGTAGTGCGATGTACGAATTGGCCAATTCTTATTTAGCCTTAGGGGATAATGATAAAGCAATGAAATGGGCTGAAAAAACCGTTAAAAACAACAAAGATGGTATTTGTGAGGCTTATACTATGATGGGCAATATTTATGATATTGATAAAAAAACAGATAAAGCCATCAAGACCTATAAAAAAGGTTTGGATAAATGCCCCGAGGAAAACATGTTGCACTTTAACCTAGGTATTGCTTACACGGGCCAAAACGACTACGATAATGCCATTAAAAGTATAGAGCAATCGGCGTTACTGCGTCCAAGCCACCGCTCTAGTCACTATTATTTGGGGCTTTTAGAAACAGAAAAAGGGCAAAAAGCAAAGGTATTGCTGCCTTTATACTATTTTTTATTGTTGGAAAATGATACTAAACGCTCTAAAAACACACTTGGTATAATACAAAAACAATATAAGTCTGCAAAGTCGGATGCATCTGGTAATATGGAGCTGAATATTAATGCCGACTTGTTGAAAGGCGAACTTACGAGTGCTGATATGTTATTGTCTATATATCCCGCCACCTGGGCGGTTATGAAACAAGCCTTGAAAGATTCGCTTGGCGTAGATATTAAAGAATGCTTAGGGGATGATTTATTCAATCTTAATAAGTCATTTTTTGAAGTGCTTGAAACACCGAAACCTGAAACAAAAGACAAATCTAACATTTGGATGGATTTCTATGTTCCATTTTTCAAAGCGATGCACTTGGCAGGCCATACTGAAGCAATGAGTTACTTTATTGCTGGATCAATGGCCGATGAACCCACCCAAAAATGGCTAGACAAACACCAAAAAGAGTTAGATGGGTTTGTGGATTGGGTTAATCTGTATTTGGAAAACCAGTAGATCACGACCTATGTATCGTGGAACATGTATGCAGGTCGGAATCTACGTTTACTTTTTGAAAACCCGCTCTAAAACAGTTTCATTCCCTCTATCATCCTTCACTAGCAGTTTTAAGGTATGTTCCCCAGCACCAATACGACCATCAAAAGTGTGCGTAAGGCGATTACGTTTTGCATCAAATTCAAAAAGCACCCATGCTCCATCAATAGTACCGCGCCAGTTGAGGTCATCGGCTCGATCGGTGGCATCAAAATTATCACTAATTCGGAATGACATGGCTGTTTTTCGACGCATATCATCGTCAAAAACAACGGGTGTAATCGTAGGAGGTACTTGATCCAGCATGACACAATAATCGCCAAAAGTGCGGACTTGAGTGGTTAGTTTGTTGCCTTTCCAGGTACCGCCACAATTATCGGGTCTTTTGCTATTACAGCGCGCAATGACTGCTTTTGAGCGCAATGCAACAGGTATATTAATAGGTACAATACCAATATCATAGTATTTATGTACAGGGGTCTTGTCGTCGTGGATATGGTGGATAGCCGAATACACGCCCTGACTTTCATCTGGTGTGGTGTGGTAGCGGAGTTTAAGATCCTCGTATAAAGAGCCTTTAAGCATGGACATAGAAAAATCGCCATTGACAAAACTGTTTTCTTCTGCCCAAGGGAACAAGTACTGAAAGGGCTCAACAGGCAATGCCTCTATATTTTCGCTACGGAGTAACCCAAATTTCACCGCAGCAATATTACCAGCAGCATCCATTACCTTTATTTCTATGTCCGTTTTTTGGGTGGCACTAATGGGGATAGCCCCCATCGTACTCGTCTGATCGTACATGGATAATTTATCGCCCGGAGAAACAAAGAGTTCATAAAACCAAGCACCGAATTTTTTATTGGCAGTATAATCGCAAAGCGCATTCATATAGCGCGTCTCATCAAAACTAAACGTATTAGCAGTCCAACCATAAATAAGTGTACCATTCGCATATACCGATATTGCATATACGCCGTTATCATTCCTAAGGGCATCACTTTGGTCATACGCTTTAATACCGAGTCCGACCCGCCAAGCACCCGCAATATAGGTATCGGCTCCACCTTTGATGCCATATAGTCCATCCGATCTTTTTTCGATAGGGAAAGGCGCCGAACGTATCACCTCGCGGTTTTCATTGAGGTGGTAGATTTTCATATCCCTAATATCTGGTTTACGGGAATCCGGAATAGGCAAGCCAAAAAGTAATGGATTAAGGGCTTTGCCATTTTGCCTGATCTCGAAATGCAAATGCGGCCCAGTACTGCCACCGCTATTGCCCATTTTTCCAATTTCTTCGCCTTTGCGTACTTTATATTTATCAGCAGGGAAGTCGATGACTACCTCGAATCGCTCGCGTTTGTATTGTGTCTCTTTAACAACAGCGGCGATAGCACTACTGAATTTGTCCAAGTGTGCATACACCGTGGTGTAGCCATTCGGATGTTTGATATACAATACATTGCCATAGCCACTTGCTTGTACTTTTATTTGGTCGATATAACCTTCTGCGGCAGCAAAAACAGGTTGTCCTACCGCGCCAGTTTTGCTTTTAAGATCCAAACCAGAATGAAAGTGGTTAGGCCTTAGTTCGCAGAATGTACCAGTTACCAAGAGCGGATCATTGATCGGTGCCATAAAGTAATCTTTAGGGTAGGATGCTGCCACTGCTATTGGATCTGGCATAGTCGGGTCATTGTATAGTTCCTGAGGCCCAAAGAAAGACAAACAAGGCACTAAAAAAAGAACAGGAAGCAGCAAATGGATTTTCTTTAATTTCATAATAAATCTCTTTCCTTAACGTACTTTCAGCAGGGCATGTGCCAGCGAAAGTCCTTCAATTTGTGCTTTCACAAATTTTTGTAAAACATCATAATCGCCCCTTGCATGGCGTAAAAAGCCACTGGCTTGTCCGTACACTGCGGGGATTTTCGATTTTTGGGTGAGGTAAAAACCATCTAAAAAACTACCAATTCCACCAGAAATAATCAAGTGTTTTGTTTTTATTTCGTGGATACCCAATTCGTCCACAATGGCATTGGTCCAGTTCAACATCGCTTCGGCAGTATGACCTAGCAGTGCGATTTGGCCAAATATTTCTTGTTTGGCAGCATCACCGCGTAGGAGTTCTAATTTAGCAAAATTGGTACCACCTGCTGCCCCAAATTCCACAGCGGCCAAGGGCAATTGTAGCAATGCTTTTAGGCTTTCGGGGCCAAAGCCCTGACCCACTTCTTTCACAATGATTGGGCAATCGAAACGTTCTAATATTTCCTGTACGATCTCAATAGGGGGGCGGTTGAAATGGTCGCCTTCGGGTTGCATGGCCTCCTGCAATGGGTTGACATGGATGATTAAACCATCTGCCCTTAATTTGGAGAGCATATCCGAAATGCGTTCGGTTGCTCCTGTTTCGATCAATTGCTCAATTTGCGCTACACCTAAATTGGCATACAACGGCAAATCTGTACCTATCATATCGCGTACATCAAAATCCGCTAAACGCTCATTGCTATACAACAACTGCCTGCAAGACCCCAAACCCATGCCCATACCAAATTCTGCACACGCACGCGCTAGATTTTGGTTAATAATCGTAGCCAATTCCGTACCTCCGGTCATGGATGATACCCAAATGGGGGCATGAAGCGTCTTTTGAAGAAAAGGAGAAGTTGGTAATGACCCCGGTTTGGGATGCCCCGAAAGCATTGGTTCGTAATAGAACCGATGATCTACTGCATTAGGTAGTACCTGACTGTTGAAAGCCAGTTCAATATGATCGTTTTTGCGCGATTTAGCGGTGGGATCTATATCTTGATGTGTGTTTGCCATGTATCGGATTGGGAAATGATGGGGGCAATGGAGTACTTTAAAATTTAACATTTAACATTTAACATTTAACATTTAAAATTATATATTGAAAAATATTAAACGCTAAATATTAAATGTTAAAGTACTTGTAGCCTTATTACATCATCGTTTCGATGATATTTTCTTCGGTAATGCCTTCTGCTTCTGCTTTATAGTTGCGCACAATACGGTGGCGCAACACCAAATTGGCAATAGCCTTTACGTCTTCAATATCCGGAGCATATTTACCATTGATAGCCGCGTGGCATTTTGCACCCAATACTAAATATTGGCTTGCGCGTGGCCCTGCACCCCAACTGAGGTAATTATTCGCTTCTTTTGTAGCACGAGCACTACCTGGGCGGGTTTTGGTTACAAGATTGACGGCATATTCCAACACGTTATCGCTAACTGGAATTTTACGAATCAATTGCTGATAAGCCAAAATTTGTTCCGCATTGAGGATATGGTTTAGTGTTACACTTCTGGATGAAGTCGTATTTTTCACCACTTCTACCTCTTGTTCGTAAGAAGGATAAGTCAAAGGAATATTGAACATAAAACGGTCTAATTGCGCTTCGGGAAGCGGGTAAGTACCTTCTTGTTCAATAGGATTTTGTGTTGCCAATACAAAGAACGGTGCAGGAAGCGCGTGGCGGTGACCACCAACGGTGACCGAACGCTCTTGCATGGCTTCCAACAAAGCTGCTTGTGTTTTAGGAGGCGTACGGTTGATCTCGTCGGCCAAAACAATATTGGCAAAAACGGGGCCATTCACAAACTGGAATTTACGGCTCTCATCCAATATTTCAGAACCTGTAATATCCGAAGGCATCAAGTCGGGCGTAAACTGGATCCGTTTGAAATTAAGATCAAGTACTTCTGCTATGGTACTCACCAAAAGTGTTTTTGCAAGTCCTGGAACGCCCACTAATAGAGAGTGTCCATTAGAAAATAATGAAATAATTACGGCACGAACCACTTCATCTTGTCCGACAATCACTTTACTAATTTCGGCAGATAATTCTTTGTATGTTTTTGCGAGTGCATCCACTGCTGCTACATCTGATTGCATATATAGTATAAAATTATTTTGTATTAATTAAAATTGAGTTTATGGCGTGTCTATTTACTCCAAATATTGTATTTCATAATGCAATAAATGGCTCTAAAGCCGTCTTTCCAGCTTATTTTTTTACCTTCTGCATAAGACCGTCCATAATAGGAAATACCCACTTCGTAGATACGGATTTCCTTGATCCGGCTGATCTTCGCGGTTACTTCAGGTTCAAAACCAAAACGATTTTCTTTTAGTGTTAAGCCCTGTACAATATCAGCCTTGAACAATTTGTAACAAGTCTCCATATCGGTCAGGTTTAGGTTGGTCATTACATTAGACAAAGAAGTAAGGAACTTGTTGCCTATGCTGTGCCAAAAAAACAAAATTCGGTGTGGACGGCCACCCATAAAGCGAGACCCATACACTACATCTGCAAAGCCATTTAGTATAGGGCGGAGCAGAATATTGTATTCCTCGGGGTCGTATTCCAAATCTGCATCTTGCACAATGATATAATCACCGGTAGCCTCGCGGATACCTGTATGCAGGGCGGCACCCTTACCTTTGTTTTTGGTATGCTTGCGGTATTGAATATTCAATTCAGGATTGGCATCCATGTAACGTTTGATGGCTCCTTCGGTATCGTCCTTGGAGCAATCATTGGTAATAATAATTTCCTTTTTCATTCCTCCTAACAATTCTACCGATTTCACTTTATCCAAGATGCGGTGAATGGTACGTTCCTCGTTGTATGCGGGGATGACAATGGATAGCGTTTGAGTCATATTAATTAAATAAGCGCAAATAAGGCGCAAAGGTAACTCATAGTTCTGATATTGGGTATGCTGAAAAAAATAGTGTTAAAACTCTGTATTTTAACATTTTATTGAAACTTTCTTTTCAAAAAATGCGTTAATTCTGTGAAAATCAAACATTTAGTACAGTTATAGTACCATTTTCATTCATCGTATTTTAATTTTTTTAATCATGCAAACACAAAAATCTAAATTCGTCCGTTTGTGGAAAAAATCTCCACGATTTGCAGTAGTTGCTATTTATCGCCGATTTACAAAAAAAGCCAAACAATTACTTCCAAAAGAAGATTGGAATATCAATTGGCTCGGTGAAGAAATGAGGCCACATAATAGCCTGCAAAACTAATAAAATCCGGCTAATAAAACCCCCCAATGTACTTAAGCAGGTTGTCTCATAAGTACGGTAATCGGTCTAAGTACTTTACCTTGGCCGAATAAAATATCAAAAAAAAGTCTTAGTAGAGCGTCGGCGTGAGTGCGACTCACGCCGACACTACGCTTGAGTATTTACACCTGCCAAAAACCGTCCGCCACCATTTGCGTTCTTCCGCCTACACCCAATTTGTACCAATCGTTTTCCACACTGCCATCTAGGTACAGATACGATTTGCGGTGTATCTGAAACCCTTGTTCCACAGTGGTTTGAACTGTGGGCTGCACATGTTGGAGTAGGTAAGCCAAAAAGCATCCATT
>JBEAVK010000162.1:0-2858 GCA_041160955.1 Bacteroidota bacterium
CGAGTGTAATTGTTTACTACGGTCGAAAGATTCGTCCTGAAGCGCATAAATAATATCAAAACCTGCCACCCAAGTCAACACTGTGCAGCCCAATAAAACAGGCGGCCATGAAAAATACCCAGTCACCGCCAAATACGCCCCCACAGGTGCCAGCGCAAGCCCCAAACCCAGTACAAAATGACAAAGCCAGGTAAAACGTTTGGTATAACTATAACCCAAAATCACCAATAAAGCCACCGGCGACAAGTAAAAACAGATCGGATTGATAAAAAAAGTAGTCGCCACAAATAGCGCGCAATTCGCCACCACAAACGCTAAAGCAGCATTTGGGCTAATGACACCTGCGGGTATTTCTCGCACCGCAGTGCGTGGATTTCCGGCATCAATATCGCGATCGAGCCAACGGTTGAAGGCCATTGCAGCACTCCTTGCAAAAACCATACAAAGCACCACTAAACCCAAAAGTATCCAATTAAGGCCACTTTTATGCTCCAAAACAGCCAAAAAGAAGCCTGTTAGCGCAAATGGCATGGCGAAAATGGTATGGCTAAACTTGACGAGCGAAAGGTAGTTTCTCATAAAGGGATATTGCTGTGTTTCTTTTTGGGGCGCGACACCGTTTTGTTTTCCAACATCGAAAATGCTTTGATTAATTTCCTGCGTGATTCGTTGGGCAGGATCACCTCATCTATAAAGCCGCGTTCTGCTGCGCGGTACGGATTGGCAAAAGTTTCGGAATAAGCGCGTTCTTTTTCTAACAATTTGGCTGCGGGATCGGTTGCGGCATCGATCTCTTTTTTGAAAATTATTTCTGAGGCTCCCTTTGCACCCATCACCGCTATTTCGGCAGTAGGCCACGCAAAGTTCATATCAGCACCGATATGTTTGGAGTTCATCACATCGTACGCGCCGCCGTAAGCCTTGCGTGTGATGAGCGTAACACGCGGGACAGTTGCTTCCGAAAAAGCAAACAATAGTTTTGCGCCATTGGTAATAATGCCGTTCCATTCTTGATCGGTACCAGGTAAAAAACCGGGCACATCCACCAAAACTAGCATTGGAATATTAAAACAATCGCAAAACTGGACAAAACGCGCCGATTTTTTAGAAGAATTGACATCCAGTACACCCGCTAGGCTGATCGGTTGGTTGGCAATGATACCGATACTGCGACCCGCCAAACGCGCAAAACCGCAAATAATATTCTCCGCGTAATCTTTCTGAATTTCAAAAAAGGAATCCGTATCCGTAATTCCAGCAATTACCTCCTTCATATCATAAGGTTGCAGTGGATTTTCGGGAACAATATTATCCAATACTGGTCTGAATTCGTCTGCTAATGTATAAGGTAGGGTAGGGGGCGGCGTATTACAATTTTGAGGAAAATAACTCAATAATTGCTTCACTTTATTGATACAGTCGATGTCGTTGGCTGCTGTTAGGTGCGTTACGCCCGATTTGGTACTGTGCGCACTCGCACCGCCCAAGTCTTCGCTGCTGACTTCTTCATTGGTAACAGTTTTTACCACATTTGGTCCTGTGACAAACATATACGAACTCTGCTCTACCATGATAATAAAATCCGTCATGGCTGGGCTATACACTGCACCACCTGCGCAGGGACCCATGATGGCCGATATTTGTGGTACTACGCCAGAGGCCAATACGTTGCGGTAAAAAATATCCGCATAACCGCCGAGCGAGTTCACGCCCTCTTGGATACGCGCACCACCGGAATCGTTAAGACCAATCAAAGGCGCGCCATTTTTTACGGCCAAATCCATCACTTTACAAATCTTTTCGGCGTGTGTTTCGGAAAGCGAACCGCCAAAAACTGTAAAATCTTGTGCAAAAGCATAGACCAATCGGCCATTGATGGTGCCATAACCTGTGACAACGCCATCGCCCATAAATTTTTGGTCTTCCATCCCAAAATCGGTACAGCGGTGCGTGACTAATGCGCCAATTTCCTCAAACGAATTTTCGTCCATCAAGAAATGGATGCGTTCCCGCGCCGTCAGTTTCCGCTTTTTATGTTGTGCATCAATACGCGTTTGGCCACCGCCCAATTTAGAGGCCGCCAATTTTTCTTGTAGTATTTGTACTTTATTGTCCATATTGTTATTTTAATTTGGATATATTGCTGGAATGAGCGCATTGGCCGATCATGTTGGTCAGTGAGCGAAGCCTCGGAACAAGTCGGTCACTGAGCGAAGCCGAAGTGACCGACTTGTTCCGAGGGCGCAAGATCGTACTTTTTTGAGAATTAGGTAGAAGGATTTTTGGATTGGATCATTGGCCTGCGCTTTACCTTAAAATACATCATAAAACGATATGGAAACTATCATTTTTTCCCCTACCTAAAATGTATAGCCCACTTTTAGGTCGGAAAGAACAAGAAGGGAGCGGTCTCGATAAATATCATCGTAAAGGTTATTAAAGCTATTTTGGTGGAGTATTCCTGCGCCTATTCTAAACTGCGCATAACCATGTTTAAAGATGCGGAGTTGATAGCCCCACAACAAATTGTAAGATATATCATCTCCTCTGCTCCGTATATTTTGAGTATTTGTGTTTTGATATGCCAGAGTATAATTGTAATCAGTCTGTAACGCCATAAATGGGCCAATAAGCGTATTGTCCTGCTTCCCTTTAGCAATACGTCGGTTTTGATTATAATACCACCTAAACTCTAAATTAACAAGATTTGAAAGCGTTTTCCCCTCCAATCTTGAGTTGCTAGAAGAGCCAAACTGTTTGTATCGCCAACCCAATAACGTAAGGTCGGTGGATACTTCCACAGAAAAGGGTTTGTCGCCTAGTTTTTGCTCAAAAGCAATATTGGGTGTAATAGAAGC
>JBEAVK010000182.1:0-10721 GCA_041160955.1 Bacteroidota bacterium
GTCAGGCAGCGAAAACAACACGTATTGCTTCTTAGTACCGATCAACAATAAAGCGCGTTATATTGGTCTGTTAAAAAACCAAACCGATGAAACAACCCATCAGAAACACCGTTTAGTTGTGCAAGAATAATGCAATTGTGCTTTATTCTGTTAAATATTACTCGGAAATTTCGTAGAAATCAAATTACTTCTTACTTTTGCCTTAGCAAAGGGGATTTTTGATTTTCTCCATTTATTTTTATCCACTCTACTGCTCAAACTTATCGTTTGTCCGATTTATGAAAAAAACTACGTTACGTAACTTTTTGGTGATTGTGTTGGCCACAGTTTCGGCTTTTGCTGTTACGGCACAGGACATCCACTTCTCTCAGTTCTACATGAGTCCGCTCAACCTGAATCCTGCCTTAACCGGGGTTATGAACTGTAACCACCGCTTGACGGCTAACTACCGTAACCAATGGGCTTCTGTCCTCAAGCAAAACGCTTACAACACCTATTCTGCTTCTTACGACCAGAAAATGCCCGTAGGCCGCTACGACTATTTTGGTGTGGGCGGAACATTTTGGGGCGACAAAGCAGGTGCTTCTGAGTTCGCGACTATTCAGGCGCGTCTTTCGGGTTCTTATGCCAAAAAAATGGGCGGTTACCGCCGCAAAGCACACTATCTTGTGGTAGGTGCCGATTTTGGGGTAAGCAACCGTAGTATCAAAAGTGCCAATTTACAATGGCCTTCACAGAACAATGGCGGTTCTTTTGGTTCAGATTTACCCGGAGGAGTTATCCTCGATCCAAGTTTTGTTTTTGTGGACATGTCAGCAGGTTTGTTGTGGTTCAGTGTTTTTGACGAAAACAACAACTTGTATTTTGGTACGTCATTCAGCCACTTGAACCGTGCAAATGTATCGTTTCAAGGAGAAAATATTCCTTTGTACGGTAAATTAACGGCACATTTTGGTGGCGAATTTGAGGTTGCAGACCGGGTGAGTTTATTGCCGGGTGTTGTGTCCTTCTTCCAAGGTCCATCTTTCCAAGTGAACGTAGGTAACTCCTTTAAGTTCCTCTTGGGTAATAGCCGCCGTTACCACCAAGCGTTCCAGTTGGGTGCTTGGGCGCGTATCTCTAACAGACTCAATGAAGGCAAATTGATGGATGCTATCATCCTCAGCACACGCTTTGATTATGAGCAGTTTACCCTAGGATTTAGTTACGACGTAAATACATCAAGCCTTCGTACAGCAACCAATGGCAACGGTGCATTTGAGTTCTCACTACTATACAAGGTGTGTGGTCCTGAGCGTCGCGGTGTTTATTGTCCTAATTTCTAAGAAAAAGTTACACGCAAAGCGTGTTGATAACTTTCACAAGTTGTTCATTTACAAAAAGTTATTTTGTGGATAACAATTAACAAATCAACACTATAAAAAAAGATTCCCGTTTGCTTGTTGGCATCGGGAATCTTTTTCATTTTTGTACCCTTATTTAGGGCTTAGATTCCCATATTTGGGGTTTTGGCACAGGTAGATATACTATACTTGAATATTTTAGCGTTTATTTGCGTTCTTAATTTAATCCACCTTTCAGTAGCGGTATGCGTAATAAAAAATGTCTTATTCTTTATTTGCCGTTTATTTAACAAAAATCATCTATTTCAACGTCTCTTGTAAAGAGGCAATAACGATTAATTACTTATGTTTGGAAGCAGTAAAAGTTCGGACGAAACCAAAAGCACATCTAGTACACCTGCAACAGGCGGCTTAAATGCCCTTGTAAAAGGCACTACTGTTGAAGGCACTATTCGCTGCGATAGTGATATCCGTATAGACGGCACCATTCGTGGCAAATTAATATGCAAATCTAAGGTAATTATTGGCCCAACAGGTGTTATCGAAGGCGATATTACTTGCCAAAATGCCGTAATTGAAGGCCGCTTTAAAGGCAATCTTTCGGTAACAGAATTGCTTAATGTACGCGAAACAGCCGAAATTGATGGCGATATTGCTACTGGCAAACTTTTGGTACAAAGCGGTGCCAAATTTAATGTAGCTTGTAAAATGGATAATGGTGCCGGATCAAACGGTCACTCTAAATCCACAGACACAAAACCTAATGCCAGCACCCAAATCGCCACAGGAAAAACAGTCAACAATTAAATCTGCTGGTAAATACAGCGGGATGGTTGTCCAACTCCTTGGCTCTTGCCTAGCTGGTGTTTTTATTGGCAAATGGCTCGACGCTAAAATGCAGTTGGATCGTCCACTATGGGCGGTTTTTTTAACGATATTTTTTATGGTCGCCGCGTTGTATAGTTTGTATAAACAATTGCTAAAGGACGGCTAAATAAAAAACAAGGGTCGTATCGAGTTATCGGTATGACCCTTGTCTTTTTACTACTATTTTCTGTTTAATATTCTTTTTTCCATTCCGCTCCGTACTGTTCCACCAGCACATTGTCGTAATAATCCGCTTTTTCAAACAAACCCTGAAAAAGAGCCTGCCCTGTTTCCTCATCCAGATAGCGGTCATAAATCAGTAGCGAAAGTATAATATCTTGCTCGTGTACGCTAAGGGTCATGGCAGTATTAGCATAATTTTCCCTTAAAAGATATTCGTATAAAGGCTGAATCTGTGTATTGGGTAATTGACAAAGTACGGCATCGGCACTGATAAGCCCAGTTTTTTCGTGGTAGGTAATAATAATTTTCGCACTCCCTTGGTGGATCTCCCAAGCGTTCGGGCCACACCGACTTAACGGTACACTATGCCCAATACTATTAATTAATCGTTCAACAGTCCCAGGCACACCAGCCGCGATATAATGGTCAATATTTGAAGGCAAAATAACCGATGCACCGCAATTTAGGCAAGTTTCCTCTTCACTTGTAGCCTCGATCACTATTTGGGCGCAGCCACTACACCTTGCCGCGTTTTTACCACCCGAAGCCATGAACGCATCCAAGGTAAGCCGCAAAATTTCGGAAGGTAATGCAAACCCCACATTATCGCTATCGCGCATAATAAAGGTATTAACCCCAAGCACTTCACCATTTGTATTGGATAATGGCCCGCCAGAATTACCGGGATTTAGGCTTAGGTCAATATGAATATAAGGAATACCCTCTACCACTTCACGGGTATTGGAGATAAATCCGCTTTTGACCGAAAAATTGAGTCCAAACGGGTGGCCATAAGCCGTTACCTCATCCCGGGTTTTAGCAGACCTGCTATCGGCAAGCGTAATGGCCGGAAGTTCGTGGCTTTCGTCTGGTGCTGATAAAAAAGCCAAGTCATATTTTTTATCTATAAATAATACTTCCGACAATTGCTTGCTAAAGCCCAGCCCTTCAATGATAACCACTCGGTTACCTTCTATCACATGGTGGTTGGTCACGATTAATTGGTAATCTTTAAGAAAGAACCCAGTACCCGTACTAAACGGTGTTGCGATCTGAACAATTATTTTTTGATAGGTTTCCACAAAATTTTCCATAAGGAAGGTACATAATTTTTTGTTAAAAAAACGCCGCTAAGGTATTAAAATTAATCTATTTTAGCACAAAAATTCGCTATTTACTCATATTGTCTTTTTAACAATACTAAACAAGATAAATTTGCTGAAAAAAAAATAAAGAAATGCCATATTTTTGTCATCAAAATTCCAACCATTTCGTTATTACTAACGTCATTGGTTAACAACACAACAAAAATCATTAATTCACAATTATCTTTTCACACAAAAATTGGACTGTCATGAAAAAATCGCTCCTTTTGTCAGGCATATTTGCATCGATGTTATTCGGTGTTGCCTGCGAAAATAAGTTTGAGTATCTCTACTATACTGAAAAAGAGTATAGCGTAATCTCGGAATCACTCAATCTTCCACAACTCCCCCCTAAATACGCTGCTGAATTGCCATCGCACCTCAGGAACGTCGGTTTGTCTTCACCTCAGATCAACTCCGACGAAGCAACATTAGGTCGTGTACTATTTTACGACAAAAAACTCTCCAGCGATGGTACGATCAGCTGTGCAAGCTGCCATAAGCAGGAAATCGGATTTTCCGACGACCGTGCAGTGAGCGTAGGTGTTGACTCACGCGAAGGTACACGTAACTCTATTGCCTTGAGTTCTGTTGCCAATTTTGCGGCATACTACGGTACCGACCTCAA
This sequence comes from Bacteroidota bacterium, assembly GCA_041160955.1. Taxonomy (GTDB): domain Bacteria; phylum Bacteroidota; class Bacteroidia; order Chitinophagales; family Saprospiraceae; genus M3007. The sequence continues at coordinate 4,167 of JBEAVK010000182.1, forward strand.
TGGTTCTGCTGGTATTCCTTTCTTTTGGGATAATCGTGCGGGTACTGCGTCTGCTCAAAACATTGGTTCGCTGAATAACCCATTGGAAATGAATATGCAAAGCCACGAAATCACGGCTGCTGTAAAGGCACAACCGTATTACGCTCCTTTGTTTACAAAAGCATTTGGAAGTTCAGAGATTACAACTGAAAAAGTATCTACTGCTATTGCTTCATTTGTAAATGCTATGGGTTCTTACCAAAGCCGTTTCGATGCAGCCGCGAATGCTTCTACACCTCAGTTTGGCGGTGCCAATTACAATGGTTATTTCTCTAGTTTCAGTGCTGCTGAAAACCGCGGTAAAGATTTGTACATGACCAATTGCGCAAGTTGCCACTCTAGTTCATTTGGTCGCCCAGTAAAATTACTTTCTAACAACGGTTTGGATGCAGAAGTAGTGGATAAAGGCGTTGGCGGTATTTCTGGCGTGAGTTCAGAAGTAGGTACGTTCAAAGTACCTACCCTGCGCAATATCGCGATTACAGCACCCTTTATGCACGATGGACGTTTCCAAACGCTAGAGCAAGTAATTGACCATTACAGTACTGGTATTCAACTAAGCCCTAATTTGGCTCAAGAACTTAGAAATGGTAATGCTCCTAAGAAATTCAACTTTACTGCGGGAGAAAAAAGCGACTTAATCGCATTTTTGGGCACATTAACAGACGATGTGTTCAAAAACGATCCGCGCTTTGCTAGCCCGTTCAAATAGTAGAAATTTCTTAATACGTACTTAACTACAACAAAGGGGTTTAGGGAGATACTCTAAGCCCCTTTGTTTTTATTCCAACTTAATTCCATCACAACGATCATGCAAAAAAAAGCCTATCTTCTTTTGTTTTTCGCAGCCAGCCTGCTACTATCGGCCTGTAATCAGCATTATTTCTATGCACCCAATACCCTACACTTACCCACTGTTAAAGAGAAAGGAGCAGCCACTATTGAGGCATCCTTGAATGGAAGCCAACAAATTAAGGGTACTGAACTACGTGCGGCATATTGTTTTGCACCCAAAACATCGGCAATGGTGAACTTTATGTACATGAAAGGCTCGTTTGCTCGGTCTTCTTTTACTACTTTCCCCGCTCCTCCACCGGAGCAGCATAGTGGTCGTGGCTACCTTACGGAAATAGGTCTTACGCGCCATTTCCCATTATCAAAATATACAGATTTTACACTAACTGCTGGCGGAGGAATAGGGCAGTCTATTAATGACTACGACAGGGCTCGAATCGCTACACTCAATTTTAATCGGATATTCCTACAACCGGGTATTGTAACGACTGGGGAATTAGCAGAATTTGGGGTTGGGTTGCGCTTTTCCCGACTTGGTTTTCAAAGCGCATCCATTGACTACCGCATTGACGACAATGACATATTTGCGTTGCAAGCCATAGAAAAAAATATGCCTTTTTTGATTCCAGATTTGGGTATCAATGCTGGCATTAATTTTGCGCCATTCCATGTTAAATGTAATATGGTATTCTCCCTTTCCGACAAACCAGGTATTTATAATTTTACGGGGAATAACCTCTCGGTGTCTCTTTTGTACGATATTAACCAATTTACAAAAAAAGACACAACAAAAAGAAAGAAAAAGAAGAAGAAGTAGTTTTTATAAACTATTGATTTCCAATATTTTATATCTTTTAATCCATAAAAAAATACCGACAAATCGCAACAAATGTACAATTTTGATTGTTGATAAGCACATATATTTGTCTTCGGAAATAGATTTTTTTGATTAAAATACAAAATTATGATGCGCATACTATTACTCGTTTCGGTTTTTACGGCTTTGTTTTTTACTGTCGGTGCACAAAATGCACAACCAGAAAATTACACCTTTGAATGTGGTTACCGTATGGAACTCACAGCAGTAGGCACTCAGATGGTAGGTAGTTTGCAACCTATGTCTGGTGAAGTCCCCTCTATTACTAAAGTGACTTGGTATGATGACGAAACAGGTAATATGCTCTACAATGGGCTAAATTTGAATTACGATGTGTCAAATTATGGGACTTATAAAATAAAAGTATCTTATCAAACCTTATACCTCAATAGCCAAATAGGTTGTTTCAGCGAAATTAAAAAAGAGATTACACTGGTACAACCTAGTTGTATCCAAGAGTTTCCAATAGATGCGTCCATCGTGTGTGGCGAAATATTAGCGCCAGTATGTGGATGTAATGGCAATACGTACAAAAATGAATGCGAAGCTAAATTATCTGGTGTAAGCACATGGTGGGCTGGCAGTTGCGCAACACAGCCACCTGCTATCAATTGTGGATCAACTGATTTAGGTGTTGAAGTACTGAGCGGCAGTCCATCTACTGGCTATACTGTTAAGTTTACTAATTTAGCATTGGGTACGTTTACCAATATGCAATTGGACTTGGGTGATTGCTCTCCTTTATACCAAGAAACTCAATGGTCGGAAAAAATACACCACTATTCCCATGGCGGAATAAAGAGTGCCACCCTTACTGCTTGGAATATTAATCAACCGGGCTGTGTGTCTTCTATTTGTAAAACATTTGCTACTGATGCTTTGAGTTTGGCAATAGATCACTTAGGTGGAGGTTCCGACTATGTAATGCCCGGCGATGGCAACGGTGACGGCAAGGCTAATGTTTACGACTTATTATGTGTAGGTAATGGCTATGCAACATCTGGAGCACCGCGCCCCGAAGCCAGTACTGATTGGGCACCACAATATGCACCCAATTGGCTTTTAAGCACCAATGGCGTCAACTATAAACATAGTGATACGAATGGTGACGGGCAGATCAATGAATTTGATATTACCCCGATTGAGATGCATTACCAACCCCTCGAGATAGATGCTATTGCGCCGGTAGATGATGCACCTCAAGTATATGTCACGTTCGACCAAGATACCATTTATATAAACCCTAATAACCCACAATCCATACAAATAACGGCGAATCTAAATATTGGCACACCGACCAAACCTGTTTTTGGCCTTTATGGTATGGCTTGCGCTTTACGTTACCCTGAATTTGTAGAGCACAACCCTTCGATGCTTTACGATCCTGCTTTTTTTGGTGCTTCTAATTTTGTTTTGTCGCTAGGGCATGATGTTAATGCGCGCCAGCAGTTTGATTTTGGTATTGCGCATAAAAATGGCAATGGAGCTAATGGTTATGGGCGCGTAGCAGAACTTAGTTTGAGGGCTGACTATATCATTATTATTGATATTATTGATCGTGCAGAAGCCAAAGTGATACCATTTATTATCCCGATTGAAGGTATCCGTGCCATTGATGCTCAGGGGAACGAAAAATTACTTACACCTGCCGCTACGCTAGATACATTATGGATTAAACTTTTAGATGTTCCATCTAAAACCCAAGATTTAGTCCAAATGGGCAAAGTGAAAATTTTCCCAAATCCCGCAACAGACCAAATCCAAATCACAACAAAAAATAATGATATCCAAGCCATTGAACTGTATAATGCATTAGGACAACGTGTACTTGATTTCCAAACAGCAAATACCAATACAAGCTCATTAGACGTATCTAGGTTTGAAAGCGGTATTTATTCGGTCCGTGTAATTACAGGTAGTGGAATGGGCGAACAGAAAATAATTATTAAATAATACTTTCTAAATCTTGAGTCAACCCTCATACCATCTAGAACTATTAATTGCTGGTTTCGGTACGCTTTTGGCCGGACTGATTGGGGCATTTGCTATTTGGGATATGTCTTGGTTTCCATGGAATGTAGTAACTGCCGAAAACAGCAATATTTTAGTGGCATTTGTACTATTACCCTTGATTTATACCACTGGCATTGTTACAGATCGCTTTATTGACCTCTTGCTGGGGCGTTGGTTTATTCCTAAGATTAATGCACGTTATTTCAAGGACGACCGAGATGCTTACCTCAAAGCACGTACCTATATTTATGTAAAAAGTGAAAGTCTTAAGAGTGTTTTTGAGTATTCGAGGATGCGGATACGGATACTGCGCTGTTGGATGTTGAATAGTTTTTTGATTGGTATAGCAGCACTCATTTTTATCGCTTCGCCTCCTAATCCTATTGAAGGCGCACCTGATGCTGCTTTTTGTAAATTTGTGTGTGAAAACAGTGTATCTTTGACCTTTACTGTTATTTTATCCACTGCCTTCTCTGTGGTGGTCACCTTTCGCTCGTGGTACAGCATGACGGATGCAGAGTGTAGGAATTTGAAGTTCCAAAGTGCTTATTTGGCGGAGATTGGGGGTAAATAACTTATATCCAGGTGAATAGATATATTTGCTCAATTTATGAAATTTACACCGTTCTACGTACTACTTTTGATTATTGTATCTTGTCGCCCATCTGCACAAGATTACACCCAATGGAGTAGTTATCTGGGAGGGCTCGACCGTAATCACTACTCCACGTTATCGCAAATTACCCCCGCCAATGTATCTGGTCTTAAAATAGCATGGTCGTACAGCGCACCCGATAGTGGACAGATGCAAATGAGTCCTATTGTAGTAGATGGCGTTTTGTACGGAGTAACTGCAGCGGTGCAAGCCGTTGCAATAGAAGCGGCAACAGGTAAGGAAATTTGGCGATTTGGCGATCCGCTCAAGGTTTGGCACAGCACGAGCCGCGGTGTCACCTATTGGGAAGATGGTGCTGATAAACGTATTTTATATACTATTGGCCCTCATTTATACGCATTGGATGCACATACAGGCAAACCCATCCAATCTTTTGGCGATAGCGGTAAAGTGGATTTGCACACAGGATTACCACCGCATGCGCAAACTAAATTTATCGTCTCTAATACACCCGGAACGCTTTTTGAAGATTTGATTATCATGCCCTTGCGCGTCTCCGAAGGCTCCGATGCTGCTGCGGGTGATATTCGCGCATTTAATGTGCGTACAGGTCAACTGGCCTGGACATTTCATACCATTCCCTATCCTTATGAATTGGGTTACGAAACTTGGGAAAACAAAGAGGCATACAAGAATACCTCCGTCGGTGGTGCCAATAACTGGGCGGGAATGTCCGTAGATGCGGAGCGCGGACTGGTTTTTGTCCCAACAGGCTCGGCGGCACCGGATTTTTATGGCGGTGATCGCAAAGGCAAAAACTTGTATTCCGATTGTCTTTTGGCTTTGAATGCACGGACTGGCGAGCGCAAATGGCATTATCAATTTATACACCACGATATATGGGACAGAGATCCACCTGCGCCCCCCAATTTGATCCAAGTCCAGCGCGCAGGCCGCACGATTGATGCCGTTGCGCAAGTGACCAAACAAGGTTATGTCTTTGTATTTGATCGCGATTATGGGCAACCATTGTTCAAGATCAATGAAGTGCCAGTCCCTGCTTCCGAACTCAATGGCGAAGCGGCATGGCCTACGCAACCTGTACCTGAATTGCCACGTCCTTTTGCCCGCCAAGCGCATGAATTGACCGAAAAAGACATTAGTCCGTATGCGGCAAACAGTGCCGAACTGCTGGAAATTTTCAAAAAAACAGATAAACGGCTATTTGCGCCACCTAGCCTGAATGGCGCATTTTTGCTGCCCGGTTACGATGGCGGTGCTGAATGGGGCGGTGCTGCTGCTGACCCACAAGCGGGTATTTTGTATGTCAATGCCAACGAAATGCCTTGGATATTGAGTATGAACCGCTCTGCTGACACGCAGCCTTCGCACGCACTCTCCTTGGGCGAGGCCACTTATATCGCGCATTGCGCAACCTGCCATAGAAACGACCGAACGGGTAATACGCAAAGTGGTTACCCATCTTTGGTGGGTTTAGAGCAAAAACGCGGTAAACCATCTATTTTACAATTGTTGAGTACAGGGAAAGGAATGATGCCTGGTTTTCCACAATTGGCCGCCGATGAAAAAAATGCAGTAGCCGATTGGCTTTTAGGTATGGAAAAAAAAGAAGTAGGTAGCACGGTCGCTGCCGCTCATCCATTGCCTTACAAACACACGGGTTATAATAAGTTTTTAGATAATAAAGGTTTGCCCGGTATTGCGCCACCGTGGGGTACACTTACGGCGATCGACTTGAATACGGGCGATTTCAAGTGGCAGGTTACACTAGGTGAAACACCTGAACTGGGCAATGCACCCACAGGCTGCGAAAACTACGGTGGCCCTGTGGTTACGGCCAATGGCCTGCTGTTTATTGCGGCTACTAAAGATGGTAAGTTCCGCGCTTTTGACAAAAATACTGGCAAATTGCTTTGGGAAACAACATTACCCGCTGCCGCTTTTGCCACGCCAGCGATGTATGAAGTAAATGGGAAACAGTATATTGCAGTGGCCTGTGGCGGTGAAAAACTGGGAACTAAAAAGGGCAATATGATTGTGGCATTTTGTTTGGAATGATGGTTGTTATATCTACAAATGTTTGACCTCTCCGAGGTCGAAATTGTAAAAAATGTATCAAGCCTAAGTTGACGACCACTAGCCCCGACAATTCAAATATTTACTCAAAACCTAATGACTTTATGATTAAATACAC
>JBEAVK010000234.1:0-19951 GCA_041160955.1 Bacteroidota bacterium
ATTATGGTTTTGCAAGTTATATCCCTGCATTCGATACTAACCTAAAAGGCAATGTAGTGGGAGGCGGATCGATAGCCACCCCAACTGGACTATATCCTTATTTATTTGAAATGGATGGAGCAGGTACGCTCCTTTGGAAAAGGATAGTAAAGCCACCTATTTTTGGTCAGGATTATTTGGGATCAACCACGATTGAATCCATTCGACCCACAGACGATGGCGGTTATATTATGGCTGGAAAAATTAACCTACCCGATAACTCCTTCAAGGCTTGGTTACTCAAGTTGGATAGTCTTGGTTGTGCAGAACCAGGTTGCCAAACAGATATGTTCTCCACTGTGGATCTGCAAGAAGCCTTACAGCAGACTGTTAGCATGGCAGAGTTGTCGCTGCTACCCAATCCCGCCCACCATAATGTGACGCTTTCTACCGAAAGTGGCACTTTATCGCAGGTAATTATAACGGATATTAGAGGACGGCTGGCATTTAGTCAATTAGCGGCAGGGGCGCAAATCATTATAGCGACAGAGGACTGGCCAAGTGGCGTTTACCTAGTTAAGGCGTTTGATGAAAAGGGGCGGTTTATGAGATCGAAAAAACTCGTTGTACAACATTAAATTGTATTAACAGAACCCTGCATGCGATACACATAGGGTGCAGGGTTCTGTTAATTGAAATCACATCGTTCGTTATTTCACACTAGCACGTACAAAAGCATCAATTTTGTCTTTTGTTTCTAATGTCCGTTCCATAGCTTCTGCTGCATTGCGTGTATCAAACTGCTGGACGCAAATGGAATAAAAATTAGAACCTTCAAAACGGATAATTTTTGCTTCGTTATAGCCAGCAGCGATCAAGGTTTGCAATTGATTTTGTGCACGATTTTCTGCTAAAAAAGAGCCTGCTACCACATAAAATTGTTCTTGGCCGGTAGATACTTTAAGACCGCCATTATGTTTTACGGGTTCAGGTTCATTTTTATTGTCACCGCCGTTAAACGGTTGGGGATCACTGGAAGCACCGATTGTACTTGGTGCTAATTCACCATCTACATAGACCATCGAACTACCATTGACACCAGTAATCAGTTTTACTTCAGTCCGGCGGTTGCGAGCATAATCAGTTTCGCTGCATTTGATGCCATCCACACAATTATTGCGCGGCTTACTTTCGCCATTGCCAATTGGTAATAAACGGTTGCGGCTAATACCTTTAGTTACTAGGTATTCAACCACACCATTCGCACGTTTTTGGCTCAATTGCTGGTTGTAATTGGCTGTACCACGGCTATCAGTATGGCTGGATAGTTCTACACTAATACCTGTGTGTTGTTTCATCAAAGCCACTACAATATCAAGGTCTTTTCGTGCGTCTGGGCGCAGTGAAGCGTCGTTGTAATTATAGTAGATATTGGGTAATTCCATAACAGAACCGGGTAACAACGGTGCCACAGAAATATTATGAGCGGCCAATTCAGAGCCAGCCGCACCCGATTCTACTTCCGTAGAACCAATAATACGACCGCCTTGGTATAGATCAACTTTGTACTTCGTATTCGGGTTGAGGTAATATTGGATTTTACCATTTTCGTCGGTCATAATGGTATCTTTTTTCCCATTTCCGAGGTCAATTACTACTGCCGTTGCACCAGAAAGTGGCGCATTAGTAAGATAATTAAAAACAGAGGCATTCCAAAGTACTTTATCCATTACTTTGCTGAGCGGGATGGTCACTTTATTGGAGCCTTCGGCTACGGTAAGCGATATTTGTTTGGTCTGATAACCATCCAGGGAAACTGTTAAGGAGTAAGTGCCTGGTGCCAAAGTGGTACCATAACGGCCTTTTTTATCCGAAATGCCAGCGAGTCCGGCGTGCGCAGGCACTGCTTTAAGTACATCTTGACCATCTACTTTTACTACGGTGATCAAATTGCCGGATTCATCGCGCCCAATGACATCGCCCATACCCAAATCGAGTAAGCGTACATCTGCGCCAGCGAGTGCTTTACCACTCACGGCATCTGTTACCGATACCAAAAGATCCATCGGGGTATTGTCTTCGTCTTGGTCAATATTTATCAAGTCGTCCAAATTCCCGTTGAGTACATTAAAACTCAAGATGTCATCCTGGCCTTGTCCCTGTGTACCATTGCTAGAGAAATAACCGTTAATTTTGTTTAAATCAACGATAAGCCCAAAATCATCGCCAGAAGTATTGAATGGCTCTGGAAGAATGGTCGGTTTGCTCCATTCGCCTTTTTTACCAACTGTGGTTTGAAAAATATCCAATCCTCCTTTACCGCCCCGCCCGGTAGAAGCGAAGTACAAGGTATTATCGGCGTGAATAAAGGGGAATACTTCATTGCCTGCTGTATTAATACTTGGACCAAGGTTGATTGGTGTACCCCAGCTATCGCCAGTTTTAAAGGAAACATACAAGTCCATTTTTCCAAATCCACCCGGGCGATCCGAAGCAAAATAGAGCTTGTCGCCATCAATATTCAGTGCGGGATGGCAATCGTTAAATTCACCACTGTTCAATCCCAGATCTATCGGTGTACTCCAAATATTATCTTGTTTAGTAGAGGAGTATATCCGCATTTTTTGGATGCCGTCGCTCGCGACCTTGTCTTTACCATCAATTATGATGTTGCGGGAGAAATAGACCATATCGCCCGTTGGACTCAGACAAACAGGGCCTTCGTGGTTTCTGGAAGTAATTTCCTTTGAAAAAATTTCAGGAGTCATTAATGCACCTTCCTGATTCCGACGCGCATGTAAAATAGACATGGCCAACATATTGAGGCTATCGTCTTTTTCTTTTTCTATACCTGCATTATTGGTGGAAATAAAAATAATGCCATCCTCATAAAATGTGGGACTAAATTCCAGTTCTTTCGTATTTACATTTACTTCATTTTTCACTTGTACAGTGACTGTTTGTTTTTGGGCAAACAAACTGGGGAATAAAGTAAACAAGCACGCAAGTACTGCGATATGTTTATAAACTTTCATGATTTTGTAGTTATGATTTGTGAATTATGGAGACTGTGTTATAACTAATTTAACATTTAGAATTTAACATTTATCATTTATCATTTAAAATTTTTTAATGTTAAAATATAACACAGTCTCCTTGGGAATTAAAGGAAAAATCTTGGATTAGCAAGGTTTTTCTTGCCCTTTTTAGCCTTTGGCGTGGGTTGCGGCTTCAAATCTGCTTGCAACATGATCTCGAAAGACCCCGCTGTAAAATCGCGGATACGGGATAATGTGAAATCATAAGCAGCGCCTACACCGATTTGATCCGTTGCCTGCCAAAAGAACAATAAATCCGCTGATTCCAAACCGCCGCCGCCGCCTACACGTCCGGATACACCAAAGGTAAATTTATTGTTGATATCCAAATTCAGGTTAATATCGGTATTGATGGGTACACCGTAAACATATTTAACCATTATAGCGGGTAAGAATTTAATGTCTTTGCTAATTGGCAATACTGCACCAGCCATACCATAATAGTGACGATATTCTTTTGCCGTAACAAATACGGGGTTACTATTTAGGCCAATCGTGTTGGAATAAATACGGGGCAAAGAGAGACCTACATAGAATTTTTGCAGAAAAGTGCCGTAAATGCCTGCGCCTACATTACCGTACACGTCATTAACTCGGTCGGTAATCAGAGATGGATCAACACCAGGGCCACCTGGATTTGCTGTAGTTGCTTCCGCAAAATTGATGGCTAAGGAACGCAATGAACCTTGCACTCCTACGCGCAAAGAGGTGTTTTCGCTGGAAATGAGGTCATAAGAATAGGCCAATGATCCAAAGAAATCACGTTGTAAACCCGCTTGTTGGTGCGATAATACTGCACCGATACCTACCCTTTTGGAGAGGAACGGCGAACTAATACTCGCTAGCGCAGACTTAGGAGCGCCATCAAAACCTGCCCATTGATTGCGGTAAATTGCGGTAACACTCGGTACGCCACGAGCACCTGCATAAGCTGGGTTGACGAGCAATTTATTGTACATAAATTGCGTATATTGGTGGTCTTGCTGTGCACATGCCACCGTTGCCATTAGTAAAAATAATGGGAATAATATTTTTTTCATACTATAAATTTTAACGGTAAATGTGGACAAAACCTTTCAATGCCGCAGCACTTGAGTCTTGCTTGAAAATGTAATAATAAACCCCATCGGGTAGTTCTCTACCTGCTTCGTTGTTGAAGGTACCATCCCAAGCCTTACCCAATGTGTTTTCATAACCTTTTGCTTCAAATACCTTATCGCCCCATTGGCTATAAACCACGAGGGTGTTGTTAGGGTATAATCCAGAGTCTAAGCAAGGTATTTCAAAAACATCATTAGTTTGGTCGTTATTTGGCGTGAAAATATTTGGAATAAAATCACATTTATTATCGCGAACGTTGATGGTTACGGTAGCCATATCGCATAGATCGGGGCAGGCAATAGAGCATATCTCATAAATATACGAGAATGTGCCTGCCGCTCCAGAAACATACTTGAATGTACCATCCGAAGTATTAAAACTAAGACCGTCAAGGGGGCTTTGCTGTGCAAATGAAATATCCGTGAGTGCCGTAAAATTATCATTGAGCAACACACTTGCTGCTGTTAATGTATCACCTAAGCCAATCGTGAAGCCCAAGTCATCTTCTGCAAGAGGTTTTACAGCCATCACTACTGTTACGGGTGCTGCTGTGGCCGTACATCCATTCAATGATGCCGTCACAGAATAATTACCTGTATTGCCTTGTGCAAGACTAAAAATGGTAATAGATGCTGTGTTCGGATAAGATGTTTGTGGGCCTGTCCAAGCATAAGTAGCATTTGGGTAAGCAGTAACAGATAAAACGACCATTTCTCCTTCACAACCCGGATTAGGTTCTACAGTAGGTGCAGTAATTAGGAATGGCGTCACATTCACGGTAAATGCACAGGTAGATGAATTACCAAATTCATCTGTTGCCTGATAAGTCAACGTGTAATTGCCAATTGGGTAATTACCATTTGCCGTAGGGCCAGACACTTGAACTAATGTAGGCGTCGGGTCACAGTCGTCTGTTACCGTCAGCGGATTAAAAGTTAGGTCTGCACTTTGGCAACTTGCTGAACCTGTTATGGTTGCCACCGCATTAGAAGGGTCGCTAATCACTACACCAGCCGCATTTACTACCACAGGTTGTGGGCAGTTGATCGTAGGTGGTGAAGGATCAGAGATCGTAATGGTAAAAGTACGGGCGATGGTAATACCGTTTACTTCATTTGCGGTGTATGTCACCACCGTAGTCCCTACAGGGAAAATATCCCCTGAGTCATGCGAACTGGTAACAACCGGTGTAGTACAGAAGCCTTGTACCGTTGGTTCCGTCCAATTGGCCACGCCCGAACAACCTGTAATGTTTTGGTTGTCTGGGAAATTACCAAATTGCGGAATGTTCATAGAACTTATCGTGATCGACAAGGTGTCTTTGGTGATATTTCCACTAGCATCAGTGATCAAAAACTCGATTTTTGTGGTACCAATTGGGAAGGTATCCTGCAAAACCCCCGTAGGCGAAACCATTGGATTTGGGTCACAATTGTCGGTACCACTTGGATCTGGTAAGTTTAATATATGACCGCATGGATCTGCATTCGTAATCACAATATCATTAGGGAATGAAGTGAATACTGGTGCTACCTTATCTAATGCTGCTACTGTAAAGGAACAAGTAGCCGTATTGCCTGCAAAGTCGGTTGCCGTATAAACAACTGTTGTTGTTCCTGAAGGAAATACCGAACCTGGTGCGAAATTGGTCATTACTGTATCTATACCGCAGTTATCGGTAGCAGTAGGTTCCGTCCAATTAAGTATCGTATCACATTTATTAGTTGGTAATAACAAGAAAACGCTATTAGGGCAGGTAATACTTGGTGGAACATCTTCTACTACCTTAATATCGAAAGTACAAGAGGCCGTGTTTTGAGAGGCATCCGTTGCTGTATAAGTTACCAGATTGGTGCCAATAGCAAATGTATTACCAGAAGTAGCCGTTCCAGAGACATTAATGTTGGAGGTGTTCGTACAATTATCACTTACTACTGGCGCACTCCATGTTGCTGCACCCATACAGTTCGTAGTTGCACTTACTGTAATAGAAGGTGGACAGGCAATACTTGGCGGGTTAACATCTTTTACTGTTACCAAAAAAGAACAAGTACCTACATTACCTGCATCATCTGTTGCCAAATAAATAAGGGTGTTCACGCCAGTAAAGATAGTATCCGTTAAGTCCGAGTCGATCGTCGCAATAAGCCCTTGGTCACAATTATCTGTCACCGTAGGTAAATTGAGGGAAGGATTGGTCACAAAGCAATCTGTACCAGCCGCTTCCAAGGTCAAACTAGCAGGACAAGTAAGTACGGGAGCAGCAGCATCCACAATTTTTACTTGGAAATTGCAAGTGACAAATCCGCCGCCATTACCCAATTGGGTAGCAGTACACACTACATTGGTGGTGCCTACAGGGCGAATAGTACCGACTGGGAAATTACAGTTATACGTAAAATTAGCATTGGCTACACAAGGGTTGGAGGCTAAAATGGCTGGATAAGCCAATGCAGCAGAGCAATTTTGGATAGCATTAATAGTAATAGGTGCAGTTGGACAATTGGCGATTTGCAATGCTGTATTTGCATTTACAGTGACCGTCATGGAACAAGTGCTGCTGTTGTTAGAATTATCGTTTGCTGTAAATACGACTATCGTTAGACCAGCAGGATAAACACTGGTGGGAGGCGCATTATTGACAATGGAGGAAACTGTACCACAGTTGTCTGTTGCCGTAGCCGACGGTAACACTACCAACGCCGAACAATTGGCACTACCCGAAGCCAATTGGTTGGGCGGGCAGGTAATTGTTGGAGGGGTAAGATCGACACTCTTGAAATTACCATTGATAAAGTTAAATGGAGTGGCCGCAAAAGAACCATTAATAGCATTGAGCGGTTGGATAAACTCTATATTCGTGGTAGCATTTGGATTGAGTACCGTAAAATTCAAAGCAAATACAATACCTCCATCGGGAATATTGGGCCAAATGCCAGTAGGGCTAACTGCCAAAAAGTTGACATAACCCAAAGGGCCTGTGGTTGCTGCACTCGGGAAATTGGCACCATTAATGCCCATGCCTGCAAAGACATTGCCAAAACCAGTATAAGACAGCACTGCTGGATCCCACTCAACGCGGAAATTCATACCGGCAATATCCGAAAATTTCTTTACCCTAAATGGAATAGAGACAGTGCTAGTGCTATTACAATTGTACTGAACAGAGTCAATTTTTAATTCAAAAACGGAACCAAGATCAACAGTTACCAAAAACGAACACGTGCTGGTATTACCTGCCAAATCTGTTGCCCTATACGTTACGGTATTGGTGCCACCGGGATAAGTGCCGTTGGCTGGCCCTACCCCAAAACCAGAACCTAATCCGGCGGGGGTGTAGTTCAATGCAATATTGCCACTACAATTATCTGTCAGAACGATAGGCTCAAGCCCCGTTACCGTAGCAGAACTCATACCTACTACCGCAGTCACCACTTGATTAGGTGGGCATTGTATGGTAGGTGGTGTAATATCGTTCACATTGAACTGGCCTGATACATAACTCGTTGCAACAGGGTTTAATGCTGCATTGATCGACAATTGAGCCGCTGGGAAATTGACAAAATTAATCGCACTTGAACTGCCGTGTGGGCTTTGTACTGTAAAATAAATACGGAACAAACGGGCACCATCCGGCACTGAACTGCCATTCGTAAAATCATCGGAGTTCCAACCAAAAGAAAGGTTGCCACTGCCTGCTACTGGGCCGCCACTTTGTGCAAAATTGGTATTGAAATTACCCGCAGTAACATTCAAATTGGTATTGAACAAACCCAATGAGTCAAACTTTAAAACAGAAGTCAACCATTGGAGGGAAAATTGAGCCCCAAAAATGGAATCAAAATTATTTGTTGTTACATCAGTAAAGAAAACCGCACCACAATTTGATGCACCGGAACTTGCAGTAAACGTAAGCGTATCCGACGCATTTGGGTCAAATATTATGTTTATTGCAAAACTACAGGTGGCCGTATTACCCCCAAAATCGGTGGTGGAATAGGTAACTGTTGATATACCGGGGTTAAAAACAGCACCGCTGGCATTTGGATCATTTGGGAAATTGGCGTTTGTTGCCCCCGCCGATTTCCAGCCTGTAAAATTAATCCCACAATTATCATTAATTGCAGTAGGAGCGATATTGCTCACTGCAATCGGCGAATTAGACATTAACTGCACCGGAGCGGGACAACTAATGGTTGGTGGCACTAGATCGGTGGTTTTTACGCCACCAATGGATAAATTAAATGGAAGAGGATTGAAATTTGGGTCAGAAACCGTAATTGCCGTAGGGGGCGGGAACGGTAGTGCAGTGGTATCGAACGCTACTGCCGAAAAAGCACCACCCAACCGCACAAAGGCCATCTTAAACAGGGTATTATTACCTGAATTTGGAATGCTTAAACCCGAAGGATCTAGCCACGCAAATGTAATTTGCCCTTTTGTGAAATGGGTAGTGGAATCCATATTGACAAAACCATTGCCTAACAATGGATTAAAATCTTGGATATGGATAAATTTGGAAAGGGTAGTGTCCCACTCAATTGTAAATTGTAGGCCACCTAAATTATTAAAATTTAGTACCTTAACAGGCACTAAAAACGTATCGGTGGAGGTACATGGGACAGAAATTGTATCGGTTTTTAAAGTGACTACCTGCGCATATTGTAGGGTGGGTAGAAACAAAAAAGCGAACAATAAAAGGATTATGTTTGTATTTCTCATGCTGAAAAACATATCGTAATTTTAAAATTCGATACTCGATACCAGAAAATTCGGTGATCCGAGATCTGAAGCAATTACTTACATTTTTTTGTAAAAGCAATTGCCACAAATCTCGGATTCCGAATCCTCCATCTATCGAATAAGGGAGGATGAATTAGTCAATCAAAACCATCTTTTTGCGGTCGCTGAACGATGGGGTAGTGAGTTCGTAGTAGTAAACTCCTGCACCGCCAAGGTCATTATTCTGCAATTGGATAGCGTTATAACCCTTTTCAAAATTGCCGATAATGGTTTTCACCAAACGGCCATTAGAAGCATAGATGCGAACAGCGCAGCGGTCATTGGCAGACAAACGGAAACCAATGGTGGTTTGTGCTACAAATGGATTCGGCTGGTTTTGGTACAACACAACATCTTGGTTGGTTACCGTTCCAGTAGAAGATACCGCGCTAATATATTCAATTTCAACGTTTTGGACTGTACCATCGGCTTGTACCGCCATTGGGTTCACAATTTCGTTGGATACGTTTAATGCTTGTGAAAGCGCATTTACAGATGTTGTAGCCTTGAATACCAAAGTAAACAATGTTTCATCATCCGCAATCGTCGTTGCATCAAAATTAACCCATGCTGTGCTCAAGAAACCTTCGCTCAACAATGTAGTCCCAAAGTTGGCATCAGCATCCAAACCTGGCACTGTACCTGGCTGAATTTCTTGTAGTTCGAGTGCATTTGGATCAAAAGCAAAGGTCAACTGGAAACCGTTTTGGTTCACAAAATCTTTTGCTTTGAAGGCCAATTGAACTGTTTCACCTGCTTTGATCGTACGATCCTGTAAGCGTAATTTCAACGTTTCGTCATTGCGGTCTGTTAAATCAACTGGGCCAAGGTTCAATGGTGCGTCACCATTTAAGTCACCCATACGTACACCTACAAAATCGTCATCCAACTGATCCTGGAACAATGGCGTATGTCCAATTGTTTGCGGGAATACTGGCAGTGCTGCATAAACAGGATTCGGGAATGGTGCCGTAGTGGTGGTTGGGAACGTATAAGATTTAGGAATGAATACCCAATCTTTGGCTGCTGTTCCTTCCAAATTTTGTACCGTACCCAATAACAAGCGTTGGATCAAAGCAAAGTCGATGATATTGATTTGGCCATCAAAGTTAACATCTGCCGCTACACGCTGGTACGGAGAGGTCAATGGTGATGGACTAGCCGCAGTTGCAAAGATATGCTTTAATAACAAACCTTGGTCGATGATATCGATCTTATTGTTACCAGACTGTTTTTTCACAGCGCTGGTTGTTGTATTGGTGTTCGCTACGATATTATCAAATTGGTAAATACCCAAAGTAGTCGTTGGGAACGGCGTAAGTGCTGGCGTTGGTCCAGTAGTTGTAACCGTTACGTTTGGAATACCTGTAGTTGGGCTTTGCCAAGGATAAATATCACCTTTAATGTCATATTCGTTCAAGCCTTGTGTGATCTGAACTGAACCGTTCATTTGATCTGCAGGCACTACCGTAGTACCACGCAATACTTGGAACTGAACCGGTGCATTTTCGATATTTACTGGGCTTGAAGTACCCAATGTTGCATTACTCAATTGAATACAAAGGTTGAACAATAGTGAACCTTGTGGAAGGTTAACATTGCTACCTGTACCGTTCAAATAAAGGACGCTTACCACATTACCGTTGACACTTGCATTCAAGCCAGTTCCCAATAATGGGTTGATGTTGGTTAATGCAATCGGCGTAACTGGTGCGCCTACTGCTGTAGTTGGAACATTGAGCGTAAAGGTAAACCCTGAAATTTGTTGGAAATTATCCACTGTTACAGGTATTTTAACAACTGTATTCTGTGCACCTGATGCGTTACCTACAGAGAACTTTACTTTTGGTCCTTCTGGTACAATAACTGTAGCCAGTTTTTGGCAACCGCTAAATTGGTCGCTTACGGCTACCGTATAAGTACCTGCTGCAACACCCGAAAGCGTTGCGGTGGTAGCACCTGTGTTCCATGCATAAGAGAAATTATTAGAACCACCTGTTGCTGCTGCTGTTGCTGAACCATTTGTAGCACCAAAATAAGTTGGTGTTACTGTAGTTGTTACCAGGTCGAAGCCTGAGTTTGCACCTGCTGTTACGGTAACGGTTGCTTGGCAAGTATTTGCGTTACCGAAAATGTCTTTTGCGGTAAGCACAACGACATTTGCACCTAGGTCTTCGCAATCAAATTGGGTTTTATCCAATGTTAAACCACCTACCAATGCAAGTCCACAGTTGTCAAAACTGTTATTATCAACATCAAGTGGAGTAATTGTTGCTTGGCCGTTATTGCTCAATACTACTGAAATATTATCACATTTTGCAACAGGTGTGCTGTTGTCTTTTACGATAATGGTTACAGAGTCTTTTCCAATATTTCCGCAAGGGTCTGTCACTGTAAAGAATACCTTGGTCGTACCAACTGGATAGTTACCGCTTACATTCAATACCGTTGGGGTAATAGAAGGTAAGAAGGTAGGGGAGAAGGTAATCGAATTAATGGTACACTCTGTGAGCAATGCACATTCGTCAAAGAATTGTGCAGCATTGAGGGTGACTGGCGCGGAGCAGTTGGTTGATACTGGGAAATTAGCCGTCAATACATTAATCGTATCTGGCATACCAGTGAATTTAGGGCCAGTTTTATCTTCGATTTTAAGTACCTGTGTATGTGTGCTAGAGTTGCCGCATTTATCAGTTGCAACCCATGTACGGGTAGTGGTGTAGTCGTATTTACCGCATCCAGTAAGCGTTTTAGTAGAAACTTCGGTCAATACTACTTTGATACTGTCTTTAGGTGTGCAATTATCCGAAAGTACTGGTTGTACGTTGATCAGTGGATCATTACAAGCAATAGTATCGCTAGGTGGCTTCACTGTAAATACAGGAGGCTTGGTATCCGTAACGGTGATGACCTGTGTACAGGTTGCAGAATTACCAGCCAAATCCACCGCTTTAAATGTGCGTGTGATGCCTTGGCAAAGGTAAGTACCAGCGATAGTTGATGGTGTAACAGTAACTAATGGATAGGTTATACCGCCTACTGTATTATTATTACAATTATCAACTGCTGTGGCTGTACCTAAGTTTGCTGTCGCAATCGTTTCGCAACTTACAGATAGGTTAGCCGGGCAGGTTAGCGCTGGTGCTACATTGTCCTGAATGACAACATTGGTTTCGCAGAAATTAAAGTTACCAACAGTATCCTTTACCCAAAGGATAATAGGGTACTCGGTATCATTATCTGCATCACTACAACCAAAAATCAATTGTGCAGCAGGATTTCCAATCGTATCGCCATTAACGCCTTCCAGTTCTTGAATTTGGAGGCTGATAGTGGTACAGTTATCACTGCTTTGGTTATTGATCAAATTCGGCGTTACGATCGCTTGGCCATTGGCGTTCAAGGCTACGGAAATACCGTTGATACAAGAAGCAATGGGCTTTGTAGCATCTTTTACCACAATCGTCAAAGACGCAGTAGCAGAATTACCGCTTGGGTCTGTGGCTGTGAGGGTAATGACATGTGAACCTACTGGTAAGGTTTCAGTCAGATCGGTCAAACTGAAATACGCTGGACTAACATTGATGGTCAATTCGTTATCTGGCGCACAATCACTAATGATATTAGCAATATTAAGTGTTGTAACTGCATTGCAAGTAGTCGTTACCAGCGGAGTATTGAACATCAAATTAGCAGCCGAAGGTAGTGCAAATTCGGGCTTCTTTACGTCGCGAACGGTAATTGTACGCACTGCAGTAGCAGTATTACCAAACACATCAGTTGCAGTCCAAGTGCGTGTTACCACATAATTATACTTGGAAGCACCACTGGTACCTTGTGTTGACAACTGTACAAAACTAACAATAGCAGAGCAGCTATCCACCGCTGTTACCGTAGGAACTGCAGGTAATACATAACCGATAGAACAAGTATCCACTGTGATATTAGCCGGCAATGAAGTAGCTACAAATACTGGTGGTGTGTTATCAATTACCTTTACTTGTACCGTACACTGAGAAGATAGAACTACGTTATTTACCGTTTGAGTAGCAGTCATTGTTACCGTAGTTGCACCTGTATTATTCGGAGATACATCTGCGCAAGTGAAATTCGTTTTGCTCAAAGAAAGCGTAAACGGATTACAATTGTTTGGATCAAAACTAGCATTGTCCACCATCATTGTGGTCAATGTTGCATTTTTTGTAATCGGAGACAAGGTAATACTGATTGGGCTTGTCTTACATTTTGCAACGGGTGGTGTTACATCTGGACACAGCAAAATCTGCTGTGGCTGGCTGGATGTATTGTTATTACCATCGTTGTAAGTCCAAGTAATGGTGAATGGCGTACAACCAAAACCTGGTGGTAGGTCAACACGATAATGCGTTACTTGTCCATTTACCAATGGGAAACCTGGTGCAGGAATGGAACTAAAAATACCACCCGGAGTACCATAGATTATATTACCAGCGGTACAGTTTGGATTGGCTGTTGGCGCGTCCAAAATAATATAACCGCACAATGATGTATCAGGTGCTAGTGAGTTTAATGTTGGAATTGGTGCTGTGTTATCGTCCAGTGTAACCGTAATATCGCGGTTGAAAGGAGGGTTAACACCGTCATTGGCCGTAATGCGTACAACAAATGTGCCATTGTCCAATATTGGGTTGGCACCAAATACGTTACCAATTGTGGTTGCTGGTGTCCAAGGCCCCGTTACTGGAGACAAAATAGACTGCGTTAGTGTTACATTTTGTGGACAGTTGTCCATTACATTAACAAGACCAGTATAGTCTGGAACTGGCTGTGTTGGGCAAATTGAATTAAGCAGTGCTGTAGTAGAACCGGTCAGGGTTGGCGGCTGTACATCGTTTACCTTAACTGTAAATGAACAAGTTTGAGTGTTCATGGCTGCGTCAGTTGCTTTATAGGTAAATGTAGTTGTACCTACTGGCAACGTCAAGGAAAGTGCTACCAATTCTGTAAATGAATTCGTTACATCCCAAGTAAAGACTGGATTTACAGATAAATTTTGGGTACCTGTTTGTGTTACTGCTATGATACTTTCAGGGCTAAAAGTGAAATTGCTACAATCTGTTATATCACCGTTCCAAGGGCGTACCCACTGGAAAGTGTAACCACAAATACCTGACGTATTATCGTAAACAAATGCTTTACCGCAGTACGTTGTCGTCGTAAATGGTTGATTATAAGACGCAAATACAGGTTTAACATCGTCAACTACCGTTACTGTGATGGTCTTTGACGTGGAATTACCACATTGATCGGTAGATGTAAAGGTAATCACATTGATACCAGTGGCAAAACCAGCAGTAATTACCGTTGTTGTGCCAGTACCTTGCTCATCGGCACCCATCGGGTTGATATTGTCTGCGTATTCCACCGACCAAGTCGTTGTATTACCAATAGAGCAGTTATCTGTTACTGTAACTGTGTAATTTTTTATTGGGTTGCAAACTGTATAACTACTCAAATTAAGTGTTTCTGCACTTATGGGTGTTGTAATGACTGGTTTTGAAGTATCCTGAACAGTCACAATTTGAACCGCTTGAACGGTGAGTGCAGGCGTATTTGTATCCGAAGCCGTCCATGTACGTGTGATCGTAAATGCATTTGGGCAAGTACCAACGGCTGTTGTAAAGGTCTCATTAATACCTGCAATAGCACAATTATCACCAAAAGTAGCATCGGGCAAAGTATTTACATAAGCCGCTACAGTTGCGAAAGCACCTACTACGTCACAATTCACTGTAATTGCAGCAGGTGAGGTTAATACTACTGGAGGTGTTACATCCTGAATAGTAACGGTTGCTGCACAAGAGGATGTATTTCCGTTTTTGTCAGTTACCCTTAAAATGACAGCATTTGCACCTTTTTGAGCACAAGTGAATGTCACACTATTTTGGAATGAAACTGGTGTATTCAAACTGATTTGGAATGGATTAGGTGTTGCCAAACCACAGTTGTCGCTGCTGCTATTGTTTATTTCATTGGCCAATACAGTTACTGAACCTGGGTTAGTTGCGCTTAATTGGCGTGTAATGCTTTGAGTAGCGCAAATAGGCAAAATATTATCGACTACCGTGATATTTACCTGGCAAGTATCTGAATTATTGTCTCTGTCTGTTACCTTTAAAACTACTTTTTTGGAAGGAACGTCAGTACAAGTAAAAGTAAGCGGAGAAACGCCGTCCAAAGCAAACAAAGCAAAATGATTTGGATTTGTTGGATCGAGTAAGGTACAATTGTCCGTACTATTATTGTTCACCTGTGCAGGTGTTAATGATGTAGGGGTGCTTAGGTTGACTGTTGCTGTTTTACATTTTGCATCAGGCGCGATAAAATCGGCCACATCAATAATAAAACTACAAACAGTAACATTACCAGAAGCATCCGTTGCTGTGATCGTGATTGGATTCTCTCCCTGTGGGAACGGGCTAGTAGGTGTACCGCCTGTTGTAACCACGTTCACTGGCACTGAACAAGCACCTGGATCAGCAAATGTAACATTCCACAGTGGTGCTGTTGGAATGAAAGAACAAGAAACCGTATTGATATTTACATTAATAGGGCCAGTAGGACAACCAGTTGCTACTGGTTTTACATTATCCTTTACCACAACGATAAAATTACATACCTCTACGTTACCGCTTTGGTCAGTAATAGTATAAGTCAAGTTAGTCGTTCCTAGGGCAAATTGAGCACTAGAAAGAGAAACCGAAGGATTGATACCCGTAAATGTCAATGGAGTTGTACCCGCCGTACTTGCACCATTTAGGTCAACGGAGTTATTACCAGCAATAACGATGCTTGTGATATTGCAATTGTCATCGTATCTGCCAATAGTAGGGAACGTACCTAATGACAGATCACCAGCAGTATTGATCGTACCTATACAGTCGGTTGCACCCGTAGAAACAGTAAGATTGGCAGGGCAAGTCAATAATGGTTTTGCATTATCAACAATCTTTATTGTACAAGTTGTTGAGCTTGTGTTGTTGCTGGCATCTGTAACCGTTAGCGTATAAGGCCAACCTGCGAGCGGTTGTCCTGCCAAATCGCCACAATTAAAAGTGATATTTCCAGTCAATGGTACGGGAATACCGTTTGGAGCAGTTACTGCTACTGTCCAAGCTGGGCAGTTATCAGAAGAACCGTTATCCGCAGCCGAGGCCAACATTAGTGCTTCACCATTAGCGTCAAGGTTTAGGCTAATATTTTGACATGCGGCCACTGGAAGCACGCTTTCCGTTACGATAAAGGTGTATAATACCGAGAAATCCGCTGAAGCAGGGGAATTGTCAATCCAAGAATAACGGATCACCGTAGTACCAGCAGGGAAATTGGTATTGGCTACACCGCCACCATTTATGGTATCAAATGGGAGTAAACCCGTTAATACATTTGGGTTTGGCCCAGAAACAAAGGTCTCTTTTATCTTTACTGGGCCACAATCCAATGGTGTGCCGAGTGATGGACGTGTCCAAGTAATATCTTTATCGCAGGTATTGATATTAACAACCGCATTGAAGTTCTGATTAGATGCCGTAACGCTTGGAGGCGCATTGTCCAATACTGTTACCGTAAATGTCTTAGTCGAGGTAAGGCCATTGGCATCTGTCGCAAGGTAAGTTACCGTTGTTACGCCTAAATTAAAAGCATAAGAAGCGGTAGAAGCCGAAGTAAATGCTGCAGCAGGTAACGAAGTAGCACCGCTCAAAGCAATGGTACGCGTCGCTACGCCGCAGTTATCCGATACCGAAGGATGCGTCCAAGTGGTATCGGCATCGCAAAGGTTCATCGGTGTAGTTAGATTGTCACTGGTATATAAAGTTAGGTTACCCGGAACTGTACCAATAACTGGCGGCTGATTATCGGCAACAACAACACTAAACATACATGCTGCTGAAGTGAGTGGAGCCACGCCGTTTGCAGCGGTAGCAGTTACGCTAATACTAGTAGTACCCAAAGCGAATACCTGTCCAACCAGCGTTGTTAGTGGGCCGGCAGTAGTAGCACCAGTCAAAGAATAAGCGTAAGTAAAAGTATTTGGGCAATTATCAGTGGCACTGGCGAGTGGATCACTACCTGTATAAGTATAAGTACAAACACCAGTATCGGCAGAGCGGTTGATTGGTGTAGCAGGGCAAGTAATAACAGGAGCGGTATTGTCACTTACTGTTACAGTGAATGAAGTGGTACCTGTATTGCCAGAAGCATCCGTAGCAGTATAAGTTACTGTAGAAACACCTACATTAAAAACAGTGCCACTTGCTTGGTTAATACCTGTTGCAGCACTATTCAAAGTTGTTGCTCCAGTAATGGCCCATGTCAATTTGGGTATGGTACAGTTGTCCCTTGGATTGGCATCAATGCCTGAAACAGCAACACCACATGTAGTTGCTCCCAGACCTGTATTTGTGGTGACAGGCGGCATTACTGGGAATGAAGGATTTGTAACATCTACAATCCTGAACTGAACCTCCCTTCTTGGGCTTTCCGTTAGAAAAAGACCTATGGTGGTCACCCAGCGGCTAATATAAGGGCCTACATTGGCGCATTGAAATGATTCAGCAGCGACAGGAGCACCACCAACGGCGGATGTGTAAATCCTGAAGGATAATGGTGTAAAAGCACAATCGGACTGAAAATACGCAGAAGCAACATTTGCATTAAATGTCGCATTTGCAGTAGGGACTCCCAACAATGGCACTAAAGGTGTTGCACTAAGTGGCAAATCAAACGTTGGGACGGGAGCAAATGGAGCCAATGGCAAGAGTGTACAGGCTTGTGCATTTACACCGACCACCGTGGCCAAAGTGAATAGCAATGCCAGCATCCCCTGCGCCAGTTGGCGTGAGTAACTAAATACGTTCATGGATAAAAAAATTTGTGAAAAATGAATATGGGATAGAGTAAAGAAGGGTTGAGTGACCTTCATAGAAATCGAATTGGGTTGGTAATGTGATAAATATTTTTTCAATATATGTGAAATTTCAAAATGTACAATTTGAAGCCTGTTTTATTATAGATATAACAGTATTCACCCGTTGCCGAGCATCCAAATTTGAGAGGGAAACCATTTTAAAACCACACTTCACCAACCGCCACTGTATTCCTAAATATAAATCAAATGCTTGATTATCAAGTATTTATATCAATATTCAGGGGATTAAAATAAGAATAGGATTAAAAATAACGGTGCAAGGTTACAACGATATTTTGAAATCATGCCTTTTTATTTGCAAATATTTTGCAAATCTAAAACCGTTCCCTTTCAAAACAAACCGCGTCTTTCTTGTAAAAACCACCTGTCCACTGATTTTCAATACTACTTATTACAAAAACCGTACCAAAAATTGGGTAGGGTTTTGATCTGACTTTTTTGTTGTAAAATAGTCCCTTTTTTAGGTTTAGGATTTGGACGGAACATTAATTATGTGTCACATCTTAGCAGTAAGGAATGATTATTTTTTAATCAAGAGCACACAACACCATTTGGTCATCCATAAAAAGATGGTAAACATTATTCTATGCGTGTGGATAAGGTATCAACAGCAATTTCCCATGTGACATGCACCCTGTTGCTTAATGGGGGAACGGATGAAACGGATTTTACGGATTTAAATGGATTCTTTTGAAACAATCCGCTCTAATCCGTAAAATCCGTTTTGCTATCCTTTCTTAGTTTTGATCCACATGGGAAATTGTTGGGTCTCAAAAATAGATTTGTTGCGGTGGGAGTGGTCGAGACCTGAAATTAAAGATTTTTGGGCAGATGGAGGCTTGTTTTTGAGTTCGCAGCAGCGTTACGGACGAGAAAATAGCCGAACAGCAACACAAAAAGATCAATTTTTGGCCGGATGGTCTCCTACTGCAACAAGTCTAATAGAGATGTATGGAAGATATGCGTAAATAATATCAATATTAAACAAAACTAAGGAGCAGCCAGCAACCCAGTAGGTAACAACTGGCTACTCCCTAGTATCGTAACAATTACAAACGACTTATCATCAATGCTTTATAAGCAGTTGGTGTGCCATTTATCCGCAATACAACAAAGTACATACCTTCTGAAAGCGTTTCGCGTTGCCACTGAATAGCGTGGCCGCCGCCTATCATTGGAGCATCTTGCAGGGTTTTTATCAAACGTGCATTTACATCCCAAAGTTCGATATTCACATCTCCATCTTCTGGTAGCCAATAAGTAATGTACCCTTGATCAAGCATTGGACTTGGATATACCATCAACTCAACTGCTTGAGTTGATGCTGCTGGAAGAGTTCTTTCCTCATTAAGCGATGCGGAACTAACAGGGGAAACACCTTTGTTTATTCCCCCAGATGTAAATGTAATGGTTGTTAAGCACATTGACATATTGCCAAATTCATCTTTCATCGTGTAAATAACCGTAACTGTAGTGCCAATAGCCCCAGTGCCAAAGGTTGAATTTCCTGAGAATGTCAATACGATATCTTTCTGTGCAGTACAGTTATCGGTTATCCCCAGTAATACAGCATCAAGCGTAAGACCTTCCGGTGGTATCGGGAGGGTTATGCTAGATGCACAAGTTGCAGACACGGGTGCAACCGTTTCTCTGATCACTACAGTAGTCGTACAGGTGGCGGTATTACCGCCGTCGTCGATCCCTGTCAAAGTTACTGTCCTTAACGAATCAACATCATCGCAATCGAACATATTGGGACTCACCGTATATTCCAACGCACAGTTATCCACAACGTCAAGAAGCACTAATGCTGGTGTCAGTGATGCTGTACCAGTTCCTCCAAGACTAAGCGCAAAGGAAGGCATACAAGTAATTACTGGCACTTGTTCATCCCGCACCGTAACAATGGAATGACAGGTGTCCATCATGCTTGTAGTTGGATCGGTTACTGTTAGAATAACCAAATTAGGGCCAACGTCTTTGCAACTCAACGATGCTGGGCTTACACTTCCTGTGAATAGGC
>JBEAVK010000250.1:0-29964 GCA_041160955.1 Bacteroidota bacterium
CTCGTCGTACATTTATGACAAAAATATTAAAAAATAAACGCCTCTCGCGGGTGATAGAACGCCTATATTTGGCACTCAAAATCATACAGGCAGATTTCGTATTTGAAAAACAAGTACGTGAACGAATATAACCCAAGCCAGTATCTTTTTATATTCAATTGATTACAAACCAGTTACAAAAATAAAATTTCAAGATTCACTACTCAGAACTACTTAAGACAATGTCATATTCAGCAGAATCGAAACGGTTGGACGAAATCAAAACCGGATCTAAAAAATGGAACAAATGGGGCCCTTACCTCAGCGAACGCCAATGGGGTACAGTACGGGAAGACTACAGCCCGAATGGCACTGCCTGGGAGTATTTCCCACACGACGATGCGCGCTCCAGGGTCTATAGATGGGGCGAGGATGGGCTAGCGGGCATTTCAGACAATATGCAACGGATGTGTTTTGCGCTCTGCCTTTGGAATAAAAAAGACCCGATCCTGAAAGAACGGCTGTATGGACTTACCGGAAACGAAGGAAATCACGGAGAGGACGTAAAGGAACTGTATTATTATTTGGACAATACGCCTTCGCATGCCTATATGAAGCACTTGTACAAATACCCGCAGACGATGTTTCCGTATGAAGATTTGAAAAGGGGGAATCGCGCCCGTTCTCGTTTTGAACCCGAATTTGAACTACAAGATACTGGAATATTTGATAAAAACAAGTATTTTGATGTATTTACAGAATATGCAAAGCACGATGTAGAAGACATCTGTATCCGAATCACAATCCACAATAGAGGTGACGCAGATGCTGAAATCTGTGTCCTGCCTACTTTGTGGTTTAGGAACTTGTGGAGTTTTGGTATCGAACCCGAAAAGCCATCCATTCAATATGTAAAGGGTAAGGACACCAGTTTTTCGCAAGTGGAAGCCAAGCACCATGCGCTGGGTACGTACCAGTTTTACTTTCAGCAGCCCGATAGATTGTTGTTTACTGAAAACGAAACCAATAAAGAGCGGATATTTAAACTTCCGTTTTCCACACCTTATGTAAAGGATGCTTTTCATGTGGCGGTCACCCAGAACAATTTCAGTATTTTTGATAACCATACCAAAGGGACAAAATTTGCGCCGTACTATGATTGCACCGTGAAAGCAGGTGCGTCAGTTGTCCTTCAACTTCGCCTCAGCAAAAATGCGGTTAAAAAGCCTTTTGGGCCAGACTTCGAGCAGGTTTTTACAGATAGAATAGCAGAAGCGGATGCATTTTACGACCAAATCAGCGCGCCGAGCAACGCAGAAGATAAGATGATCCAACGACAGGCATTTGCCGGAATGCTGTGGGGTAAGCAGTATTACAATATAGACATACCGCGCTGGCTGCATGGCGACCCGGGGCAGCCACCGCCACCCGAAAGCCGTAAAAAAGGAAGGAACCACAAATGGCACTCGCTGAACAATGAGGACATTATTACCATGCCCGACAAGTGGGAATATCCTTGGTATGCTGCCTGGGATGTTGCTTTTCATTGTGTGCCTTTGGCGCGGATAGACAGCGAATTTGCCAAAAAACAAATGATTCTTTTCCTTCGTGAGTGGTATATGCACCCGAACGGGCAAATACCCGCCTACGAATGGGCATTTGGCGATGTGAACCCACCCGTACACGCTTGGGGAGCGCTTGAAGTGTTCAAAATAGACAGAGAAAAAACAGGGGTGCCAGACCATCAATTTTTAGAAAAAGTATTTCACAAACTATTGATCAACTTTACGTGGTGGGTCAATAGAAAAGACCACAACGACAATAATGTATTTGAAGGCGGCTTTTTGGGTTTAGATAATATTGGTGTGTTTGATCGAAGCAGTGAGATACCCGGAGGAGGTTTTTTGGAGCAAGCCGATGGTACTGCCTGGATGGCGATGTACAGTCTGAACATGCTGGAAATAGCACTCGAACTCAGTCAATTCAACATTGCCTACGAAGATGTTGCCACCAAATTTTTTGAGCATTTCGTTTATATCTCCGATTCGCTCAATGGAATTGCGAAAGATTGGGTAGGCGCATGGGATGAAAAAGAAGGGTTCTTTTATGATGTATTGGCTAAACCCGACGGATCTTATTTGCCTGTAAAAATCAGGTCTTTGGTTGGATTAACCTCCCTTTTTGCTGTTTTGGTGATTCCAAAAGAAACGTTAGACAAGGTGCCTATTTTTCATGCTAGGCTTAGATGGTTTGCTAAATACCGGAAAAATGAAAATCAGTACGATATGTTGATAGATCCGGCGCACGGTGGCGACATTTTGTTATCCTTGGTACCCGAAGACAGACTCAAACGCATCATGAAACCGCTTTTGGATGAAAAAGAATTTTTGGCACCTGGTGGGATTCGTTCTTTGTCCAAAATTCATACAAAGCCTTATGAATTGAATATTAACGGCAAAAAATTTGGACTGAACTACCAACCTGCAGAGTCCACTTCTCCGCTTTTTGGCGGCAATTCCAATTGGAGAGGTCCCGTTTGGTTTCCGATGAATTACTTGCTGATTTTATCACTCCAAAAATTTTGTGGATACTACGGTACTCATTGCTTAGTCCCCTTCCCGACACATACCAACAATATCGTTTCCTTAGAGCAAGTAAGCATCGAACTTACCAACCGCTTGATTGGTATGTTCAAAAAAGACCAAAATGGACATCGCCCTGTCAATGATCACCACCATTTATACAAAGATGATCCATATTTTGAAGACCTGATTTTGTTTTATGAATACTTTCATGGTGACAATAGCCGAGGCATGGGTGCATCGCATCAAACTGGCTGGACGGGCTTAGTGGCCGAACTTATTTACCGTAGTCAAAAACACCCCTTTATCCCCTAAAAACCCGAACCACTCCAATCCTGCCATCCACCCAAACCTCAACAAAATATACCCCAACCGCAAGCCCACCTAAAGGCATGGTAGTCGAAGCAGTATTGGGCCAAAAAGACAATACCTCCTGTCCAAAAACATTAAAAACAGCGACTTTGGAGATGGATGCAGTGGCATCTATTGTCAGATCGTTTTTAAAAGGATTGGGATAGACGCGGAGGTTGTCTGCGGTTAGGTTGTCTAGCGTTGAACTGGTGCCTTTGTAAAAATATAGGTTGTCAAAAAAGACTGTGGTATTGCCTTGTGTAGGTGCGCCTTCTAGTTTTAATTGATAAACTGTAGCCAAATTGAGTCCTGCAAAATTGGACAAAGGAAGATCAAAACTATTCCAACCGGGGTTGGCAATGTCCAATAGTTTGGTAATATCAGCACCGCCTTGGTGTATAATGGAAAGTTTTATTTGGGCTTGATCCGTTTGAAACACATCAATATGCAATTTTTCAAATCCCACCAAATTAACGGGCGCGTCCAGCACGATACCTTGGTAATTGAACTGTAATAACTGTTTGGTGAGATCACCATCGACCGTAATATCGCTGGCAATGGTGGCTTCGCCCCAGTTTTTCCCTATTTTTGTACCCACCAGATCAGTATATGCGCCGGAGTAAATCGATACTACATCAGTCGTGTTTCTTGTGGGCGGTGTGGGTGCGTGTACCTGTGGTGCGGCTACAGGGGTAGGAGGAGCAATTGGATCGGCCAATTTGGTGGCTGTAAATTGAATATTATCAAAATAGACATCGTGATCGGCGGTTCTATTCGCATCTTTATCGGCGTGTATCACCAATTGATTATTCCCAATATTGTTATCGTCATTATCTACGCCGCCGCCGCCTGTCCCGTTACCCGTATTGATCAGCGCAACTGAAAAATCGACAATATACGTTAGTGTAACCCATTGATTTATGGCAGAAGGCACTTTGTTGCCGATAAAAGTGGTGCCTTGTCCGGCAGCATTGGTGCTGGTGAATTTAATATAAACGGGGCTAAACGTCGTTTTATAGACTTGCATCGTGACGGTGGTAGGGTTTGCGCCGTCAAATTTCCATTTTCCCAAAGTACCATATAATGATTCGAAACCGGCCCATTCGCCACCGTCGTCATTGGCAGTGAATTTCGCTACGGTTGCAGAGGTATTCGCGCCGCTGGGGAATGGATTGGCCACAAAAGTGAGTCCGGTAATATTGGTTCCATTGTCAAAATAGTTCCATGCGCCGAGTGTTGTACCGGGTTCAAAGGTGAAATTGTAATTGGTGATTTGGGCAAATCCTAAGGTGATGACCAGCAGGAGCAGTGCGGTAAGGGTAAGTTTTTTCATGGATATTGCTGATTTGGCAGCGTTTGGACAAAGATACTGCTATTCCCCCAACTTCACCAATAACCAATCCTTATAAGCCAATGCGGGCGTATCCTCCACTTCCTTTTTGAGGGTCGCAAGCGCCGTTTTATCCCCAACACGAATCGTCCTTATTTTTTTCACAAACTTGCACAGGTTGAGGTAATTATCCCGATGATAACCCAGTTCTTTTTTCCGCCGTACAAAATTGCTCATGGCATCCAATAGCGAATCAAGGGCGGTATCTTCGTCGGTTTCGTAATAGATTTTGAGCAAAAGTGCTTTTGCTGCAAGATTGAGCAGTAGATCTTTGTAATCCGACTGTTGTAAGAGTGTTAAGGCTTCGGGATACGCGCCGCGTTCGTATTTTAATCGGGCCAAATTAAAGGCGTAATTGGCATCGCGGTGGCGTGGCTCCATTTGATCTTTGTAGGTTTCTACAAATAATTCTGTTTCGTCAAATTGCTGAAGAGTAAGCCCCAAAGAAACCACATTGCGGTAGGTAAAACGGGTGATATAACCGCCCATAAAGAGTATTTTTTCGGCCAATCCGCGTTGGTAGAGTTCCATTTCTGCTTCTAAATAAGTACGGTCGCCGTGGTTGTACCGCTGGATACAAACGTTGATGGCCAATAGGTACAAATCGCGCATTTCGGCTGGTGGAAAATCGTGTGCGTGCGTGAGCAACGCCGCTTTGAACCGCTGGAAATGTCCCAAGTCGTCGGATTGGCTTAGGGTGAGGTAACAGTGGTAATACACCGCAAAAGCGGGAATACTAGGCCAATCTTTGCTTACAATAGCCGCCAAGGCCGTGGGTAAAAGCCCAAAATCATAATCGGCTTTGAATACGGCTTGGTGCGAGAGTGCAGCGCAGGTATGGCGTAATTTGAGGGCGAGATAAGCCAAATCGAGGCTATTTGCTGTGGCCTGCACATTGAGCGATGCGGTACGGCGTTCGGTGGCTTGCAACAAATAATTTTCTTGTTCTATCTCAAAACCCTGCCAATGCCATTGTGGATGCCGATACGGTTGTGCGTGGTACTGTTGGCGTACTTTCGACATTTGACGGTGAAAATGATCGGGCAAATTTCGGCTTCGGTATAGCGTTAGTTTTTTAATTTCGATCTCCAGTGTATCGTTTTGGGTCATTTCATAGAGCAAAAACGATTCTACTTGCTTTAATAAAAGGCTCATCGACATCCGCACCCGATGGTCGTCATAAGGCTCACCGGGGAATAACTGCTCGGATAAAACCGCTTTGTCGGGAACGGATTTATTTTTCTTTCTTGCCGTTTCATACACATCAAATAGTGCCTTTAAATCGGCGCGCTGGTTGTGGTACGGCGATGCTAACCATTTGCGCAATGCTCGGCATTCGGTGGCAGAAAGGGTATCGAGCAAGTGGTATAAACTGGATGATTCGTTTTGCATGACGA
Source organism: Bacteroidota bacterium (assembly GCA_041160955.1). Lineage (GTDB taxonomy): Bacteria > Bacteroidota > Bacteroidia > Chitinophagales > Saprospiraceae > M3007. The sequence goes on from JBEAVK010000250.1 coordinate 5,700, forward strand.
TATTTATGAAAAATAGTAGAAAAATAAAACGGTATTTACAAATTTTTATTTTACAAAATTTATCTTTAAAATATTGATAAACAATATTTTGAAAAATAAAAATAAATAATTAATTTAGACAAAATCAATATTTTGATTTTTTTTCTAACGGCAAATTGCCCAACATTTGTACCATGAAAAGTACACTATATAAAAACATCAGTTCAACTAAAAAATATAATACACTATGAAAAAAATACAAAAGGCTCGAATATTGTTTGGGTTAGTATGCCTCCTTGCGACCCTTTGTACCCATGCGCAAGGTGGCTGGGAGCGCAATTACACGCTTACACCAAGTGTTTTTTCTAATTTTTACCGCGTGGTACTTTCCACCGATGGTGGGTACTGCGCATTGGCACCTTGGGATTTTGATACCACAAGTATCCATTTGCTCAAAACCGATGCCGATGGAGCACCGCAATGGGAGGTTGCTTTGCCTGCTGGCGATACCATGTATAGTACCAGCCTGTACGCCGCTAATGATGGGAGCTATTTACTCACACGTGGCACCCAAAAAGATTGGGGTAATAGTATTCCACTTCCTAAGGCCAGTTTACTCAAATTTAGTAGTACGGGCAACCTTCTTTGGCGCAAAAACTACCCCTTAGGACAAAGTGCTTCCTTTCAGAGCGTTAAAACACTTCAAAATGGCCAAATTATGGCCGTAGGCGAGGTGTATCAAAATAATGCCTATCATGGACTTATTTTACGAACCGACGCAACGGGTACACTCATTGACACAGCCAATATTTCGATCCCTTTGGGGCGGGTAACTTTACGTGATTTTTATGAAAAAAGTGATGGCACTTTTCTTGTCTCCGGTAAACTCAGAGGCAATAATTCAAACTCTATCTATGAATTTTGGATGCACTTAGATAACCAGTTGAATATACTGGAGACTAAAATTTTTGGTAATACGGATTTTACCACCACCACTCGTTTTTCATCAAATGGCACCTTGTTTTTAGCAAAAATAAATGTGTTTCTATACGAATTATCCATTGATAAAATAAATACAGATGGAGTACTGCTATGGGAAAAGAGTTTTGCCAACCAATGGGGGGTAAATATTGGTCAAAGTGCAGTCACCATTGATGGCAGCCCCGACGGGGGATGTGTATTTGCCCTTGGAGATGGCTATTGGGCCATGGTAAAATTGGACGAAGATGGCAATCAGGAATGGTTTCGGAACTTGAGTCCCCCGGGTGATGATTCCCGACGCATCAGTGATATTCGTTCAACGCCCGATAATGGCTGTATTGCTTGTGGTGATGCATGGATATTTCCCAATGTGAATGGTTTTCTTGTCAAAATAGGAGAAAATGGGCAGGTATATGATAATCTCATTTCGGGGCGTATCGTATCGGATACGGAGCAAAACTGTACCAATGACCTATCAGACAGGCCGTTGTTGTCTCGAATAGTGAAGGCTACTGGTGCTAGCGCCGACTTCTATGCGACGACCAGTATAGGTGGCAATTACAGCATGGATGTTCCTCCCGGTACTTACTTGGTGCATAGTACACCTTTGGGCATACCTGCCGCGTACTGCGTGGACAGTGTGACGGTCAACCTACCCAATGTTGGAGATATGGCACTGGTTGATTTTACGGATACATTGCCCCGATGCCCTTTGATGGAGGTAAGTTTGAGTTCATTTGCGATAAGGCCGTGCTTTTCGGGTACTTATTATGGGCAATTGTCCAATATGGGTACTGATACGGCCTTTAATGCGTATGTTATTGTCACATTGGATAATTTATTGTCCTTTACGAGCAGTACACCATCGGCAACATCGGTAGTGGGTCAATCTGTACGAATTGATTTTGATCCCATTCCACCAGATCGTCATCTCCGCAATTTTCAGATCAAGTTCTTTACCGATTGCAATGCGCCTTTGGGTTATACACACTGTACGGAAGCGCATGCCTACCCCGATAGTTCGTGCTTGCCAACGAATGGGCTTTGGAGTGGTGCTAGTTTAACCACAAATGTCGTTTGTGATGGTGATAGCGTAGTTTTTAAGATTCAAAATATTGGGACAGGTGATATGGTAGCACCGACAGAGTATATCGTTATTGAAGATGATATGATACAACGAAAAGCCCAAACCCCAATACTCGCCGCTGGTGAGGCATTAACCTTTAAAATGGCAGCAGATGGCTCGACTTATCGGCTTGAAGTGGATCAAGCACCATTTCACCCTAGTTTGGCGCATCTTAGTGCTGATGTGGTACAGGGCTGCAATGCGGGTGTGTTTACGACAGGGTTTGTCAACCTGTTCCCTACGCCCGATGATGATCCGTGGATCGATATTGATTGCCGAGAAAACGTAAATTCTTATGACCCCAACAGTAAAGAAGCGCTACCATTGGGTTACGGCACACAGCATTTTATTGAGGCCAATACAGCACTGGAATATACCCTTCATTTTCAAAATACAGGTACAGCGGAGGCATTTACGGTGGTGCTGAAAGACACGATTGAAGAGACACTTGATCTACTTTCTATTGAGCCAGGAGCAAGCAGCCATAATTATACTTGGTCGGTGACGGGAAGGGGCGTGCTTACCTTCCGTTTTGACGATATTTTCCTGCCCGATTCCAATACCAATGAGCCAGCATCTAAGGGGTTTGTCACTTTTAGGATCCGTCAAAAGCCCGATTTGGCATTAGGTACGGTGATTCATAACAAAGTGGCTATTTATTTCGATTTTAACCCGCCTATCATAACGAACACCACAGAGCATATTATTGGTAAAGATTTTGTGTCTGTGGCTCCACCTCCAATTGTTGCCACCACAACGCCTGCGTTAGACGATCGTTGGCAAGTATCGCCCAATCCAGCCCATGAGCGGGTAATCATTAGTCATAGCGATCTGCCTAAACGGCTTTTCCCCTTGCAAATCACGGTGACGGATATGCTTGGTCGAAAAACACATGATGGCACAATATCGGGCAACAATTACGCACTAGAACGCGGCAGTTTTGCGAGTGGACTTTATTTTTATGAAATTCGTACAGAGGGCGGAGTGCTTATTGGACATGGGAAGATTTGTTTTGATTAAGGGATAAATTTTAGCATAGCAGTTAGTTGACGGATATTTGGAATCAAAAATCAACTAACTGCTATGCTATGTTTGCGACAAGAACTCTACGGATTGGTACAATAAGCATCTATAATTCCACAAATTTGAAGCGTAACGGCTCCTGCCACCGCGCTGGCTGGCACGCACGCTTGAAATACACTCGGATTCGTATTGATATTTACAGCAGCACTGAGTGGGGTGATAAAATTACCGCCCTGCTGCATGGCCCAAGAATAAGTAAAAGGCGGGGTACCACTTAGCGTAATGGTTACATTCGTACAAGCACCTGGACATAGGTCACCGCTTTGAGACAAGGATACAACGGTCGGTTTAGGCCGCCAAACGACGGTAGCCGCCGTTGATATTTGGAGACATGGATCCGCTAAATCAACGTTGCCATTTAGGTTGTTTCCGACCAATTGTGCTACATAATAAGTAGTTCCGGATACAAGTGGGGGGGCGAAATTAAAATTAGGTGTCGTGCTTGTTTGGATGATGCTGGTAAGTGGCGATGCCGGATTGCTGTATAGTATATAACGCACAATATCATTAAAATCAGGTTGTGCAGGCGTAAATGGCACTGATATGGCGTTGGGTAAACAAGCCGTAACAGCAGTTAACGTTGGTGAGCCTGCACTACCGAGACATACGCAAGGCAGTTCGGCAACTCCTGGTGGAGCTACCGAAAATGATCGCACAAAAATCAACGGAATCGGACAGCCAGGCGTAACTGTATTCGTAGTGAAATTATAGGTAGAGAGATCCGTTCCTCCAAAAGAATCGGTTACATAAATCGGCCCTCCATTGGGAGCAGAAGTAGCACCAATAAAAAACTGCGGCGGTGTTTGTACGATGGTAGAAGCTGAGGGGTTTGTAATATTTATCTGAACAATGCCCGCAGAATTACCCGGAGGAACATCACCCATTCCATACAATTGACCATTGAAGAAAAACAATTCATATACAGCAAATCCTGCTGGAAAATTACCGATTGTCGTAAATGTATTGGTAGCAGGGTTAAATGTAGAAAGTGAGTTTAAGTTAACAACAGTATATATCGTACCATTCGGGTGAACGTATGCGCCATTGAATAACCCTGGAAGTGTGGCAACGGGCGTATTACTCGGCGGATCAAAGCGATAAATACCGTTAAGTGTAGAAACAAGCAGATCCCCATTGGGCAAAATTAAGGTTTCTAATGGAAAATTGGATCCAAAATTGAAATTGAGTACTGGACATATTTCGCATGTGACAGGATTTATCCTCCAAATAAATTGGTTACCTGTAATAGGGGTTCCTCCTGTAAAATAAACGAATTGCGCACTTGCAGCATTGGCAATAAAAAATGCTATTAAATAGGTTAAGCAATATCTCATATTGTATTTGTTTCGATTTAAACAAGAACACAATCTATTTGTTTTAAAAAAAATGCGATTTTAGCCTTTTTATGGAAATGCGATTTAAGCCGGATCATCCATCGGCGCATACATTGAACTGGCTATGGAAAAGTATCCGTAGCCTAAAGTGACAAACATCAATATCCTTAATGCTGCAAATCATAATCTTTTCTGGAAAGCAACAACAATTTTAACGGCATTAGATTTGTAGGCATTCTCTGGTTGAGTGTTACAGCACCTTTTGGAGGATAACGCCCCGTATTTATCACCCAGATTTTGCAGCACTCAAAGAAAAACTTCCGAAGCGGTTTAAAATGTCTATTTTTTACCAGTACGCGTCGCAGCAACATCTATAATTTTGTGAAAAATTATATTTTAATGATGGAAAGACGCAATTTTATTCAAACAACTGGGTTATTAACCGCTTTAGGCATGTTGCCTACTGCTGCACTACAAGCCGCGCCCAATATGGGCATGAGCGACCCACTCAAACCCTTCTACTTGCCTCCAATGCAACCACTATCCCACAAAAATAATATGGATATTCGTGTTTGGGTGCGATCGGAAAGCACAGGCGGCGTATATTCGTGCGTCGAATGCGCAGTTGCACCCAAAGTAATGGGGCCGCCGCCGCACTTACACAAAGCCTTGGACGAATTAATGTTTGTACTAGAAGGCACAGCAAGTGTGGTGGTGGACCACGAAGTGGTAGAAATCGCGGCAGGTGGCTGGCATTTTAGGCCGCGCAACCTGAAACACACGTTCTGGAATGCATCCGAGCAGCCACTTCGATTTGTGGACATGTATTTCAACCAACCTTTTGAACAGTTTTTGGAGCGTATATTTTTTGAATTAACGCCCGAAAAAGGTTTCTCGCAAGGCTCGGAACAACTCAAAAAAGAGCACGACCGGCTGAACGAGCAATTTGGGTTGGTGTATGAGGCCGATGCATTTGAACAACGACAAGCCATTGTTAAAAAATATGGTCTAAAATAGATGGTTTTAAAGGATTTTTTGCCCAACCAATTGCTGCGTGCTTATGTGCGCTGCTACCGTATTGTGCACATGCGTTTTGAACACGGCAACCCGCCGCCGTTCAAACCTTATACCCCAAGACCGGAGCAATGTTTGGCTTTTTATCCTTATGACCGCGAAAAAGTGGATCTAACAACTCAAAACAAGACTGTGACAAATGTGTCGGTGGCTTTGATCGGTCAGCCATTATCGGTAACCAACCGATATATTCACGGTAATTTTATGGTAATTCAAATCTTGTTTCAGCCGGGCGCGTTGTTCCGGCTGACCAAGGTACCAAGCCTCCAAATTACGGATGCTTATATGGAAGCCGATGCAATCTTTGGTAAAGAAGTACACTGGGTGAATGAGGCTTTTTTCCACGCTAAAAACTATAGGGAATTGGTCGAAATAGCCGATGGCTTTGTGCTTCAACTGGCGCAGCGCACCGCTATTGATGCCCACCCGATAGATTTGGTTTGTCAAAAAATGCTGAGCAATCCGGTGGCTTCGCTCGACCAACTGGCACGCCTGTCGTATTTGAGCAATAAGCAATTTGAACGAAAATTTGTGGAACGTACGGGTGTAAATCCTAAGGTTTTTGCGCGATTGGTACGGTTTGACAAAGCGTTCCGAGAGAAAAACCTCCGCCCCGAACGCGATTGGCAAAGTATAGCGTTTGATTGTAACTATTACGATTACCAGCATTTGGTGCGCGATTACCAAGCCTTTACAGGACTAAAACCCACCGATTTTCATCTTTTGGAAAGCCGTGCGCCGGAGCGTCGTTTTGGCTTGGCAGAGCATTATTATGAGTCACAGTAAAGTCAATATGCTCACGCTAAAACCACCAATTTTCCCAAAAAGCGTTTCCTGTTTTCCCAAAATATAACATATATATATTCTATACCTATCCACCTCCCCCCAAACATTAGGTGTAAATGTATCATTACAATCTTGTTGTAGTTTTTTGGTATTAGTACAGATTTCCAAAATCACCCTTTAGAGTGACAACCTATCGCATACACTCACCCCACTTTTGCTAAAAATAAATTATGCGATATTTTACAACACTACTACTATTTCTTTCGGGCATCGGTATGCTGTATGCTCAAAATTGCTTTCCGGATGGTGTCATGTTTAACAAACAGACACAGATTGATTCATTTGCGCAAGCATTTCCCGGATGTATCAATATTCTAGGCTCGGTAAAAATTGATGAATTTGAAGGCAATCCTATTGTTTCGCTCGCTGGTCTTGCACAGATAAAAAACATCGGTGGTGACTTGGAAATTACCAATAATAAGGTACTCAAAAATTTATCGGGGTTGAATAACCTGAAAAACCTCAATGGCAATTGTCTCATTCGGGGGAATGATCAACTCGAATCTTTGGAAGCATTGGTGTCGTTGCAAAAAATAGAGGGCAATTTGCAGATTGCCAATAACAACAGTTTGCAAAACCTAAATGGCTTGAAAAAAATAAAATCAATCAATAAATTTGTTTTTATTTCTACCAACAATGCCCTCAACAGCCTCAATGGTTTGGATAGTTTGAGTGTCGTAAAATCGGTGTTTAGGGTACACCAAAACCCAGCCCTGAGCAATTTTTCGGGGCTTCAGGCATTGTCGAAAGTTGGAACATTGGCCATTGACAGCAATATTAATTTAGTCCATATCAATGCGCTGGCTGGATTAACCCAAATCGAAGATACTTTACGCATCCGGTTTTGCAATGCATTGGAACAGGCCAATTTTCCGGCTTTGACAAATATCGGCGGCGATGTCATTATCAGGAGTAACGAACAATTAACGACGATTAATTTAGGCAGTGTAGCAAGTCTAAGTGGCTCGTTGGAAATCATCAAAAATAAAAATTTAAGCAACCTAACTGGCTTGCAAAACATAACCGGAATTGGTGGTGACCTGACCATCAACAATACAGCGGTGCAGAATTTGTTGGGATTGAGTGCTTGCTCCTCCATTGGTGGTGATTTGAAAGTGATCAATAACGCATCACTTACGACCCTAAATGGCATACAAAATATAAATTCTATTGGCGGCCTATTGGGCATTGGGGAAAATGAGAATTTAGGGAGTTTGAATGGAATAAGCAACGCCATCCTGCTCACCGACACGTTGGCACTTTACAATAACCCTATCCTCGAAACACTGGACGGCATCGCCAACATGAACCTCGCAGGCCTTGCTTATTTGATGCTACAAAGCAACGATCAATTAACCGTTTGCAACGTGCCCAGCGTTTGTCAATTCATTCAAAACAATGCTGCGCTTACGAGTATTTCCAACAATGATACACAGTGCAATTCCATCCAACAGGTGGTTTTCAAATGCACTTCAAGCGTTGACGATCCAGCAAAGGAACCCCTCGCTCTTTATCCAAATCCTTGTAGTAATCAGTTGTGGATCCGAGGGGTAACGGACTTGTTCGACGTTCGGGTGTACAATCAACTTGGCCAACTCATCCAGCGCATAGACCATTTAGATACGACAGATTCTATCGATACACAATTGCTGGAACGTGGTTGGTACTATTTGCACAGTGCTAATGGAGCGGTAATTTCATTTTCCAAAATCTAAAAAAACGATGAACAAATTATTAGTAATTACCTGCCTTATCCTAGGCATTATGGCATGCGCCAAAGAAAATAATAACGAGCCCAACACACCTATTCCACCAGACAATAAAGGATTTGTTCCGTCCAGCGACTCCTTAAATTGGGTGTACGGCCTCAACGAGTTCAACCTTGAGGTAAACGGCGTTGTCAGAAATTTTGTCGTTCATGTACCCAATAGTTATCAGCATAAAAATGACTCCGTGCCGCTGTTGTTTATGCTGCACGGTTCGTCTGGTACTGGCATACAGTTTTACAATATCAGCAGTTGGGTAGAAAAAGCGGATCAGGAAGGGTTTATCGCTGTATTTCCAACGGGATACGAATACCCGATAAAGGATAAAAACGGCGAACTTTCTACCAAATGGAACGACGCTGGCACCATCAATGACGTAGAACCCGGCACTGTTTTACAAAATGATGTTGCTTTTATGCAGTGGTTAGTAGAAAAAGCGCAAAAGACGTTTAATATTGACCATAGTCGAAGGTATATTACTGGATTTTCCAACGGTGGCGGCTTTGTAAGGGATCGAGTGGTGCAGGAAATTCCCGACCTTTTTGCTGCCGCTGCTACCGGAGGTGGGTTTGGCATACCTGAGCCAAAAGCAGTCAACGGTGGGCGGCGTATGCCGTTATTTTGTATTCTGGGGACTAAAGACGACCGTATTTTGGAAGCAGGTGGACTGACCGGATCTATTCCGTTTAAAGGCACTGATTTCATGGCAATCCCTTCATTCCGAGTGTATTTGGATGCGATGTTGGCAACCTTACAATTGGATACCATTTATGCAGAAAACCAAAATCCACCGGGGTACAATATCCTGACATTTAATACAAGATTAGGCACTCAAAAAAACGAGTATAAACTCATGCTGGTGAATAAACTGGAACATAAATTCCCGAATGGTAAAAACAACCCGCACGATGTTTCAGCACCAGATATTTTATGGCCTTGGTTCAAACAATGGCAGAATTAAATCAGTCTTAAAATTACAGCATATTATGAAAAACCGATACCAGCGCTCTTGGGGCTTATTACTTTTTTTGCTTTTTCCGATACTTGCTTTTGGTCAAAAACCAAAAGACGACGTGAAAGTAGCAGTAAAACCCGTTGGCAAAAATTTAATTGTCAGGTGGGCACCTACGACCGATAAAGCCTGGCTGAGAATGAAAGACGGATTTGCCATTGTATCGTACCAATCCTGGAGCAAAGGACAAGGCCGCCAACAACGAGCACCATGGCAGCAAAGCGATACAGTACGGGTTTGGAGCAAGCAAAAAATCACTGCCCTCATCAACACGCCGCAAGAAAATCCGTACGTGATGCTGGCGGGTTATATCATGCACGAACCCTACGAAACTTTAAAAAAGCCCGGTCTGGATTTGGCAGCACTCATGGACAGAAAAGATGAATTAACCAATCGCTTTTCCAGCGGGTTATTCGCCGCCGATATGGATGCGCTGGCCGCCGAGGCGCAATGCATGCGGTACACCATCAAGGACTTTGACCCTGCGAAATATTATACCGTGGCGGTACACCTTTTTTTGGGTGATCTTGTGTTGAATAATGTGGTGGAGTACAACCCCGATGCGATGTATAGTATCGCACCAACGATCAATAAACACGAGGAATTGGATCAAAAAATCGTTTTGTCGTGGGATCAATCGCTGCATGCCCAATATTTTACCGCTTATTGGATAGAACGCTCTCGCGACGGAAAGTCCTACGAAAAATTGACAAAAAGCCCATATTTGCACGCTTTTGACCTCCAACAAGCCAAAGCGAAGGATGATTTTATTTATACCGACAGCGTCAAAAACTATATCCCATATTACTATCGTATCATCGGTTTGGATCCGTTTGGAAGCACCTCCGAACCCAGCGCACCGCTCCGACTAATGGGACGAGACAAAACGCCGCCTACAGTAAGTACCCAACAAAAAGCCATTATCAAATCGGGAAAAATGCACCTCTACTGGGAACAGGAAGCCGACCCGGATTTGCACCATTTTAATATAGAATACAGCCGTTCTTATGCCGGAATTTATACTACGCTCAGCGAAAATATCAACAAAAATGTAAGGACGTACGAACATGCGACTTTTGAAGGACTGACCAGTAATTATTACAAAGTATGTGCCGTGGATACTGCGGGCAATAAAGCTTGCACAACGCCATTTTACGGTTTTTTCAACGACACCATTCCACCCGCAAAACCAACGGCATTGGTGGGCGAAGTGGATACATTGGGTCGCGTCAGATTGAGTTGGCCATTGGGCAAGGAAGCGGACTTGAAAGGCTATAATGTTTATTTTTCCAATCGTTACAATGGCGTTTTTAGCATTTTAAATCATGGTATCGTTCGGGATACGCAGTTCTTGGATACGATTAACCTCAATTCGCTTACCAGAGACGTTTTTTACAAAATAACGGCCGTGGACGTGCGTGATAACATCTCATTGTTTTCTGATATGGCTCGAATTGTACGTCCCGATACCATACCGCCGGGCGCGGCTGTATTCAAAACATACCAATCTACTACGGAAGGCATTCGGCTGGTTTGGGCCAATCCTTCCACCGCCGATTTAGCAAAAGTGGAACTATGGCGAAAAGCACCCGGTGCGGCATATCAATTGGTACAAACCGCAGCAAAACAAACGACTGAATTCCTAGATCAGGGGCTTCAACCCAATACCCTGTATTCGTACCAATTGGTCAGTTATGACAGGTCTGGGTTAAAAACCACTTCGCCACGTACCGTCACAATAAAAAGTAGTTTTTCCAAAAAAGCAATACCGCTTTCGTTGGAGGCCAAACAAGTGGAAAAAACGGTTCAAATCACCGTATTACCGCCCAATAATCCAACGGACTGGAACAAAGTGGTGATTTATAAATCCATTAACGGAAAACCATTTGTGACCTGGAAGACGCTCCCTTATACCTCCGAAGTGGTGATAAAAGACCTCCAAGTGCAGCCTGGAAGGCAATACCAGTACAAGGCATACAGCACCAATCAAGCAGGTGTAAGATCGCCATACAGTGCAATCACATCCATTTCAATTAAATCAGAATGATATGAGGTTACTACTTTTATTTTGGGTTTCCACCTTTAGCCTTGCGTTTTTAGGAAAAATAGGCGCGCAAGATGTACAAGGGTTTGGTAAAAAGGAAAACTACAACGTGCATGGCGGCCTAAATCTAGGCATCAATTTTTACCAAGCCGTTGCCGGGCCGTCTCGGTACGCTCCATTCGGTTTTACGGCCAATGGCAACCTCCAGGTGCAGTTGGGTGCTATCCACATTCCAATCCAACTGTCTTACAATAACTTACAGGGCAGCCTTTCTCGACCTTTTCAGCAATATGGTGCCAGCCCTTACTATAAATGGGTCAAACTCCACTTAGGTTATCGGTCGCTAAATTTTTCGCCTTATGTATATGCCGGTCGAACTTTTCGAGGGGTGGGTATCGAATTAACACCTGGCAAATTTAGTATGATTGCCTTTAAAGGAACGTTGAGGAATTTATTCAGTGTTCAAGATACTATTGTCAATGGTGCTGTGGTTTTGCCGAGTTTTGACCGATCTATTTTGGGTGCAAAAGTGGGTTTTGGAAAACAAAATAAATTTGAACTATCGGCCGTAAAAGTAACCGACGAAGACAGTGCGTTGCCCAATTCTAATTTAAAACCTCAGGATAACTTGGTGCTAGGTGCCGCGCTGAAATTCAAGGTTTTTAAAGTCCTGCAATTACAGGCCAATGCTGCATCCAGTTTATTTACCAGTGACACAAGGATTGAAAACCCTGAAAGCCTTTCGGAGCAACTGAGCCAATTCAATGGTGTCCACCAGATCAATGTCAGTTCGCGGTTGAGTTTTGCAAGCGATGCGGCACTTACTTATTCCAAAAAGAAATTTACGATAGGGGCTAAATACAAACGGATCAATCCTTATTACTATTCATTGGCTACTAATTTCATGCAAAATGACATTGAAAACTATACCCTCAATAGCAGTGTAGGATTGCTCAAACAAAAACTCCGCCTGCGCGCATCGGCAGGTGTACAGCGCGATAACCTTCGTCGGCAAAAGGCATATACCAGCAATCGAATTATAGGTTCTGCCACCGCGACCTATATGCCGAGCAAAAAACTAAACCTCCTTTTTCGATACGCCAACTACCAGCACGAAAACACCTCCGGATTGGCTATTATCAATGACACGGTAAAAATATTGACCACCATGAATACTTTTCAGTTCAATACCAATTATAAATATTTTTCCAATTCGGCTGTAAATGCCTCTTTAAACCTCAATATTTTTAATAATACGCAAGTAGATGAATCGGCAATCAGCGACCGTGGATTTAATGGAACGGGTATAAATACATCCTTGCCATTCGATTTGGTTCGTATTGGTATGACGATTAGCCCCACTTTTTATTATAATCAATATCGTTTTAGCGATTTTAGCCAAGGCCGCATTGGAACGGGTGTCACGCTGAGTAAAAAATTCCTGAAGCAAAAAATTTCAACAGGATTGACTGCGCTTTTTTCACAAAATCAATACAATAGCAAGGGAAATGGCAATTTGTTCAATGCTTCTTTATCGGTCAATTATAAAATTTCAAAAACCAATTCGATCAGTCTGAGGCTCTATTACTTTGATAACCAAACCATCTTATCCAACGATGTGAAAGAATTTAGGGGAAATGTGAGTGTTGCTTTTCGACTATAGCGATTGTGCTAATATCCTACTTTCGGGTGACAAATGCTCTCTTACTTACCGCGACATTTGCCACAACAAAACAACCGTTTACAAATTCGTTCAATATGAAACAGGCATTTATTCTATTTTTTATAATAACAACGCTGAGTTGTGCAAAAGAAAACATTGGCGTTCCTTCAACGCCCTTGATCCCCTTTGGCACCATCGTAAAGAAATCCGAAGGCGAAGTACGGCCAGAAGTGGTCTCAACGCTTGAAATGAACCGATACCTGATTCGGGTAACCGATTCAACCGTCGTTTATGCGATCAATACACCTGAAAAAGAGCGATTGACGGCTGGTGGTATCATTATTGGCAATCCTGACAAACACAGTCAGTACGGTTTTTTGCGGCGCATTGTAAGTCGAACGGACAATGAATACGAGGTTATTTTATCCACCTCAAATGCCTCGTTGGGCGATGCCTTCAAAAACCTCAATATTGATGTGCTGTATAATAACAACGGCGAAACACTATTGAGGGATCCTAATGCACTCACACTCACCGAGTTTCCGCCTATTCTCATACCGCTGGGTGCTGGCGGGAATGGCGCAGCAATTACCACGCCCCGATTTGGGTACACCGGTGGACTGGCGTTTAGAGTGGTATCTAACAAACAAACTGAGGAGATAGAGGAAATTATCTTTGGCTTAGAAAACTTTGCTTACGAACTCCAATTGAATACCCGTCTGGAACTCGTGGCTTCTACGGATAAAATATCCAAAGAATTTATACTGCCGGTAAATTTTCCCATGGCAATACCTATTGGGCCGTATGTCATCACCATCGTAACCACCATCAAATTCACACCCACGATAGAACCATCGGCAAGGGGTATTTTGGCTTTTAAGCAGACCATAAAACCAAGCCCTTTTACCATGTTGATGAAGATAAAACCATACGAACTGCTGTTGAGCGATGCCTTTACAGTGGATATTTCCAACAATATTCCACCTGCATTCGACGATTTGGGGTATGATTTTGAAATCACCGACTTATCCGGTGAAATGGCATCGGAATACAAGATGCCTATAACGCTGGAATTTTCGCCCCTCGGTTTTTCTAAATTCGCCAGTGCGGGTGTAGAAATTGACCCTATATCTTATACTTTTAGTGCAAAAACAGAAACAGATAATGGAACCTTGCAAGCCCGTGTGAATACAAGTTTTGGTTCAAGTGCCAAGTTTTTTGTCAACAGCGATTTTATAGATAAACTCTTGAACGGCGCCGAAGGCGAAGGAGTGATTGAGTTTTTACCGCCGTATGAATTGGAGGTCTATGATGTCCCCTTATTCGAAAAGGAGGAGATATATATTTTTCCCTGCTCCAAAAATTACACATTGGTCAGGGTAGAGAGTGAATGTGTAGGCGACGAAATACAATTCAAATTCAGGATAAATACCGCTTCACCCGGCAATACGGGCTATAAAGTAACATTGGGCAACGAAGATATCGGTATTTACCCTTACAATCAATTGCATACGTTTAGCAAACCAGCCAATCAAGTACCCAATGTGCAAGACTTTATCTTCAAAGACGAAGAAGCCTTTGGTTGCTTGGTCAAACGCACCGTCATCAACAAATGCTTAGTCACCGTGGCGTGCGAACCCAATAGTGAATTTACCGATGCCCGCGACGGCGAAAAATACTGTTACGTTACAGTTGGAGGCTACAAGGTATTGTCTAAAAATCTAAACTATTCAGGTGCGGGCGTTTGTTACGATAATTCATCCGACAATTGCTTGCTACAGGGCAGATTGTACTCCTTTGAAGAAGCCAAGACGGCCTGTCCCGCTGGGTGGAAAATACCAACCGTGGATGAATATCGAGCAATTCTGGCGGAAGACTACAGTAATTCGCTCTCTCCAATAGTCGGTGGATCTACTACTAGTGGCAATGGCTTAAACTTTTTACCCGGCGGCGAATACCATCCTTGGGCCGTCAATACCGAGCAATTTGCGGGTGGCTTTTTCGATACTGATCCTCAAAAAAAATATTTGTATTGGACTGCGGATGAAAGAATTGAAAATACCTCGGTCAACCCAGGAAATCCGGGCGTCGCATTCGATGTATGGGGTAAAATACCCGTATTAACTCCCCAAAAAACCGGCTACCCTTGCCGCTGTATCAAACAGTAAATTGGTAAAACTATGCGACAGTACATCATTTATTTTTTCCTTATAGGCGTATTAAAGATTGCCGCCCAAAACCCGATTGATATCCAGGTAGAAATTGCAGAACCTTATCCAACCGAGTTGGAATACTACCTTCAAAATGCACAAAATCTGTTTATTGTCGTCACCAATACTTCAGGTATCGAGCAAAAGGTTTATTATCAGGTCCGTTTGGTAGGCATTAATAATGGCTTTGATGCGCAGACCTCGTCATCGGCAAAACCCGTAGAACCAGTGGTTGTTCCTACTTACGGCGCCTTGTTTTATTCGGGACAGGAACTAGAAAGAGACTTTGCTTTTTCTTATCCCGAAGACGTGGTTTTGAACGCCGTTACCCCCGAACAACTCGATTATATTACCTTCAATCGAGCACTTCCAGAAGGTACGTACCAACTCTGCATCACCGCCCGCGATTACAATACCGATATTGCCCTAAACTTTCAGTGTTCCGACGAATTTACGGTCTCCTACGGTGATATTCCAATTATTTATATGCCGTTCCAAGATGAAATTATTCCTGCAAATGGCAATACGCACGTCACAATTGGCTGGGAGCCGCCCTTTACGCTGGCACCGCCGCCGGGTGCTTTTTCGTATAAATTAAAAATGGTTGACATCACCGATGATCCCTTTGGCGATATTGAACTCCTGATGAACAATCCCGGCACTTACCCCATGTTAGATGCGGAGGACATTCCACATGAAGTTTATAACTACGATTTTCCCCCTGAAATTGAATTAGTAGAAGGGCACCAATACGCACTGCGGGTACAGGCAACCGATAACACTGGCACCTTCCCGATCTCTAACAATGGCTACAGCGAAGTTGTCACTTTTTGGTATGGTTTCAATCCGAATGACGGCAATGAAAACGGAAGTACAAGCACCCAACAACCCGACCAAAATGCAAGCGACTGCTTCCAAAACTGTTATTACGAACAGCAAATAAACACCACTCCAGCCGCATCTTTGGCTGCATTTAGCGAAATTCAGGTTGGAAACTTCACGATCCAAGCACTCAATTTTACCAATAACAACGCCGCATCGGCCAGCGGAACAGGAACGATTGAAATCCCTTTCTTGAATAATATAAAGGTAAATGTCGCCTTTAGTAATCTATCCATCAACGGCAACGGTCGTGTCTATAGTGGCTTGGTTACTGCGGTCACAGACAAAGTATATGACCCAACCCAGATGACCTCTAGCATCAGCGAGGAAATGAACAATTTTATCCGCAACGGACGGGTAGTTGCTGGATTGATCAATGGTTCGGGATCTATTGGGCTACCCTTAGGTTTGGTGCAGAACATCGCCGGACACAATTTTATGCTGGGTTTTACCCAAATGAGTTTCGGCCCGACACAAGCCACCTGCCAGGTGATGCAAAACCTGCACATTCCACAGTTTGGGGAGCAGGGCTGGATTTCTATGGCAATGAGCGATGTATGCCTCATTCCGGCTGGTTTTGCGGGCGAATATGCCCTGCACCCAGTCAATAATTACAATATTCCCACAGACGGCGACCTCACTTATGTCATCAATGGCAGTGCCGCCGCTGATCTTGAGGATATAAAAAAAGAAGCAACTTACCTCGAAATGGATTGCAACGGTCTGAAATCTTTTGGATTGAGGGGACAAATACATTTTCCGGAGTCCACCCTAAAAAAGGAAAATACCGATGGAGCCATTCAGGAAGGACGGGTGATCGGCACTTTCGCTACCCAGTTCGACCGGGCTGTAGCCGCCAATGAAAACATTTATGCAGTTTATGGCGCAGAGGGACTACCCGAAGAGGCTGGTTTACATTTTATGGTCGAACTTGATATAGACCCTTTTCAAATTGCAGGTGTGGAAGGATGGGGATTTGAAGTAGCCAACGCCTGGCTCGATGTTTCGGATTTTGAAAATCCGCCCGGCATAAAATGGCCCGCTTCTTACGACGATGCCAATATTACGATCAAATCGAATGGCAAAGCCGAAATGCAGCCTACTTGGACGGGTATATTTATCCCTGAAATGGAACTAAAAACCCCACCGGCATTTATGGGTGGCAATCGCAGAGAAGCCGTTTCGGTGAATAACATGATTATTGACCCATTGGTCACCATAACCATCGCCGCCAAAGACCTGATCGGAAAAGGGGAAGGCGATGTGGATGGCTGGTCTTTGAGTATGGATAGCCTTTTTATGACCATCGTGCAAAACAGGATAGAAAGTGGCGGCTTTTCCGGCCTGTTGGGTATGCCCATTACGAAAGAAAATACTTATTTGCGTTACACGGCATTGATCGAAGACAGCAACACGCAAAACACCGCTCTTGATCCGCCCTCCTATATTTTTTCGGTACGGCCTGAAAATGATCTGGAGTTCCCGTTTATGATTGCAAAAGCATCTTTGAGCCAAAACTCCTACGTTTTAGGAAAATTTACCAACAACAATGCTCAACAAACCTATTTTGAAACCTTTTTAGAGGGCGGCGTGGGCATCAGTTCCGAGTTATTTGAAACAGATGGCGATGATATTCCTTTAACGATACCAGTTGTAGATTTCCAATTAAAATACCATTCGCAAGACGGTTTTACGGAGAGTCATTTTGGTTTTTGTGAACAATTGGAGGCGATGAGCGGAAGTGGCTCCTCCGACATTACGTATAATACAGATTTTGGAACAGAATTTTCTGACGAAAATTTTGCTGGTTTTCCGATCAATATTGAGTCGGCTGGATTGTCGGCCAAATCACCAACCGAATTTACCTTCCATATCACACCGAGGGTTTCTTTAGCCGGAAAGGAAGGTGGTATTGCGGGAAGTGTAGGTATTGATATTGATTCTGAATACAAAACGATACGAGGCGAAAAGAAACTACAACTCGCAGGCATGGGGGTTAGTTCCATGTATATTTACAGCGAAACGCAGGGGCTGACTTTGGAGGGAGAAGTTGAATTTTATAATGATTTAGGCAGCGACAATGTGGGTAATAAAGGTGCAAGGGGTGGTTTGCAGGTGATGCTCCCAATGGGACTTGGGGTAAAACTAAAAGCGGAATTTGGCAGGAGTGTCACCAATGCTGCGGCCGCATTTGGCACCGCACAAAACTACAATTACTGGTACCTCGACGGTATGGCCTACTTTGCACCAGCGGGTATTCCGATCGCACCGGCGGTAGGGATTTACGGCATTGGAGGCGGGGTTTATGTGAATATGAGCCGAGGCAGCAACGGAGCCATGAACCAATCGGAAGTGAATAGTATGTTAGGTTCGGTGAACAAACAACCCAGTTCGGGTGCCGTCATGGTAGAACCAGTGAGTACAGGCAATTTGCCTTTTCCGTCTTTTGGTAGTTATGGATTAAAAATGGCTACCACCCTCGGCACTTTCCCCACCGAAGCAGCCCTGAATATGGACGTGTCTATCTATGCGCAATTTAGCAAAAATACAGGCATCAACATGATCGAAATCGCCGGTGATGCCTTCCTTTTTACGCCACTTTCAATGCGCAGCAAAGCGAATTTCTGGGCTTCGGCCAATTTCAAATGGGAAAAAGTATCAGAAGGCCACAATGTCTTTGATGGATTGGTGGACGTTTATGCCAACGTCTCCGGTATCATTTACGGCAACCCCAACAAAGGCAACAAAATGGTCGGAGCGGCCTTTCATGCCGAACAAGGTGGAGATGAAGAATGGTATTTCTACGCTGGCACCGCCGATGACAGAGCCAGCCTGAACCTGAAATTGCCGCTCCTGCCCGCCAGTACAATGGAGGCTTACTTAATGACCGGACATGGTTTGCCATCGGATTTGCCCATACCAGATGTTATTTTAAACCTGATGGCTAACCCCAAAACCGGCGAAGGTAAAAACAAATTGACGGATTCTACCCCTATAAAAGCCAACGGCGAAAAACGATCCGGCTGGGACGAACAATTGACCAACAGCGGAACAGGCATTGCATTCGGGAGCGAAGTATCGGTGAGTTTTGGGTTTGATGCAAAGTTGATTTATGCAAAATTGACCGGAACATTAGGCTTTGATATCAATATTACACAGGACGAAAATCGAACTTGTTATATAAGCAGCCAGGGAAATGTTGCCCCGGGTATCAATGGTTGGTATGCGAGGGGACAGGTGTATGCGGGTGTCGAGGGCGCAATTGGTATTCAGTTCAATTTTGCTAAAAAAAATTACGACCTCAACCTATTTACCCTTGGCGCAGCCATGATGCTTTCTGGCGGTGGTCCCGAGCCGTTTTGGGCCGAAGGTCGGGCAGGAGTGTATTACAGCGTACTCAACGGCTTGGTGGAGGGCACCAAATCCTTCGATCTTACGGTCGGCAACCGCTGCGTACCCGCGTTTGAAGATCCGTTTGGCGGGTTGGAAATCATTTATGAAAATTATCCTGCTTTGAATGAGCAGGACGTAAGTGTGTTTGTAGATCCAGCTGTCAATTTTATATTACCGATGGATGAGGAATTTATACTACCCGTAATGGAGGCCGATGGTAGCACAAAAGATATGACCGTTATCCTCCAAATTGACCATTTTTTTGTAAAAGAGAGAGACGGTGCCACTGTAGCAGAAAAAAGTCAAACCTTAGACAATAGCCGCCAAACAGTGACCATAGCATTTGATCAAGTGCTTTCCGAAAAAAAGTACCACGATGCCGAGATCAAAATTATCGGCTATGAACGAAAAGCATCCGGAGATATTCGACTGAAAGATGAAAATAATGCCAATTGGTACGAAGAGCGAAAATGGGCTTTTAAAACAGGGAAAACCCCATACCCCATCCCAGAGGAGGAAGTGGTAAAAACCTTACCGATCCGCCGCCAGCGTTTTTATATGCAGGAAGACAATATCCTGCGCTTGGCGACCATCGAGTTTTCGATGGATATGAAAGACAACGACCCCAATACAGGTTATTTCCCCGAGGACAACGATACCTGGGATTATACCTACAGTGTCCGGTGGCAGGGCTTGGACGGCGGAGCAGCCATTACGCGCACTTTGAGCGATATTGAAAGCAAGTTAAGTATCAATCAGGTGAATTTTTTGGTACCTGCCGGCTTGAGCAACAGCACCACTTACTCCTGTCAATTGGTGCGCAAACAAGTGCGAAAAGGATTAATGGGTAGTGGCGCACCAAACAGCATTCTATCCGGGGTCTCTACGCAGATTCTGTATGATAAAATAGATAAAACCAACGAAATCTCGGCTACGACCCAAGTCAATATCGAAATACCCGCCATTCCAGGCAAGGTAGAGGAGCAGGGCGAAGATATTATTTATCAGTTTTACTTCCGCACCAGCCAATACAACAAAATGCAGGAAAAACTTTTGGCCTCCACCTTTGAAACGGTTGAATATGGCGGTGCTACACCATCGGCCTTAGATGTCAAAGTATTGAATGAAGAAGGTTTTGATGTATTTGAAATAAAAGGCGAATTGGATGGCGACGCTGTAATCACTGCGCCTCGGTTATTGATTGAAGCCAATGAATCAGACCTCGGAGCTGTGAGCGACCCCAGCAGTGGTTTTAAGGGGTTTTGCTCGATGCTCAGAGATGCTTACTACGATTTTAACCGCAAAACAAAAGTCATCAACGACCGGGACCATACTGTAACGTATAGCGTCAACGTGGGTGGAGATATTGGCACCGTTACAAAAACCTTGTCCAATCTGCGCGAACCCATTGATTATTCCTTGAGCATAGACCACGATGCCGCTAATATCAAGTTTCAGTACAATGACTGGATTACTGAATACAAAGGCAAATTGACCGATAGTGAAATCAATAACGAATGGAATAATTCGGTATCAAATAGCCAGAGTGCTATTAGCAATTATCTGAGCCAATTTGCAAACAATAGCCCTGTTTTTTCGGGTTCGTCAAGTCCATTTATCCGCATTCCGCTCTCCAAAATGCACAGTATCGCCGCCGCCGATGCTGTAAAAATGTGGGCGTGGTCGTCCAATGTAGAAGCCAGCATGCACAATGTAGCCTTTACCAAAACGTACAAGCCACCGGGAAGTCCAATAAATCATGTTTATTCGGGCACCCATTCTATCCATAAATGGCGCACCTATATGGCCAACGATTTGACAGGTTTTCTGGATGCCATAGACAGTATGTCAGTTTCTGAACGAAGCAGGTACGATCTTAAAAGCAACTTAGGTTTTTACAAATTTTCGTTTGAAAATAATGTACAATATGGCACCGGACACACCCCTGGATACCGTTTGGTAAAAAGTGCTGTAGTGGATTAGCAAAGGAAGGATTGCTTGCGCTCCATCATGGTTTTCGGTAAAATTTAATTGAATCCTTCACTTATCTTTGCAACGAATATGAACATTGAAATAAAAATATGTTGAACAAAAATAGTTGGTTTTTTCCCGTTGCAATCAGAACGACAATGATTGTTTTATTGGTATTCGCGCAATACATGTTAGCGGCTCAAAAGGAAGCTACCGTGCCAATCGGCAATATTAAGGCACAAATACAAACATGGTATGACGCGTATAAGCAAGGCAAATCCGAAGCCGCATTTAGTACCTTTATGGACAGCACCTCGGCAGTAATCAACTCATATTTATACCGCAAAGATTATGAGACTATCGCTACACTCTATGAGCACTGTATTCAATTGGCCAAAGACAACAAGGATGAAAAAATACACTTGAAATTTGCTGTCTTGTTGGGTAATTTTTACAAAATAAAGGGCAATTTCCTCCAAAGCAATGCTGTACTATTGAGTGCTTTGGACAAAAACGGTTTAGACAATGACAAAGCCCAGCAATACCTGCACATCGCATCCAATTATATTCAAATAGACCCAACAAAATCAAAATATTACTTGGATGAAGCGCAGAAGATCATGCCCAACATCAAGGATACGGCCACACTCATGTTGTACCATTTTGATAGAGGCACTTACTATCGCCTCAATAATGACATGAATAATGCGATACAAGAAGAAATTTTAGCCATGAAATACATGGACAATTTCCCGGTTCAAAAAGTAGGATCGCTGATCAAATTGTCCGATTACATGTTTAACCTAAACAACCTCCAACCCGCACTTGATTACCTTGAAACAGCCGCAAAATACTACGATCCCAACAAAGACCGCCGGACACATTCCTTCGTTTTATTGGCAAAAAGCAAAGTATTTCACAAACAAAAAAACGACGCAGCCGCTATTGATGCGACGAATGAAGCCTATAATTACCTCAAAACAACAAAACTCATCAACCAACAAGCCAAATGTCTTTACTTTTTAGCCGGTTATTATGCATCCGCCAATAATCAAACTGAATACGAAAAAACCATCGGCACACTCAAACAATTGGTGAGCGAAATGGAAGACAACAATTTTAAAGAAGCGTCCTTACTTGCCATTACAAAATACGAATTAGAAAAAGGAAATATTAAAGAAGGTGAAAAATATTTCAATCAAATTAATATCAATAAACAATTAAAGGATTTTACCGGAAAGGACGATTACCTGGCATTAAAAGCAAAAATTCTAACTGCAAAAGGAAACAATGCGCTAGCCATTCAAACGCTGGAAAGCCTTGTTTTATACAAAGATTCTATCGAACTGAACAATACAAAAAGCATCGTTGCTTACCAAGAGAGCCAATACAACCGACTGGAAAAAGAAAAAGAAATAAACCAACTCAGTAAAGACTCCGAAAACAAATCAAAAAAAATAGGATTCATTTCGATTGTTTCATCTATTCTAGGTCTGATTTTATTACTCGTCCTTTGGTTTTATCGGCAGTTAAAATCCAAAAACACTCAGATTTATCAACAAAATGAACAACTAAAAGGGCTACTCAAGGACAAAGATTTTCTCTTGAAAGAAATCCACCACCGCGTAAAAAACAACCTGCAAGTGGTATCCAGCCTACTCAATCTGCAAAGTAATTATATACAAGATCCGGTAGCATTAGACGCGATTAATGAAGGTAAAAACAGGGTCAGTTCAATGGCTTTGATACATAAAAACCTATATACTGATGATAATTTGACTTCCATAGAAACCATTCGCTACTTCGACGATCTTATCGACCAATTATTTGAGTCGTATAATATTGATGAAGATAAAATCACCATAGAAAAAGACATCGACTCCATGCAACTCGATGTAGATACGATGATCCCGCTCGGGTTGGTGACCAATGAATTGATGAGCAATGCCCTCAAACATGCCTTCACTGAATCGCTAAGTGGTACCATCAAATTCAGCCTCAAAGACGAAGGCGATACCATTCTCGTTCAGATCAAAGACAATGGAAAAGGGATAAACAAGGATGTTTTCACGTCATCGCAATCATTTGGCAACAAGATGATCACAGCATTTGTGCAAAAACTAAAAGCTTCGCTCAATATTATCAATCATCAGGGTACCGAAATTACATTGGTTATATCGAAGCAGCATGTCAATACTCAACGCGCATAAACAGCATGGCAAAAATAGTCTTATTCGAAGCAGGAAAAAAAGAAAAAAAGAAGGAAATAACGCAACAGCACCTTCAAACCAACTTACAAAAAATTCAATCGGAGTTATTGGATATCAATAAGTTATTGAATCAACATTTCAAACAAGAACCATGGCAACAAAAATCCTCATCGTAGAAGACGAGCCGCTTATTTCCGCCGATCTCGAACTCATTCTTTCAAAAGAAGGGTACAATATAGTTGGCAAAGCCTACAATGGGGTGGATGCTTTGGATATGTTACATACACGGCAACCACAAATTGTGCTGTTAGATATCGTATTGAGCCATGCCATGTCGGGGCTCGATGTAGCCCAAATCATCAATGAAAAGTACAAAATCCCTTTTATTTTTATTACTTCTTTTTCCGATAAAGACACGCTAAACAAAGCGAAAAACCTCTATCCTGCTGGTTATATTGTAAAACCATTCAAAAAGAAAGACATTATTGCAACGGTTGAAATATTAAATTTCAAAGTCGAAAATGAAACCAAATCACCCTACAAAACCATGGAGGAGATCAATCATTCGCTATTCGACCGGATCACTCCCAAAGAATACGAAATATTAATTGATGTAGTAGAAGGCTTAAGCAATGAAAAAATAAGTGAAAAGCATTTTGTCTCGATCAATACCGTAAAGACGCACCTGAAA
>JBEAVK010000315.1:0-2806 GCA_041160955.1 Bacteroidota bacterium
AACTGTCTGCACTGCGTTCAACGGTGAAGAAATCGTTGTTGTGTTCCGATGCAGTTTGCCACGTTAAATCAACAATTCGGTTTTGTAAAATAGCATCAAAACGCACTAGTTCAATCGGTAAAGCCGGGCCTGCGTTGAGTTGAACCATGATATCACCGCGCCCGATACCTCCGTAATAAATGAAAACTTCGACGAGCGGCGTGTTAATCTTCGTTATGCGTGCATCCCCACGCCCAATTCCGCCAGAGTAAGGGTCGTTTTGTGCGTAACCAATTGTACACACAAACACGATTAATGTAGAAAGAATAATTTTTTTCATGGTTGAATTGATTTTAGCCAAGCACCCAATATTTTGCCAATTTCAAGCAGTAATTGAACTACAAATTGAAGGGACTTTGCGTTAATAATTTTTTGATTAAAGGCAACTCGCAAATGGATTCTGAGCTGTTCCAATGTGATAGATGCCTGATTTAAATAGATAAATTTCTGGTCTGCTTGAGGAGTATAATAAGCCGCCGTCAAGGCGTCCAATAAGTCTTTGGATGAATCATAAATGGAAGTGCCAATAAAGTAGCGCAAATCACGAGGAAATTTCTTTACCTTGAGTAAAAGCCAATTATGAATATCGTATTGCTTTTCAATTATTTGAGGCAACTGTACAGTTTCCATAAGCTAAGTTTTCTTTACGGTATAGTTTATAGTCCATATTATAGTTCCACAACAACGCATACATCGGATGACTTTCAAAAATTTGTCTTCTCAACTGGAAAGAATTTGCTTTAGAGGCATGTGCATTCCATGCTTGTATCCGCTGATAATAGAGAAATACATCCTTTTCATTGGCTTCGTCATATTGCGTATTGATTGCTTGAAATTTATTTTTGAACCGCAATAGTGAGGCTGTTTTCACCCTTCTGTGCGAGGCGAAAATTCTAAAACCGAGAAAAGAAAGTCCTTTGTTGACCGGAGTGGCACCTCCCGAAGGATGAATATCAAGTTTCAGTTCTTTAGCGCAAAAATCTTTGATTTCAGATTCTGCTTTTACGAGTTCTTCTTTGCTGTTGGCGAACACTACAAAATCGTCCATATAACGAATGTATTTGTTGATTTTCAATTGATGTTTTACATATTGGTCTAATTCATTCAGGTACCAATTAGCAAACAATTGACTGATTACATTTCCAATCGGAATTCCTTTTTGGGCAGTTGGGAAATCGTTGGTTAGAACAGGTTCATCAAATAGACTTAATTGTTCGTGCGGGTTGAAAAAATTATGTTTGATAGAAGAATGCACTATTTCCTCCAACAGTTGCACAATTCTTTTATCGCTGATGGTTCTTTTAATGATGGAAAGTAATATCTCACGATTGATACTGGCAAAGAATTTTTTGACATCAAGGTGAATGAAAAATTTACTATTACTGCACCACTTTTGGGCTTGGTCAATTGCTTTATGTTGACCCATATTTATTCTGCAAGCGTAAGAGTGATAAATGAATTTGGTATCAATCAACGGAGTTATCACATCGTAAACAGCATGATGCAAAACCCTATCTGTTAAATTAGCCGCCAAAATGGTTCGTTTTTTCGGGTCATAAACAGTAAAAGTTTGGTATTTACCATGCTTGTATGTTTGCTTCAATAACATTTTCTTCAGTATGTTGATATGCTTTTCTTGTTCAATTTTCCATTGTGCACCTTCTTTTTTAAACCGCACACCATTGCGCATGGTATTTTTGGCAGCTCTTAAAAGATTGGCATCGTTTACGATATCTTCATATTTTATTTTAATTCTATTTCCCATTGTTATAAAAAATGGTTGGTTATTTTACCCCGGGCGAGCGACCTAAGGAACCGACCGCACCGCAGGAAACCGTTATTGTTGTTACGTTCCGTATTGACATTCGATGCATTGTTGCGGTCAGAAGCGCGCAAATTGATGGATGTATTATTCCAATCCCCACCGCGAAACCCAGCCCCCGTTATTCATTCAAATTCCCCGTTTTTAATTTTCCTAAACCACAGCGCCCCGCGGTGATGCTTGTAAAAATTCCACAAACTATCATCGTTTCGCGTAGTGCCTTATTTATGTTGTTCTTTTGATTGCTCATGGAGAATTTGACGGAAAAAAAAGTGATTACCTTGCCTCATCATCCTTAAATAATGCTGTTCAATTGTAAAACTCTTACCAACCATTTTATACTTTTTAAATCTCATTTTTTTCAATTTTTTTTTTGGGCAAGCCCCCAAACCCCCAAGACCACAGCCCAATTTCCCCGGGCGAGCGACCTAAGGAACCGACCGCACCGCACGGAAACCGCTACGGTTGTTACGCGCCGAATTGAAAAGCGAGGCAAAGCGACGGCTAGAAACGCGCAAATCGAAGTAAGTTTCCATCCAAAGACCACCGCGAAACCCGGCCCCCGTTGCGTCTGACACCTTGTCAGTTACAAAACCCGGCCATGTCGAAATATCGCAAAATCCGTCGCTTGTTAATAAGCCGTTGCCGTGAATCGGCGCCGTAAAGTTTCTTCCTATTGCATTGCCTACCGATACCGTGCGCTCCCACAAGTTACCGCTCAACTCCATAATGCCATAATAGGATGCGCCTGCTTGCTCGCGCGTGGAACTTGCTGTGGCAAAACTACCTACACGCAAAGGGCCTTGAACGCTTGCATTGTTGAAGAAAACTGCATTTGCGCCTGCATTCGATGCCACCTCGTTGTTAGCACCACTGTTGCTGATTCCTGTTGCGCCTGTAATGGATGCTGTTCCCCAAGCAAATTCGTCAACAACGGGAGTAAGT
>JBEAVK010000338.1:0-10317 GCA_041160955.1 Bacteroidota bacterium
AATTAAAAAACAGGATTATGCTGGTAAATATCGCGCTTCCGGCAAAGCGATTACAGGTATTGGTGTCAATTTTAGTAGCGAAAAGAAAGGGATTGATGATTGGATGGAAGAGGTGTTATAGGTTAATATTTTGCCGATTATACCTCTTTTATTCTGTGTTCTATTAAAATTGCACTTTGGTTTAAGATTGACTCACACCCATTCCACCTTTCTCATTCAAGGCCACCACCACACCATGATCTTCAAACTGAAGCAAAAGAGCATCATTCACATAAAGTTGGTTGGAAGGATCTTTGGACAGGTGGATACCTTGTAGTTTTTGGCCGAGCAGGGGCATCCAAATTGCGGAGCCGCTTGCGTTGAGTTGACGCACTGCGGGTTCTCCATTGCTGCGTTCCATGAGTTGGCGCGCCTGCTGGATCAAGTCCATGGCCTCAATGATACGCAGCGCATCGGTATCTTCACCGGAAGTTAGGATAAGTGCGTGTTCGGAGACAAAAAGAATTTCCATAAAGAGCAAAAACTGCACTTCTGGTGTGCTGGCATGGTGCCAAAAGAAATAATTGACATCGGCCAATTGTTCACCTTGCAGGCTGTTGAAGGTTTGGAGTTCTTCTAATTTAAAAAAACCTTCTGGAGTTGGGTCGTCGTTTTGTTGCATTGTTGAAAGTTATTATTTGCTCGTTCTTTACAAAAACATAGCGTTTAACATGGTCGCACAAAAATGCTAGATGTTAAACGCTATATTTTTAATATTTCAATGGGTGAATTAATACTCCCAAAAGAGGTTATTTGCCCGTCACACCATCAATACGGATCATATCATTCATAATTCGAAGTGCTTCCAAGAGTTGTACATCTTTTTTGCGTTCTTTGATCCAGTCGTCATTGCGAGCAATACGCGAAGTATCCACTTGAATATGCGACATATCGGCCGTCAGATTTTGGATATTAAAACCATCAATTGGCTTAAACATATCTTCGTATTGATCGGATTCAGCTTGTTGCTTTTTGCTCCAAGCACGGAATTTAGTCGCTTGTAGATCATAATTACGCTCATCTTTCATTTTGCGCAAACGCATGGCATTTTCATTGATCTTTTTAAATGTTGGATCTACGGCAACGCGTTTTTCACTCGCAGTACGCAAATTATTTATATCAGGAATGACATAAGCGTTTTGGTTGAATTCTACCCCTTCAATAGTAGTTGAATTGAGTGGGAACTCATTTTCGCCTTCGCCTTTGTCCACCAAATTATAAAAATCGGGCAAAACAATATCAGGTGTTACACCTTCCAATTGCGTGGTTTTACCAGTAATACGGTAAAATTTCTGCACCGTAAGTTTCATTTCACCCAATGGCTTGAGGGATTCTTGACCCGACATTTGGTCGAGATCCAAGAAACGCTGCACTGTGCCTTTACCATACGTTCCCGCAGAACCTACAATGACTGCACGCTTATAGTCCTGCATTGCTGCTGCCAAAATTTCGGAAGCAGAAGCACTACCGCCATTTACCATTACGATCATAGGCCCACCCCATTGTACGGAAGGATCGGTATCGCTCATAATATCGGGGCGGCGGTTGCGGCTTTTTACCTGAACCATCGGGCCACTTTCTACAAATAAACC
This sequence comes from Bacteroidota bacterium, assembly GCA_041160955.1. Lineage (GTDB taxonomy): Bacteria > Bacteroidota > Bacteroidia > Chitinophagales > Saprospiraceae > M3007. The sequence goes on from JBEAVK010000338.1 coordinate 1,632, forward strand.
CGACATTTTTACTACATCGCGGAGCGAACCACCGCCATTGTTACGCAAGTCGAGGATAATACCTGTTACATTTTCTGCTTTTAATTTTGCTACTTCTTTTTTCACATCTTCAAAGCAAGATGTCTCGCCTTGTGGGGTAAAGTCAGCATAAAACTTAGGCAAATAGATATAACCAACTTTGTCATTTTGATTGTCGGATTGCAGCAATAATGATTTAGCAAAGCCCTCTTCCATGATTACTACATCGCGAGTGATAGCGATTTCTTTGGTGCCACCATCTGCTTTTTGTACGGTCAATTTGACAACAGTGCCTTTTTTGCCACGAATTTTGGATACCACATCGTCAATTTCCCAACCCATCACATCAATGGGTTCGTCGTCGCCTTGTGCTACTTTTATAACAATATCCTTAGCTTTCAAATCGCCTTGTTTCCACGCTGGGCCACCCGGTACGATTTCTGTTACGGTTGTTTTTTCGCCATCGCTTTGAAGGCGCGCACCAATACCTTCTAATTTGCCCGACATTTGGATATCAAAACTTTCCTTTTCCTTTGGAGAAAAATAGCCTGTATGTGGGTCAAACACACTGGTTAATGCGCTGAGGTACAATTCCATACGGCGAGCGCGGTCCATTTTTTGGAGGCGTTTGTACCATTTGTCATATACGTCCAATACTTTGGTACGCGCCTCTTTTTCAAGGTCGTCGAAAGATTTTTTCTCGCCTTTAAAATCTGCTTTTTCTTGTTTTTCTTCTTCGTCCACAGCACGGCTCAGTACCTCGTATTTGAGCATGAGTTCCCAACGGCGGCGCAAGTCTGCATCATTTTTAGGCCATTTTACTTTTTTACCATCCATATCAACGACATCGTTGGCAGAAAAGTCCATTTTTTTACCTAAAATCTCTTTATACCAAACTTGTGTTTTGGTAAGGGAAGCCTCCATTTTTTGTACAGTTAAGTCAAAAAAACGGAAATCACCTGCATTGGCTTGATCATCTAATTGTTCCTCATATTCCGAGAAGGCTTTAATGTCCTCTTGTGTAAAGAAACGTTTACCGCCATCCAAATCTTCTAAGTAAAGTTTGTAGAGGTCTTTTGAAAAATTATCGTCCAATGTTTTAGGTTGGAAGTGCATGCGTTGTAGCCCTTCGAGGAGCGTGCGCATGATTTCGGCATCTTTTTTAGGGTTGGGATCTTGCGTTCCGAAGAAGGAAGAGGCACCGCCGCCAAACATAAAGGCAGCTCCTGCAATACCAACAAAAGAGAAAACTAATAATGATTTTGTAAATTTCATGTCCGGGATGAGTTTGGACGGGTCAAAGTTGCTAGTAAACAACATCTTTTATGGTAGATTAGTTGTGAAAAAAACCGTTTTTAAGACGGTGTGGAATTGTATAGTCACTTGCGATGAAGCATTTGAACTACTTAACGCAAATGAAAGTCAAATATGTTGTCTTTGTTCAAGATTTTCTACGAAATGCCTAAATTAAATTATTAAACGCACATTACATCGAAATCATTTTTGAATAAATAATACAAAAAATGAAGTACGCCGTAACAAAACAACCTACATTTGCGACGAATATCACATTTGACAATATGTATCCAGACCTTTCATATCTTTTTCACGATCTCCTTGGCACTGCGCCCGATAATTGGTTATCGATTTTTAAAACTTTTGGCTTTTTTCTCGCTGTTGCATTTATAGTGAGTGCATTAGTGTACCACTTAGAACTGAAGCGAAAAGCGGAAGAAGGCTTTTTTACGGCCACTACTGTCCGTATTGTGGAGGGACAACCTGCCTCCATTTCAGATATACTGATTAATGCAGCCGCTGGTTTTTTCTTTGTAGGCAAGGGGGTGTATGCCTATTTGCATTTCCCGCAATTCCGACAAGACCCCGCTTCGATCATCTTATCTGGCAAATTCCATTGGATCAGTGCAATACTAGGTGGAATTGTATTTGCAGGGCTTATTTGGTGGGATGCTCGGAGGAAACAAACGAATCCGCCTACCGAACGCTTTGTCAAGTTCTATCCACACGATCGGATCAGCGAAATGACAGTTTGGGCGGCTGTTGGAGGTATCTTGGGGGCAAAAGTTTTTGATCTTTTCGACAACTGGCAATCTTTTCTGGCTGATCCATTGGGCGCATTACTTTCCGGTGGAGGCTTGGCATTTTTTGGAGGTCTTATCTTTGGTTTCATTGCAGTAGTATGGTATCAGAGCACCTTGAAAATACCGTTTTTACCTTCGGCGGATGCTGTTGCACCTGCGCTGACTATGGGTTATGGCGTAGGACGTATTGGCTGCCAAGTATCCGGTGACGGCGATTGGGGTATTGTAAATACAGCACCAAAACCCGATTGGATGTCTTTTTTACCTGATTGGATGTGGGGATACCAATACCCACATAATGTATTAAATACTGTAAATACCGATCCAGTTCCTTCTGTACCTATTGAGGGGTGTACGTGGGAATATTGTATGCAATTGGGGCAGCCCGTGTATCCTACACCATTCTACGAAACGATGATGATGATGGTGGTTTTTGCGATCCTTTGGGCGTTGCGTAAGCGGATTAATATTCCAGGCATGATATTCTTTATCTATTTGGCTTTGATATCAATAGAACGCTTTATGATAGAAAAAATCAGGGTCAATGTGCAGCACGATGGATTTATGAGATTGACCCAAGCAGAGTTGATTTCGGTAGGATTTGTTTTAATTAGTGTAGTCGGGATGGTTTTTGTTTGGAATAGACACAAGAAAACCGCTACGATATAGATTTTATGGCGAATGATTATGACAAGGTGCGGGTCGATCGTTTAAAAAAGTATCAACGTCAACTACAGGTATTGTCTCGTTTGCGAAAACTAGAAGTACCCGTACTTAATGAAATTAAACTTATGCCTATTTATTACGACATAGAAACAGATGGCCTCTACCTTCAAGGTATCGAAAAAGGTATCGAAAAAGGTATCGAAAAAGGTATCGAAGTCGGCATCGAAAAAGGTGCCGCGCAAGGTTTCGATAAAGAAATGCGATTTGTTGTCATTCAGATGTTAAATGCGAGAAAGTACTCTTTGGATGAAATATCTCATATATCAGGTGCGACCAAAGCGTATATCATGGATATTGCCAACGAGTTGAATATCAAGATTTAAGCAGACATCACCCTGCCGCAACGCCACCGCAAATAATGCGCCAGTACCCACATATTCCGAAATGCGGGGTTCGTTGTTTGTCCATGATAATAGCGGTAGTAGATCTGCTGCACAATGGCCGCTAAACGGAACAATCCATATACTTCATAAAAAGCAAAATTATCCACACTCTGCCCTGTTTGGGCACAGTAATAATCGACTACTTCTTTGCGGGTCATCATACCGGGCAAATGCGTGGGTTGCCGCCTAAATTTCTTAAAGACAAAATCGTCATCCGCCTGTACCCAATAAGCGAGCGCATTGCCCAAATCCATGAATGGATCGCCCATGGTGGCCATTTCCCAGTCTAAAACACCTATTATTTCCTTGGGATTGGAGGGAGACAGTACCAAATTGTCGAAACGGAAATCATTGTGGATAAAGCAAATACGCTCTTGGGCAGGCATATTATGTTGTAACCAACGCATCACTTTCGTAAAACTAGGTACATTCCATGTTTTGGCTTTTTGGTAACGCTCGCTCCAGCCTTCTACCTGCCTGCGCATATAGCCTTCCCCTTTGCCAAATTGGGTCAAACCCGCTTCTAAAGGATCAGTTTGGTGCAAAGCAATCAGTTGATCTACTGCATTTTTACATAAGGCGCGCACATCAGTTTCGGGTAAATCCAAACCTTGGGGTAGGTTGGCGCGCAGGATAATCCCGTTGAGTTTCTCCATTACAAAAAACGGGCGACCGATAATGTTTTCATCTCCACAATAGGCAATCATATTGGGGACCTTAGGAAAAAACGGCTTCAATTGCTGCATTATCCTGTATTCCCGATCCATATTGTGGGCACTTTTGGCCTTGGTGCCAGCAGGAGCCGTGCGCAACACATAGGACTGCTCCCCAAAGTCAACTTGATAGGTCAGGTTAGAGGCTCCGCCTCGGAATTGACGAATTTCGGGTGTGCCAACCAACCCTTGTATATGCTCCCGAATATACGCCCCAATCACTTCTGGATCAAGTGCATCTTCGCGGCGCATGGCCGTAGGACGGTCGCTAAAAGTTTGTAAATTTAGATTACTCATACTTTTTTAGTTCTCGTGATGCTACCACAGCACGGTGTACTTCATCGGGGCCATCAGCGAGGCGAAGGATACGGGCATAAGTATAAAAGGCAGCCAATGGCGTATTGTCGCACAGCCCTTCTCCGCCGTACATTTGCATGGCTTGGTCAATGATACGACAAGCCACCTCGGGGCAAGCTACTTTTATTTGCGACACTTCGCTCATGGCTCCTTTTACGCCTACAGTATCCAATAACCAAGCAGTTTTGAGTACCAATAACCGAATCATTTCAATATCAATACGGGCTTGTGCTATGATGTCGCGGTTACCGCCTAATTGATCGAGTGTTCGGCCAAAGGCCACTCTGTCTTTGCCGCGACGCACCATAAGTTCGAGTGCTCGTTCGGCAGCACCTACCAATCGCATACAATGGTGTACACGCCCTGGCCCCAATCGTCCTTGTGCTATTTCAAAACCACGCCCAAGACCACCTACAACATTGCTCATCGGTACACGTACTTGATCAAACATCACCTGTCCATGGCCATACGGCGCATCATAAGTGCCGAAAACGGGTAGCATCCGTTCTATGGTAACACCGGGTGTGTTTACATCCACCAATACCATACTATGTTGAGCGTGTTTGGGGTTGTCTGGATTGGACAAACCCATGAATATCAATAATTTACAGTTAGGATGACCGAGACCTGTACTCCACCATTTTCGGCCATGCAGTACTACATGATCGCCATCTTGTGTAATGGACGCTTCCAAATTTGTGGGGTCGCTGGAGGCTACTGCTGGCTCAGTCATACAAAAAGAAGACCGAATTTTGCCCAAAAGTAGCGGTTGTAACCACATTTCCTTTTGTGCTTCGGTGCCGTATTTCCAGATCAATTCCATATTGCCAGTATCGGGAGCATTGCAGTTGAATACTTCGGGGGCAAGTAGAGAATGACCAGTTATTTCGGCTAGGGTAGCGTATTCTGTATGTGTCAGCCCGCTTATTTCAGGGAGGAACAGGTTCCAAAGCCCTTGCTCCTGCGCCAGTGATTTGAGTGTTTCCAAACGCGGATCTAGTGTCCATGCTAGCCAATTGGCAGTTTGTGGCACGCGCTCTTCAATAATTTTGGCTTCTAATGGCAGGATGTGCTCGCGCATGAAGGTTTCCAAACGCTGAATGAGCGCTTGGGTTTCAGAGGCGTGTTTGAAATGCATATTGTTGGTGTTGAAGTAGATTTATGAATGGTGTTATTTTTTATGATGCCCTATCTTTTGGGTGTACCCAATTTTGATGTTTTGACGATAAGCGATAAAACAATAGAGGGCATGGAATATTACGGCGAATGTATGCTGTTTTCTTATTTGTTAGTATCTCAATTACTATACTATTGGGCATTTTATAAAAAAACACGTTTAACACACTTTTGAAATGGTGGAAAGTGACGTTTACGAAACTAAAAAAAGTTTCGTAAACGCGACCTGTTACTTGCGTTTTATAAAATGTTCAGTAGTATGCTCAATTATACTAATTATTAATTTTATGTGACCCGATTACAAAAAAATAGACTTGCCGTAGCGGAAAGCACTACCAGCAAGTCTATTTGAGATAAATCGTATTTCAATATCTGTGTATTAAGCCATTTTGGCTAAATACGCTTGTGTCGCATTCAGGCCAGATTGGTACAATGCATCTTCCTGATCTTTGGTCAAATTAAAATTCGTTCCAGAAATACCTAAATCATCAATTAAAACGGATCGTTTTACCTGTTCTGGATCGTTTAAAACAAGCACAGATTGGGCATCCAAGCTGGTTTCAAAAGTTATTTTTACATATTCTATTAAGTGATCGAAGGACAGGTCATTATCTTTTGGTATTTTTTGAAGGTTGGCCAAATAAAACCCTAATGTCTCTGGATTGGGCTCGCCACCAACGTCAAAATGAGTAAGGGGATAATTATAAATCAAACCGCCATCTACATAAATATGGTCATCAGGGGTACTATTAGAGAATTTCCAAGCTTCGAAAAACATCGGAATGGACATGGATGCTCTTACTGCTTCGGCTACAATAACATCCGGCGTAGTAGCAAACGAAAACACCTTCAAACTTTGCAAATTCAGATCCGAAGCAAAAACATACAAATCTTTGGTTTTCTGATTTTGTGCATCGGTAAAATTATGCAAATCGCGGAATGTAGCATTTTCAGAAAGCCCTTTCTTGGCAATATTACTTTTTACCCATGCGAGCAGCGCGTCTCCGGCATAAAGTCCATATTTGAAAGGGATGCGTAAAACACTTTTATCATCCTCAAAAGTACTAAAACTAGTCGAGTTTACAATACTTTGGATCTCATCTGCGGAGTAATTTAAACTTACAAGCGTAGCTGTAATTGCACCAGCAGAAGTACCTGCTACTTTTTCAATTTGAGGCAAAATATTGTTTTTCTCAAGTACTTTTATTGCACCTGCATAAGCAATGCCTAGGACACCGCCACCTTTGAATGCTAAGTTTTTAATCGTTGCCATATCATTTATATTGTTGTGTGAAATTTATAATGTCTTTAATTCATCAAGATGCTGCGGGACAAAGGTAATATCAAATATTCCGGCTAAATACCCGTATAAATACCTATTTTTAAGCGAGGCACGAAGAATTAGTAGCCGATGTTTGCTTTGTTTGAACGCTGTTTTAACCCCCCAAAAAATATACAATTAATAATCCCATAATCTCAACTTTACATTCTGTTAATATTGGTTAGTGACCTTTGCGGCGTATTTAAAGATTTTTACTTTTAAATCAATAAAATTAATTACATGAAAAAAGTTAACAAATTACTTTTTGCAATGTTGCTGTTTGCTTTTCAATTAAGTGCGCAGACCATTGTAAACATTACAGATGCTGACATTCAGCCTGGTCAAACTGTCAACTGGACAAAAAACAATGTCTATGTGTGCGATGGTTTAGTCTTTGTGGAAGAGGGCTCTACACTTAATATTGAAGCGGGGACTGTGGTAAAATTCACACCACGCGCCGATTTAGGTAATCCTTCTGCATTGATTATCGCAAAAGGTGGTAAAATCTTCGCTGAAGGCACGGCTACTGAGCCAATTATCTTTACAGCAGAAGAGGATGACGTAAATAACCCAACTGATTTGGGCCCAAAAGACAATGCGCTTTGGGGCGGTTTGGCTATTTTGGGAAGTGCTGTTACGCAAAAAAACGGTAATGCTCTGGTAAACGTTGAAGGTATTCCTACGACTGAGACACGTGGCTTGTATGGTGGAACAGATAATGCTGATAATTCAGGAGTATTGAAATATGTATCTATCCGTCACGGTGGTCGCCAAATCGCTTCTGGTAGCGAGTTAAATGGTCTTACTTTAGCCGGTGTAGGTAGCGGTACAAAACTAGAATATATCGAAATTTATGCTAACTCTGACGATGGTATTGAGTTTTTTGGTGGAGCACCAAACCTCAAGTACGCTGTAGTTGCTTTCTGCGAAGATGATTCTTACGATTGGGACGAAGTTTATACAGGTAAAGGCCAGTTCTGGTTCTCTATCCAACGCGACGATGTGGCTGATGCTGGTGGCGAATTTGACGGTACTACACCAGATGATGTTACGCCATACTCTAACCCAACATTGTTCAACTGGACACATATTGGTTCAGGTCCTGGTGCAGTGGCGGCTAACCCGATTGGTTGGAACTTGCGTGCAGGTACAGCAGGTACGATCGGTAACTCTATCCTTATTGCTCAAAAAAATAAAGGAATTGAAGTACAAGACAAAGCAGCAGGTGTCAATGACGCTTATGCTAAATTGGTGGCGGGCGAATTAAAACTACAAAATAACTTGTTCTTCCAAATGGGTGCTAACACCACTTTGGATGCAAGCGCAACTGGTATCATCCGTGTAGGTGCTGCGGCTGAAGATGCAACTGCGGCTGCACTTGTTTCACACCTTACTACAAACAATAACCAAATTGCTGACCCGGGTATTCAAAGCATTAGCCGTACGCAAGATAGCCAATTGGATCCACGTCCTACTGGCAATGCTGCGGTAAATACTGGTTTGGCTGCTTACCCATCTGGTGATCAGTTCTTTACACAAGTAAACTATAAAGGTGCTTTCCCTCCTTTTGCTGCTGGTTTGTGGATTGAAGGTTGGACGGCATTGGACCGCAACAACCACTTGAAAGACCTTTCTCAACCAAACGTTGTTAACGTAAACGACAATAGCATCGTTCCTTGCCAAAACGTAACTTGGACAAAGGACAAAACTTATATTGTGGATGGTTTAACATTTGTGGACAGTTGTGCTACATTGACCATCGAAGCAGGTACAGTGGTGAAATTCACGCCACGCCCTGATCTTGGAAATCCATCAGCATTGATCATCGCAAAAGGTGCTAAAATCTTTGCTGAAGGCACGGCTACTGAGCCAATTATCTTCACAGCAGAAGAG
>JBEAVK010000360.1:0-32552 GCA_041160955.1 Bacteroidota bacterium
TAAAAGTTGAATTTCCCAAGGATTTTTCATGGAATAATACAACTGTACTGCTCGTATCCAATACCGGAATCACCTTAAAAACAATGGTTGCAAATGCCCAAATTACGCAAATTCCACTCACCGATATCAGCGCAGGGGCGTACTATATCGTGGTGCAACAAGGCAATGAAACGATTACGAGTAAACGGATTGTGGTGGTGAAATGAGTGGGTAATATTGTCGGAGCAATCCCCCAGCCCCGACAATATCCTAATATTCGATAAACGCTCACTTGGAAATCGTTAAATGTTTGCGCATAAGTTTTGGCATTATTGAGACCTTCAAGTGTGTGTGGGTACTGTATTTGAGCTATTGTCGGGGCGACTCCCCCCAGCCCCGACAATTTAGTTGGAATCTATTATTTGCGCAAATAAAATATCATACGTCGATTTTGTCATGCACTCGAATAGATTGTATCCCATTACTCTATAAACATTTGACCCATTCCGGGTCGATCAAGTACATGAAAAAAACACAATCACAACCCTGCTCCCTTCTTAATTTCTTCCACTATTTCTGGATTGAGCAGCGTAGAAATATCGCCCAAATTACTCACGTCGCCTTCGGCAATTTTGCGGAGGATACGGCGCATAATTTTGCCAGAGCGCGTTTTGGGTAGCCCCGGAACCACCTGTATTTTATCGGGGCGGGCAATAGCACCGATTTCTTTTGTCACAATAGCACCCACTTCTTTGCGGAAGGCATCGAGATCGGTGACCGCATGATTTGGAATAACATATGCGTAAATACCTTGCCCTTTTATATCGTGCGGATAACCCACTACTGCCGATTCCACAATATTATCGTGGTTATTGATCGCATCTTCCACTTCTGCTGTACCAATACGATGCCCCGAAACATTGATTACATCATCCACACGCCCAATTATACGGTAATAGCCATCGTGATCGCGGCGTGCACCATCGCCAGTAAAGTATTTATTTTTAAAAGCGGCAAAATATGTTTGTCGGCACCGCTCGTGATCGCCATAAGTGGTGCGAATAATAGAAGGCCAAGGGTATTTGATACAAAGCATTCCTTCTACATCATTACCTTCAATTTCTTTTCCACTGGCATCTACCAAACAAGGCTGAATACCCGGCAATGGCAAAGTGGCAAAACAGGGTTTGAGCGGTGTAATACCTGCTATCGGGGTAATCATGATACCGCCTGTTTCGGTTTGCCACCAAGTATCTACAATAGGACATTTTTTACGGCCAATTTTTTCATTGTACCAGTGCCATGCTTCGTCATTGATCGGTTCTCCTACCGAACCCAGCACTTTGAGCGAAGGCATACGCAGTCCATTTACCCATTCGTCACCCGCTGCCATCAAGGCTCGAATTGCCGTAGGTGCGGTATAGAAAATATTGACTTTATGGCGTTTGATGACATCCCAAAAGCGACCAGCATCGGGGAAATTGGGGACGCCTTCAAACATCAAAGTAGTGGCTGCCGCTAGTAACGGGCCATAGATAATATAGGAATGGCCCGTGATCCAGCCAATATCCGCAGTACACCAGTAAATATCGTTTTCCTGGTATTGGAATACATTGCGGAACGTATATTCGGTATAAACCATATACCCGCCATGTGTATGTACCACCCCTTTGGGCTTACCCGTGGAGCCAGAAGTATATAAAATGAACAAAGGATGCTCGCTGTCCACAGCAACGGCTTTGCAGGATTTGCGTTTACCAGCAATGGCATCGGACCACCAAATATCGCGCCCTTCTTTCATTGTGACGGGTTCGCCCGTATTTTTATGCACAATTACCTTGACCACACTGTCGCAGCCCATAGCAAGTGCTTCATCGACTACCTGTTTGACCGGAAAGTTCTTTGCGCCACGTGCATTAAAATCGCTGGTGATGATACAATTGGCTTGTGCATCTTTAACGCGATCGGCGATGGCCACTGCGCTGAATCCGGCAAAAACCACCGAGTGAATCGCGCCTAAGCGCGCGCATGCAAGCACGGCCACGGTCAGTTCGGGGGTCATGGGCATATAAATAATGACGCGGTCACCTTTTTTTATGCCTTGCTCTTTGAGGGCATTGGCAAACTGGCAAACGTTTTGGTAGAGTTGTTTATACGTCCACTTTATAGGTTTCCTGTTGGGATCGTTGGGTTCCCATATCAGTGCTGTTTTTTTAGGATTGGTTTCAACGTGACGGTCGAGGCAATTTTCGGTGATATTTAATTTACCGCCTACAAACCATTTTACGTCTGGAGTTTTAAAATTCCATTTCACCACTTTGCTCCATTGTTTTTTCCAGCGGAAAGTGGCGGCCTGTTCAGCCCAAAATCCTTCAGGATCCTCAATGCTGCGTTGATAAACCTGGTGGTATTCTTCTAAGGTACGTATCTGTAATGTCATAGGTTTATGATATTTTTTAATTTTTAAAAATGGACATTATATAGGATTAGGCTCGTAATGCTATTTAATATCTGATGGATACAATGTTTTAAAATTTGTTTGATTAAATAGGGAGTGCAAGATTACTCCGCACTCCGTTAACCAACAAATATCAAAACGAATATTTTAACTATAGACTTAACTTTCATGTGCGAAGTACTTGGATAAGTACTTAAATGTGCGATAAAGCAACAATGAGAAAACGTACACTTCAGTGTACGAAACGCTTTGTGTCCTTTGTGTCCTTTGTGGTAAAAAACATACTACATGTATAAAATTTATTTTATGACGCACTAAGTTTGCCGCTTCATAAATTCGTCAACATATTTTTTTATTTCGTCCAAAACCGTATAATCTTCGATGGTGGAGGGAACAGCATAAGGCAAATTATCCACAATTGCTCTGATAATTTTCCTTAATATTTTCCCCGATCGGGTTTTAGGCAATCGGTTCACAATCACCGCGTTTCGGAAGCAAGCGATTGTACCCAGTTGGGTGCGCACCATTTGAACGAGTTCGGCATCGAGTTGCGCATGATCGATATGCAAACCAGCCTTGAGTACTACAAATCCGAGGGGAATCTGCCCCTTTAGTTCGTCTGCAACACCTACCACTGCACATTCGGCAACGGCGGAATGCGCGGAGACAATTTCTTCCATATCGGCGGTGGACAATCGGTGTCCTGCTACATTAATCACATCATCAATACGTCCCGTGATATAGAAATATCCATCCTGGTCTTTGTAGCCACCATCGCCTGTAAAATAATACCCCGGATATTCGCTGAGGTAACTTTGCACAAAGCGGTCGGGGGCTTTCCAAAGTGTGGGCAGACAACCAGGAGGAAGGGGGAGTTGGATACAAACGGCACCTTCTTCACCCGCTGGCAGCGGCGTGGCATCGTGCGACAATATCTGGATATTAAACCCAGGCACTGGCAGTGCAGACGACCCCGGTTTTACGGGAACAAGTCCTACGCCTACCGGGTTGGATAGCATAGGCCATCCTGATTCTGTTTGCCACCAGTGGTCGATTACTGGAATATGCAACAAATCTTGCGCCCATTTCAGGGTGGCGGCATCGCACCGTTCACCTGCTAGGAACAAGTATTTGAGGCAAGAAATATCGTATTTTTCTTTGAGCAAACCCTCGGGATCTTCTTTTCGTATGGCCCGAAACCCCGTGGGAGCAGTAAACAGTACTTTCACTTTATGTTGAGCAATAACGCGCCAAAAAGCACCTGCATCGGGTGTTTTTATCGGTTTTCCCTCGTACAAAATGGTTGTACAGCCTGTAATAAGCGGTGCATATACAATATAAGAATGGCCTACTACCCACCCTACATCACTGGCTGCCCAGAATGTATCGCCGGGTTTGATGCCATATACATACTCCATGGAATAGCGTAAAGCAACCGCATGTCCGCCATTATCCCTTACAATCCCTTTCGGTTTACCAGTAGTACCGCTGGTATAAAGAATATAGAGCGGATCTGTAGCATCTACTGGGACGCAATGGGCAGGTTGCGCGGTTTTGAGTAGGTCGTGCCAATCTAAAAAACCGCTATTTTGTAAGTCTTCCTGATGTACTGGGCGTTGCAGCATCACTTTATGTTTTATTTGGTGCTGGGCTTCCTGCAATGCTTGTTCGATAATGGGGCGATAGGCAATAATTCGGTCTATTTCAATCCCTGCGCTGGCAGTCAGGAGTACTTTGGGTCGGGCATCATCAATACGTAGTGCTAGTTCGTGGGCAGCAAAACCACCAAACACCACCGAGTGCACCGCACCGAGGCGGGCGCAAGCGAGCATTGCAATAACGACTTCGGGGGTCATGGGCATGTACGCAATGACTCGGTCACCATGCGATACGCCCAAATTGGTGAGTACGCCCGCAAATAGAGCGACTGCATCGCGGAGTTGATGATACGTGTATGAGGTAATGGACTGGGTAACAGGCGAATCCCAGATCAAAGCAACTTGATCTCCACGGCCATCTTCGATATGTTTGTCGAGGGCTAGGTAGCAGGTATTCATTTTACCACCAGCATACCACCGATTTAACCCATGCTCGTCACGACTGAGGATCTTGAATGGAGCATCATACCAATGAATATTTTTTGCTTGTTCCTCCCAGAATGCTTCTGGGTCATTCATACTAGCTTGGTAAATAGACGTGTAAACTTCCATCGTATCGTTTTGATATTGGACTTGTTGCGTTGGGAGACCATCCGGCCAAGAGTCTCTAATTTCATGACCCGACCGCTCCCACCCCAACAAGTCTATTGTAGGGCGAAGATACAATTAGTTTATGTAAATATCTACATGTTTATATTTTATTTTTTAAATAAAAATTTTATTTTGCATTCCTTTGATTAAAGGCTGGAATACAAAATATAATATGGTATTTTGCGAAGCAATAAATGCGAATGAGCCGGCTAGTAGTTATCCATAGCTAATAATCTCTTGTACGGTACTTACCAAATGGTCATTGTCAAAGGGTTTGACCAAATAATACTCTGCCCCTTTTGCATACCCAGTTTCTTTGTCGGCCTCTGTACCTTTAGCGGTGAGGAATACAATTTTAAGGTTTTCAAAGACAGGATTTTGTCGGAGTTGAGCGGCTACCTCGAAGCCATTCAGTCCGGGCATCATTACATCGAGAATAACGAGTTGGGGAAGGCATTCATTGGCGAGTTCTAGTGCCTGTATCCCAGAGAAAGCGGTAAATACCTCAAACCCTGCACGTTGGAGTAAGAATTCGATGGCAATAATAATATTTGGTTCGTCGTCAACGATCAATATTTTTGCTGGTGAAGCGGTTGTGTTACTCATACAAAAAGGCTATTCTAAAATTAACTCCGGCAAACGTACAATAAAACTTGCACCTTTTCCAAGAGAACTTTTTACAGCAATAGTTCCATTATGTTGCGTAACAATTTGTCGGCAAATAAACAGCCCCAAACCAGTGCCTTCTGGCTTGCCTAATTCAGGATAATTCAGTTGTGTAAACTGTTCAAATATAAACGCTTGCGCATCGGGAGCAATGCCCTGCCCATTATCACTTACGGTAATCCAAACCTCATTATTTTTATTTTGAAGACTGATATCTATAGTACCATTATTGGGGTTACAAAATTTTACGGCATTGGAAACTAAGTTAACGACGACCTGAATCAGGCGATCTCGATGCCCCAACACTAGGGTTGATGCTGATTTGTTTTCATAAGTACACAGGATACCGCGCTCTTTAAAAATCTGTTCCATACCGAGCATGACTAAATGGATAATTTCTTCCAGTTGCACTGGCACCATTGGCTGCTTGATATGATTATCGGATTGTAGTTTTTCGATGTCCAACACCTGATTAATAAGCCGACTGATGCGATCACTTTCGCTTACTATAATAGCAAGATAGGACGCCTGTTTTTCTTTGGGGAGTTCCTGTCCATAATCCAACATGATTTTAGCGAGCGACTTGATACTCGTTACGGGGGTGCGCAGTTCATGGGTCACCGTAGTGATAAAATCAGCCTTTAATTTGTCCAATGCTTTAAGTTGCTCATTGGCTTCGGTGAGTTGTAGTGTTGCTTTTTCCAGTTCAGCACTTTTTATTTCGAGTGCTTTGGAATACTGTAGCATTTCTTGAGTTTGCTCCATCACGAGCATCACTTCTTCGAGGGTAATTTTTTCTTCTTTACTGATGGATTCGGTCATCAAACGCGCCGATGCCGCACCAATAGCACCAGAAAGATGGGTTTCCAGGTAATTAATCAGATCTGCATCTGCGGTTTTTTGATCTTTGAGCCGAACCTGGTGAAGGGCTTCATAATAGGCCAATAATTCACCTAGTCGTTTTTCGCCGAGAAAACGAGCCATCATCGACATGAGTTCGTGCATTTGTGCTTCCCTTTTTACGGGGTCGTACTCTTTTCCTGCTGTGTAACGGTGAATATTGATAAATAAATCTGCTTGCGTAAGCGTAAGCGATGATGGCCTTGTAAAAGACGAAACACCATAAAAGATCATGGTATTGAACAAAAGACTCCACCATGCTGCATGGCTGATGGTATCCATGCCTTGAAGCCCAAAAAGCGATTTAGGACGCAGCCACTCTATTCCAAATGGCCCATTTTGGATAAAACTTTGGTCAAAAATGCCAGATTCGGCCATTGACGTAAACGGAAGGCAATAAGCCCAAATAATAAAACCAACCAGCATACCCCAAAAAGCACCTCTTTGAGTCGCTCCTTTCCAAAACATCCCTAAAAAAGTAGCGGGCGCAAACTGGGCTACAGCGGTAAACGAAATGAGGCCAACAGAAACCAAATCATAACCACGACCTATTGTTTTGAGGTATAAATAGGCCATGAGCATTACCCCTATAATGCTCCAACGGCGGATACGGAGCAATAAACCCGAGCCATTGGAGTCGTTGCCGGGCCAACCCCGGCGCAACAATGGAGCAACCACTAAGTGATTACTAATCATAATCGACATGGCAATAGACGATACAATTACCATACTTGTCGCCGCTGATAAGCCTCCCAAAAAAACTAAAAGAGACAAAATATTGGCATTGGCCGCTATGGGTAAGGCCAATACATAGGAATCGGGAAGGACACTTGCGCCAAATTGAATTTTTCCAGCAATTGCAATCGGAAATACAAAAATATTGATGAGCAACAAATACAAGGGCAGCATCCACATCGCAGTATAAATATGCTTTGGATTATTGTTTTCTACCACTGCAATATGAAATTGCCGGGGCAATAACAAAAATGCAAATGCAGAAAGTATCATCATCATATTCCATGTGGTTGTACTCACCCTAGATGCGTTAATCGAAAATAGTTTATTGATCTCGGGATTGGAGGCGGCTTTCTGAAATAGATCGGAAGGCGCTTGGTGTAAATAAAATACAACAAAAATACCTACCGCACAAAATGCCACTAATTTTACCACCGATTCCAACGCTATCGCAGCAACTAGCCCTTCATGTTTTTCATTTGGATCAATTTTACGGGTACCAAAAAGTACCGTAAATAAGATCATAGCACAAGTAATCCAAAAAGAAGCATCAAAATAAAAATGGACATCCTCTTTAAAATAGGCATAACGGTGGGCTGTAAGCACATCAATACCAAATGTAACCGCTTTGAGTTGTATAGAAATATATGGTATAACTCCAGCAACAGCAATAATCGTCACTAAGGTGGCTAAATTACCACTCTTCCCAAACCGCGCAGAGATAAAATCGGCGATGGACGTAATACGCTGGTGTTTAGAGATCAACACCATTTTACGTAATACAAAAAACCAAAGTGGTGCGGTAATGGTAGGTCCCAAATAAATAGCCAAAAAACTCAGCCCTCCTGTTGATGCCCTGCCCACACTACCAAAAAAAGTCCAAGCCGTACAAAAAATCGCAAGGGAAAGGCTATAGATATAAGGGTTGTTTATCAAACTGCGTTGATGCTGATTTGACCGTTTTTCCACCCACCATGCAGTGAAAAATAAGATTCCCATATAGAGTGCCGATACAAGCAGCACTGTATAAATATTCATAAACGCATTACAAATTTTACTTTATTCCTTATTTTTTAACGCGGACAAACCACCATGTTAACCCAACGATGAGTCCCCAAACAATAAACAGATAAGCATACAGCGTTGGCAAACTGAATGTCATACCCGGTATATCAAAAATTGACAATATTGGATACGTAAACAGCAAACAGGCTGTAAAAAACAGCATAATTAGCCGTGTCGGACGTTGATCACTCATTTTTTTTTAACGGATGCAAAGATAAGAAAGGGTTGCTAATAATGAACTATTCTTTTTTGATAGTCTATTATTACACAACCCTCCCAAAATATTTAGTCTAAAAATAGATTCTATTATAAGAAAATATGCGTTTGAAGTATAAACTGCCCTTTAGAGCCATTTTTTTCAATTGCACCTGTTTCTATATTTGATTTGTACACCGGACGGGTTTGGTATTCCAATGTAATTTTGGCATTGTGTCCGGTTACAAAATAGTTGAGTCCCAAACCAAACTGCGTAGAAGGATCGGCTAAACGTTCAAATTTTTTGTAAGTAAAGGTTGCATAAGGCATAAATGATGTGCCATTTTTCAATCGAGGTAACAAATAACCGGCTTGTACATATCCAATAGTACCTGTGCCAATAGTAGGTTGTAAGTTGCCACCACCCGACCAACTGTCCACCGTGCTACCTGCTATTGCTGCCTGCGTGCCAACATGTTCGTTTAGGATACCGATGTTCCTGATATAGTTTTTACCGAAATCAAAGTTGTAATAAGTGGCAAGCAAAGAGAATGCTGTTCCTTTTGCTTTGTTCAAAGGCATGTCAAGGAATACGTCTGCACCAAGCGCGAGTTGGTTCTGGAATGTGGAGTCTGTTGCGGTTTTATATAGGCTGGCACCACCGTGGTGATAAAAACCAGCACCTACGTTGAATACTTTTTTAGTACCAAGATATGAACCGACATAGAACGGTAGTTTATTGTTTTCTTTGTCCCAAAACATCCAGTTAACATACCCGGCTTGCGCCCAGTTTTCGTTAATTACATTAACTGCAACACCGTTTTTAGCCACTGCTAAAGGCATAGTACCAAATACAAATGGCTTGTTCAAGGCAAGGCGGTAGTCCAAACGCCCCACTTGGCCTTTTGCATAAATACCAAACTGACGTGCAAATTGATCCGTCGCTTCAATCGTTACCCAGTTAAAAATAGGCGCGTCCAGCGTCATAAAATTGAGTGTAGAATGACTGGTTAATCGCGAAATACCGTTCCAGTAGTGCAATCCTGCACCCACAGACAGTTTATTTTTTACTATTTCGTACTCCGTCCAAGCATCATGGATAAACAACTGTGGTTTTTTCCCCTGGTTACTTGGTGTTGTGGTGGCATTGGGCCCGTTTGGAGCAGTTGCGCCATTGATAAAACTTTGGTTATTGATTCCCCAGTGGGTAAGGATCGTTGCACGTGGAGAGATTTGGGCATAAGCCAAGAAACGCGAACGGCGCATGGCTACGTCACCACTCCAAGCGCTTTTATCGCCGCTGCCATCAATCAGTTCGCCACGGCTACTTACTGTGCCCGGATTGTTCTGTGTTGCAGTAGCCCATACTTGGTGCCACATAATAAAACGCACGTATTTACTACCAGAATCGTTCAGTTTGAGGGTTAAGGGTTTGTAAGAATGGTCTTCCGCTGGTTTTGGAGGTGCAGCAGCAGGTGCTGGCGTAGTAACCTGCGCAACAACGGTATATACAGCAACAAAAAATATGATTGAGAGTAAAATATACTTTTTCATAGAATATAATTTTATTTGTAAAAACATAATTAAGTAAAATATTGATACCACGACGGACATCAAGATTCATTTTGGGCAATAAAAACCTAGTGTATTGCTGTGTAGCGATACATGGAATTATAAATATTTTTTATAAAAAGGATTTAGGCCGCAACAAAGCAGCAGAATGAACAGCGATTTTAGATATAGACTGTACAGGAACAGCCTATGTCGAAAAATAATGGAGGGAGTAACGCTTACAAAGGAATTTGTTACCCCGCTCCATTAAATATTTATACAGATTAGATTAGACTTATTCTTCAATTTTATCGTATTCGCCTTTCAAAGCATAGTATCCAAACAAAGCCAAGCCCAGCATCAAAGGCACATACACTGGCAAAATACTGTACCAAAAAATCTTTTTATCGGGCTTTACATTGGCCGCGCTCAACTCTGCACCAGCGCGTGAAAATAAAAACCATATTGCGGCCAGGGACAATAAAATCCATACAATCCCTGAAAACTTTTTTACTGCGTTCATATTATTATGATCATGTAATAATGTTAAAAAATAATTGTGAAGTGTTCCTTAGTTAGTGCTCATTGCTGTGCAAATTATCAGTACGTGCGGGCAGGAACAATGCACCAATCACGAGACAAACTGCGGCAACTACCATCGGATAGAACAAACCAGCAAGCGGATCACCGGTTGGGTTTTGTGCTGTTACGGTAGTAGAAACAAGGAACGTAGCGATATACGGCACAAGACCACCAAAGATACCGTTGCCTATATGATAGGGCAATGACATGGAGGTATATCGGATACGTGTTGGGAACAATTCAACAAGGAATGCCGCAATAGGACCATACACCATTGTTACGTACAAAATTTGGATAAAAACGAGGAATGCCATCATCCACCAATTGGACGACGATAACCAAACCGATGTTTTTACTTCGGGCTTTTTTTGCTCTTTTGATTTATCCGCCAAAATCTTTGTTGTTTTTACTTCTTTTGAAGTATTTCCGTCAACAAATGCTTTTACGGTAGTTACCACAATGGTCGAGTCGCCTGTTGCTGCATCTACTTTTACGGTGGTACCAACGGAGCCTTTTTCAGCGATTTCAGTCTTTTTCATACTGGAAAGTTCCAACATTTTTGAATAAATAGGACGGTAAGTGAGGATGCCCAGCAGCATACCTGCCATCATAATCCATTTACGACCAATTTTATCGGAAAGTGCACCAAATACCAAAAAGAAAGGCGTGCCAAATATGATAGCAATCGCTAGAATCCAGCGCACAGTATTGAATTCAATTTTGCAAATCGTATCCATAAACGACATGGCATAGAATTGTCCTGTGTACCAAATAACACCCTGACCAGCCACAGCACCAAAAAGCGCTAATAATACCATTTTCAGGTTGGCACGGTTGGCAAACGATTCTTTTAATGGATTGACAGACAGCTTTCCACTCTCCTTAATTTTAGAGAACATCGGTGATTCCGACATTTTCAGACGAATGTATATCGAAATGGCGATCATTACGGCAGAGATAATAAACGGTACGCGCCAGCCCCAATCGCTAAATACTTCATCGCCCAAATATGTTTTAGTGCCGATAATTACCACGATGGAGAGTAAAAGCCCCACCGTTGCTGTAGTTTGAATAAAACCAGTATAAAAACCACGTTGATTGGCTGGAGCATGCTCCGCAACATAGGTAGCAGCCCCTCCGTATTCGCCACCAAGAGCAAGACCTTGCAACAAGCGGAGTAAAAGAATAAGGAACGGTGCCAACATCCCGATTTGGGCATATCCAGGAATAAGGCCAATACAGAAGGTAGAAAGACCCATTAGGATCAGTGTGACAAGAAAGGTGTATTTTCGCCCGATGAGGTCACCCAATCGGCCAAAGAAAAGTGCACCAAATGGGCGTACAATAAATCCAGCAGCAAAAGTACCTAAGGCTGCCAAGTAAGAAGCCGTAACATTGTCGGCTGGGAAAAACTGTTTGGCAATATATGGTGCCAATGTTCCGTAAATGTAAAAATCATACCATTCGATAAGTGTGCCCACAGAAGAGGCTAATATTACACTCATCAATCCCCAGCCTGTCTTTACCGATGAATCATGTGTTGATGAAGTTGGCATAAGCTAAAAGCAAATTTAATTTAGTGAAAAAGTAAAAACGAATATATTGTACTTGAATAAGCACGGAGCAAATGTATATACACATCTACATATTTTGATTATTTTTTTTGAAATTTTTTTCTGAATTAGTGAAATTTTTCCAATTTTTATTAATTATTCTGTCTGAATGTAAAATATATATCGCTTTCGGAATTTTATTTGGCAAAAAAACAGTCGAAATTTGGGCAGCAAGTCTCCAAAACACAAAAGGAGACTTGCTTTTGTGCAAGTCTCCTTTTGTAAAATAATATTCTGATTTTAAAAATCAGGCTTTCTTTCCTTAGGAAGGAGATTTAAATAAAGGTACAAATTTGGGGAAATGATTTTGTCACTATCAAGGCGTGAAGAGGGCGTTTTGTGGTGCTAAATAACCGATGAATAACGAAGAGAGGGGCAAAATGAAGCCGCCAAATCTGTACCTTTATTTGAATCTCATTCCTTAAATCACACTCATCAATGTTTCCACCACTTGATAGTAGATTTTGTCGGTCAGCATATAGTTACTGTTTTTACCATCTCGACGTACAGTCACAATGCCTTTATCCTTCAATATCCTCAACTGGTGACTCGTGACCGCCTGCTCTACCTGCAATGCTTCATAAATTTCGGTAACATTCATCGCCTGATTGCGGTGCAGCATTTGAACAATCAGAATCCGGTGTGGATGAGCCAAAGCCCGAAGCGTTTCGGTGGCAGTTTCGAGCATCTGGAAAGAATAAGCGTTTTCAGCAGACATATACAGACTTTAATATAATGTTTAGTAAAATAATCCTCACAAATGTACATATATATATCCGTTTGAAAAAAAGAAATGATGCGATTGCTTTAGTATCAGTAATACTTTTTTTCATTACTTCGATATAAATTCGATATAAAACACTGATAATCAAATAAATAGAAAACAAACCTTTGTGCTACCCGCAATTTCGCATCTGGTAAACAAAGGCAAAATTCATCCATTTCCCAGATTTTAGCCGACCCAGACTGTGTCGGCCACTTGCGGGCTTACTCACCCAGCAAGTGCCATTTGCCGCGCACCATTTGGCTCAATCGACTCAAACCTGTATCCGCGCTCAGCAAAATGCTCCAGTATGCGCGGTAAAATATACTGCAATTTGGCCGATGCCTTTATACTATCGTGCATCACAACAATAGAGCCGCGTTTTGCATTTTCGGTCACATTTAGCAGGCATTGTTCGGGCGAAAGATCGGGATCAAAATCGCCACTTAACACATCCCACATCACAATACGGTAATGACGCTCCAAAAACATCCGTTGCGCGGGTGTGATACGGCCATACGGCGGGCGAAAAAGCGGGCTTTTCACCAATTTGGCACAATGACGGATATTATGGTAATAGGGTAAGTTTTCTGTTTCCCACCCATTTACATGGCTATAAGTATGGTTACCGGTGGTATGTCCTTCGGCAAGGATACGCGCATATAGTTCTGGAAAACGCGCTACATTTTCACCAACGCAGAAAAAAGTGGCGTGTGCATCATAAGCAGCCAAGGTATCAAGTACCCATGGTGTGATCTCAGGTATCGGGCCATCATCAAAAGTAAGATGGAGTACTTTCTCTGTGGTATTGATCTTCCAAGTGTAGGCTGGCATGAGTGCTTGGAGTAGTTTAGGTGTTTTTACTAGATACATAATTTTTGATTTTGGAAATAAAATGCTACTTTTGCGCTCCTTTTAGGAAAACCTAACGTGGAATTTCCTTGAAAATGCTACAAAACGGGTTAATCTAATCAAAATGAGTTCTTTATTGATATGAATTGATAAAGTAACCATTTTGTTGCGCTCTTTAAAAGACCCTCAATACGGGGCTAAGGGTTGGTTTTTATTTCAGAATAAATTGTTAAATTATTGATAACGTGGTAAGAGTTCGTTTTGCACCTTCTCCAACAGGCACGCTCCATATTGGCGGCGTTCGCACTGCATTGTATAACTATTTGCTCGCCCGCAAATTGGGTGGTCAGTTTATTCTTCGCATTGAAGATACCGATCAGACCCGATATGTTGCTGGCGCGGAAGACTATATTATTGAAGCACTCCGCTGGACGGGTCTTGTCCCCGACGAAGGCGTAGGTTTTGGTGGCGATTATGGCCCGTACCGTCAAAGTGACCGCAAGGCGATTTATTTGGAATATACCCAAAAACTAGTGGATCGCGGTCATGCTTATTATGCCTTTGATACACCGGAGGAATTGGACGAAAAACGCGCCAATACCGACAATTTTATCTACGGCAGCGGCTCGCGTATGTCGATGAAAAATAGTTTATCCCTTTCCGAGGCTGCTTTAGCCGAACTCAAAGCCAACGGAACGCCCGCAGTAGTACGTCTTAAAGTAGAACCGGGTCAAGCGATAAAGATCAACGATTTGATCCGTGGCGAGGTCGTATTTCAAAGTGATGAATTGGATGATAAAGTGCTGATGAAAGCCGATGGAATGCCCACTTATCATTTGGCCAATATTGTGGACGATCATTTGATGCAGATCAGTCATGTAATACGTGGGGAGGAATGGCTTTCCAGTACGGCGCACCATGTACTATTATACCGTGGTTTTGGTTGGGAAGATACGATGCCAGCGTTTGCACACCTGCCTTTGATTATGAAACCAGAAGGCAATGGCAAATTGAGCAAGCGCGATGGTGCCAAATTTGGTATTCCAGTATTTCCACTGGCTTGGCCATCTGCTAACCCAGAGGAGTACGCACCTGGTTTTCGTGAAAACGGTTTTTTGCCCGAGGCATTGATTAATTTTTTGGCATTGCTGGGCTGGCATCCAGAGGACGACCAGGAGATTTTTACGATGGAGGAACTGATTCAGGCGTTTTCATTGGAAAAAATCAACAAAAGTGGTGCGCGTTTTGATTATGATAAGGCCAAATGGTTCAACCAAAAATATATCCAACAGATGGATAATGTATCTTTGGCAAAATTAATTCGTCCTTATGCGGAAAGTAAAAATTACACATCAACGGAAGATTTTTTAGTAGAAGTGGCGGTTCTTATGAAAGAAAGGGTTACTTTCGTGCAAGATTTCACAGAGGTAGGCTATTACTTATTTGAACCCGTTCGTGCGTATGACCAAGATACAGTAGCCAAAAAATGGAAACCTGAACTAAAACCTGCTTTTGAAGGCTTAATTACCTTTATTGACCAACAAGAGGACTTTACTTCGGCACCATTGGAGGCATCCGTAAAAACATATATACAGGAAACAGGATTAAAAGCAGGTGATATACTATCTTTGCTCCGAATAGCAATGGCAGGTACGATGAAAGGCCCCGCCATTTTTGATATGGCAGCAATGCTCGGCAAAAAAGAAACATTGGAAAGAATTACAAAATTTGTGTCTGCCCAATCTTAAAATATAAATCTTAATCTAATTTCTTTAATCCATCTTTTCACCATGAACATTATTACTATTTATTCCTCCCCGTCGGTATAAATAGCGATAAAACGATTTGTTTATGCAAAACCGGTTTTTACACCTCCCCCGGATTTTTGCGGTAATTTCCGTTATTTTATTGTCCGCAAAGACGATAAATGCCCAAGCAGGCTTCTTTAATTTCACCAGTCCACCAGATGAGATTGGTGTACTGCCGAATTGTTTTGGAGCTGTTTCCAGCGGAATACCGCCCGTAGTAACCCCCACTACACCCGGAGCGACAATCACCTTGTCGCAGTTTTCACCCAGCAATTCCTTTGCTTTTAGCGATCAGTTCCCACTAGGTACAACGCTCTTGGTCAAATGGGACGTCGCAGACAATGCTGGACACGCCCATACCTTCGATTTTGGTGTGACCTTTATCGACATTACGCCCCCCGTATTCGATGTTGTAGCCACACCTACGCCCTTTACTGTCAATTCTATCGCCGAAGTCCCTCCGTTGGGGCCTATCCCGATCACGGATAATTGCGATATGTCCGTAACACCCAATGTCACCCAAACTTTTTCGCAAACCATGCCACCGCCGCTTTGCCAGGCAGGTACTTTTCAACGTACTTGGACTGCCACCGATGCTGCGGGTAATTTTGCTATTTATACCCAAACCATCATTGTGCTGAGGGATTCGTTGCCACCTGTGATTACCGTACCTCCATCTAATGGCACAGCCCCCTGCTCATCCCTGCCCGGTTCTTATTCGGCTTGGCTTGCTGCCCAAATGGCACTGTTTACCGCTACCGATGCCTCAGGAACACCTACTAAATCCAATAATGCCCCAGCAGGATTGACATCTTGCCCCGCGCCGGTTACGGTCGTTTTCCGAGCCACAGACCAATGTGGCTTAACGGCAACTGCTTCGGCTACCTTTAGTAGTTCCGATACACAGCCCCCAACAGTACAAGTAGAACCCAAGGATACGATTGCTTTTTGTGGCAATCATCAGGCTAAATTAGGCGAATTTATTCAAACTAGGGCGTATTCCACAGTTACCGATCTTTGTTCTACTAATTTGACTTGGAAGATGGAGGTCAATGGTGTAGAACGCGATTCGGCACAAATTGCAAGTATTATACAAGATTCTATCCTAACCAGTGTGTGTGGAGTCAAACTGATTGGAAGCCAGACTTATGCACAAGTCCGCGCTTACGTTCGTGTTGATTTTTTTGCTAAAGACCTCTGCCTGAACGAAGTATTTGTAGGTCAGGGAGTGTTTGGTGTAATTGATACCACAGCGCCAGTGATTACCGGTTCTGCCCTCACATCCGAAAGTTGCGGCGGCGGCAATGACCAAACCGCGCTTAATACATGGATCAATGCCAAGGGCAATGCCACTGTCACCGATAATTGTTCGAGTACAACTTGGACGAATTTTAGTTTTACCACTTCAAATGGGCAAACAGGCAGCGGCAATTTTAACACCGGCCCCTACCCTATTGTACAAACCAATAGTTGTAATTGGTTTACCGATGTCACCTTCCGAGCCACCGATCAATGCGGCAACACTGGCTCAAAAACATTGCGATTTAGGCTCACCGATAACATAGCCCCCACCATTGGCGGCTTCCCCGATACCACGATCATCTATTGCCCAACCGCCATACCCAGTTCGTTTACTTCAACAGTGACCGACAACTGTTCTACTGGGCTGGTGGCGACTTATACCACGCAATATGCAGATACGATTTGTGCAGGTAACTATTCGTTTAAAGTAAGATGGACGGCGACCGACCAATGTAATAATACAGGTACAAAAACACAAATTTTTGCCATTAGAGATACGATTCGCCCAGTATTTGCGCTGGTGCCACCCAATATTACCTTTAGTTGTGATAGTGTTTCTTTTGTACCTGCGCCTATTATTGGGACTACGGTAACGGCTACCGATCCTTGCGGTGCTATGCAGGGCATCACTTTTACGACCACGAATAACCAAAACCCCAACCCGAATGTATGTGCGCATTACAATTACGAAATTACCCGCCGATTTACGGCTACTGACCAATGTGGTAATACGCGTACCGCGCAACAAGTTGTGAGTATTAGGGATGCAAAAGGCCCAACTGCAGCCATTCCTTTGCCCGATACTATTATTTTTTGCCAAAACCTGCCGTTAAACGCTGCTATTCCACCAGCAAAAGACCAATGTAGCCCCATCTTAGTCCCGGTGGTACAACAAAGTCAAACCATTGTGGCGGGTACTTGCCCCGACAGTTATACCATAGTAGTTACTTGGCGCGCAACGGATGTATGCGGAAACACGGGTTTGTTTTCCCGGAATTTTTTGGTACGCGATACGATTCGCCCTACCATTAGTAATATACCGACCAATATTACCGTCGAGTGTGATGGAGTTCCCCTGCCCCCTGCTATTGGAAGCCTTGTAGTAAGCGACAATTGTGATGCTACGCCCAATGTGGTGTTTAGTGAAACAGAAATACGCGACCCTAATGTAGCCAGTTGTAACCATTGGAGCAATTACCAAATCAGACGGCAATGGGTTGTGACCGATGCTTGCGCCAATACACGCACCTATACCCAAACGATCAGTATATTTGATACTACGCCCCCCGTTTTCTTGGTAAAAGATACCATATTGTACCCCAATACCCCTGGTCAATGCGGTGCTAATATATTGCCCCCAACGCCACTGTCTGCTTATGACCAATGTGCGGTATTGCCCATTAATGCCACATTATTGGATACCACCGCCATTACAGGCCCTCCTATTAGCGATGCGGTATGCGATACGGTGTTTATGGCCATGAATGCTTTGCACTTGCCGCCGTTGCAGCCCGTTACTGGCAATGGTGTTTTGAGTATATTTTTGGATAATGCCGATGCCGAAGGTGCGGATGAATATTTTAGGGTGTATGGCGAAAATGGCGTTTATATTGGTCAAACCAGCCCAGTCACGCCCGCCCAATGCGGCAATGGCGTTACTACATTTAGTATTAGTGCCCTTAATTTGAATGATTGGCTCACCGATGGGCAATTGACACTTACGCTTGTGCCCAATGGAACAGGTGCCGATGCGATTAACCCAATTTGTCCGGGCAGGCGTGTGCGCTCGCAGGTGACTTATCAATATTTATCGCCCCAAATAGGCGTAACGATCACTTATAAGGTGGACAACGGCCCGTCACTACCCTATCCTACTGGCAGTCCGATATTTTTAGCAACCGGTACGCACACCATTACTTATACCGTTGCGGATTGTGTAGGCAATAGCCAAACCGCTACTACTGTCATCCGTATTGATGATATTGAGCCGCCATTAATTGCGTCACCTGCTGCACAAACGGCCTTTGTAGGTGTAAATAATTGTACCAACAACTGGACGATACCTTTACCAAATACCACAGAGAACTGTGATTTATCTGGCTTTTTATCTAGAAGTTCGGTAATTACGAATACCAGATTTGTCAATAATGCCAATGCAGGTTTTGTTCCACAGGATATTACGCTGACTATTACAGGGCTAATTGCCAATGCTTTCTCGGGCGGCGTGCTCAAAATTCGCCACCGTGGCGACAATGGTAATGCAGGAGAATTTTTCAAGGTATTAGATGAACTGGGTAACCAATTTACGATTACCAATATCAACAACACCCCCGCAAGTTCGTGTGTTAGTTTTTTTGAAACTGTTATCCCTGTTTCAGCAGCCGATATCAATAACTGGGCAGCCAATGGAAGCACGCAAATCAGATTAGTGGCCAATACCGATGCGATCAACTTTAGCGATTTTATCAATCCATGCGGGCCATTGAATGCTGGCGGTTTTGATGGAAGCAGTGCCGTACAAGCAACACTCGAGTACGATTATGCCATTATCAATTATGAAATTAGAAATGCCCAACAAACTGTAGTCAGTAGTGGCTTGGTGGTGGGACAACAAACCTCCGCTAACTTAACGGCTGGAGCGTATAAAGTAAAATATACCACTGTGGATCAGGCGGGGAATCTTGCGCAGTCCACTTTTGATTTGACGGTACGCGATACTGTAAAACCCAATGCACTTTGCCAAAATATTGCGATTTTTGTTTCGGTTTCCGGTGCGAATCCTTATACCCTATCACCCACCCAAATTGATAACGGTAGCAATGACAATTGTGCTGGCAGCAATGTATCGCTGAGTCTCTCTCAAACCTTTTTCACTTGTAACCAATCTGGACAAATTGTACCTGTAATGCTCACTGTTACCGACACCTCTGGCAATACCGCACAATGTACGGCTCAGGTAAATGTCAATACAGAAATGATAACGGCCAGTTCTACGGCCAATATTTGTGAAGGCGGTACGGCGCAGTTATTATGCGATCCTCCGGGCAATGATGCTAATTATACCTATAAATGGAGCAATGCCTTGGCTACCTACATGTCCACGATGCAGAATCCTATTTTGAATAATGTGCAATTGAGCCAAGAGGGGACGTATATGGTAACGGTAACGGGACCAACGGGTTGTACTGCTGTGGGTGAAACACAATTACAATTGATCGGACTGCCGTTCCAACCCATGCTCAATGCTTCCAAAACATTGATTTGCGCAGGAGAAGGGTTCAATTTGAGTACCAACGCCTATACCGGTACAGATGTATCTTATCAGTGGTACCGCAATACGATTGATACTTTGATCGCAACCACGATCCAACCCAATTTGATACTGAGCAACCCGCCAACGGGTATTCATCAATATTTTGTGCGGATTGTTGACCTCAACTGTAGTTCTGCGCTTTCAGCACCCCTATCCATTTGGGTACAAGTGCCGATCGCAGCAACAGTGATCAATAGCAACCTTAATCCTTGTGAGGGCGATCTGATCCAATTGGGTACTAATATTGAAGGCCCTGGCATCACTTATTTATGGACAGGTCCACAAAACTTTACAGTACAGAACCCGCCTGCATTCCCTGCCACACTCAGCAGTGCAGGTAACTATACTTTATTTGTTTTTGCCAATGGCTGCCCGGGAGCACCAACGACGGTGAATGTAACTGTCCGTGATCGCCCCGATGCGCCAATGATTACTGGCCCTAGTGGCGTTTGCGAAGGAGTAACTGTTATGCTCACCGCACAACCTGCCGCAGGTAATCCATTTTTGTGGATTTCGCCAAATTTGGATACGGTGAACACAAGCATGACAAACGCATTGACATTGAACAATGTAACACAAGCAGATTCGGGGTATTGGAAAGTGATTTCTGTTTTAAATGGCTGCGTATCGCCTGCCTCACTCCCGCATTTAGTAGCCATCGAAACCTATCCGGTAGTGATTGCAAATGCCAATACGCCCATTTGCCAAGGTGGTATATTGCAATTGCAAGCCAATGTAAATCAGGCAGTTACCGACTATTCTTGGAGTGGCCCCGATATGTTTTTGGCATTTACCAAAGAAGCGACAGACAACACTCCTTCATCAGGGAGTTACTCCGTTACGGTTTCTACTAATTTTGGTTGTTCGGCCAATGCATCCATTGATATAACTGTGGTCAATCCGCCACTGATTACTTCTGTAACCAGCGATGCTCCCACTTGTGTAGATGGTAATATTTCGGTGCAACTGTTTCATACCTTAGCCAGTAACGCCAATGCTCCATATACCTATAAATGGACTTTTCCAAGTGGTACCAACGACAGTAATGCCAATCCGATTATTCCAACGGCCAATACGAGCAGTAATGGGTCTTATACATTGGTAGTTACTGATAAGTTTGGTTGTGTTTCGGCACCGCAAAGCACTACACTGTCTTTACAAATGATACCACCTGTTCCAGTACTGGCACAGGCCAATCCTATCTGTGAAGGCGCAACAACAAATATTTTAATTGCTAATAGTGGTGCTTATCTGACGAATCCTAGTTTTATTTGGCAGATTCCGGGTAATCCCAATGTGGTCACCACAGCGCCTGTTTACCCTATTACAAATGCTACATTAGCCAATGGCGGCGGTTATATTGTTCAAGCCCAAATAGGCGATTGTATTTCCGATTCTTCTGCTTTGATGCTGTTAAAAATAAATATAACACCAGCACCGCCACTTATCAGCTCTAATTCTCCTGTATGCGCAGGCGATACGCTTAGTTTTGAGGCTCAAGCACAGCCTGGAATCATGGTGGCAGAATGGAACTGGAGCGGACCATTATCTTTTGAGCTTCCTTTAGTTTCTGGTAATACCGCAACACCGTTCCGTTTCCCTGCATTACCAGAACACGCAACAAGTGGTTATTCGATCAATATTGTAACAACAGATGGTTGCCAATCGGCACAAAGCGAACCAATTAATGTTACCATAAAACCACTACCACAAAAACCTGAAGCGCTCGCCAGTAATAATATTTGTTTACCGCAGGCAGATACGCTGATACTGAGTGTGGTGCCCGGTACACTGACCAATTTGGCAACTTATACTTGGTATGGTGCTGCACAATTACCCTTAAGCGCGCCAAGTTTATCACCTGTACTTACGTTAACTAATTTTAATGGTTACTCGGCAGGAGTAAAGAGCTTTTATGTAATAGCGGAACTGGATGGCTGCCAATCGAGTTCCCCTAATGTTCTGGCTAATTTCTTCAATTTGCCAACTACTTTAGCACAAGTTATAACAGATTCAGTGGGGCATTGCGGCCCAAAACTGAACTTGGGAGCAAACGTGCTTCCTGGTAATATTACTGGTGTTTGGTCTTTGTTAAGCGGCCCCAATGTATCTATTACCCCAAAGCCCCCTCTTGTAGCGGAGGTCGATGGGCTGATTGGTGGCCAAACCTATCAATTTCTGTGGACATTGAGCAAAGATGCCTGCGAAAACTATAGCCAAGACACTATGACCGTAGTCGTTAATATTGATGAAAAAGCGATGGCTATGGCAGATACTACGATTTGTTTTGCTTCCGAAATAACGCTACACGCTTTACCTGCTCAAATTAACAAAGGTTATTGGAAACAGTCCTTAGGACAGGCAATGAGTGCGAATACTGAAATTGTAACGCCTGATAGTAATATTACCCTAGTGACTGGTTTGGGCCCCTTTTCTAGTAATGGAGGCGGCTTGTTTTTTACTTGGGTCATTGATAATTTGGCTTGCGGCCATTCTGAGGACATGGTAGAAATTATCCCGATTTTCAATGAACCCATTGCTCAAGCCGATTCGGTGCAATGCGCTGTAAATGGATTAACAACATTAAAAGCCACGCCTTTAGAATCCTTTGAAACGGGTCGATGGACAAGTCTTAACAGTAATATTGTCATTAATGACCCCGACTCGACAATGACTATTGCCGATAATTTGGAGCAGGGTGCAAATATGTTTATTTGGACAACAAATGACGGTATTTGTGGCGACAGATCAAAAGACACAACCATTGTAACCATTCAGTTAAAGCCTACAGCGGCACTGGATATGGTAACAGTACCTTTTGGCAGCCCTGTCGCTTTTAATGTATTATCCAATGATATTGTTGCTACTAATAATTACAGCGTAGAGATCATTACGCCGCCTAACTCGGGGCAATTAAACCCGGCTGGTGCTACAAACTCGGGTAATTTTACTTATATCCCCGAAGTCACTTATGAAGGGATAGAAACGGCTTTGTACCGCGTCTGTAATATTGCATGCCTATCCATTTCCCCTAGCGACGCTTGCGACTTTGCAAATATTGAACTCAAAGTGGAGGCCTCGGCCACTTGCAATATCCCATCGGTGATTACGCCAAATGGCGATGGTGTAAATGATATTTTCTTTATCCCTTGTCTCAACTGTGCGGATTGCCAAAGCAACAGTGAACTGGTTATTTTTAACCAATGGGGTGATAAGGTTTTTGATGCTACTCCTTATGAACAAAACTGGGAAGGCCAAAACTCAGGCGGTGATAACTTACCTGTTGGTAGTTATTTCTATGTCCTAAAGATAAACAGAGACTCACAATCCGAAACCAAAACTGGATTTATTATTATACAACGATAACCGAATCATATCAATGAAAAATATTTACATTATACTACTTTTAGTATTATTCGGCCAACTTGTACACGCACAACAAGAAGGGCTGCAAACGCAGTTTATGTACAATAAACTTGCATTTAACCCCGCTTATGCAGGTAGTTATGCTGCTCCAGTAGTCACTGCGGTCAACCGAACCCAGTGGATCGGTATTGAAGGCGCACCCACTACACAGGCCGTTTCATTCTGCCAACCCATGTTGAGCAACCATTTTGGATTGGGTGTTAATTTGGTGCGCAATGTCATCACCATAAACCGCACACTTACAGCGGAACTATCTTATGCTTATCAAATGGCACTGCCTAGGGGCTATTTAGGCATTGGTATTCAGGCCAGTATGCGCCATTTCAAACAAGACTGGAATGATAGTCGGATCGTTACCTCACAGCCCGCAAGCGCGGATGACGCGTTGCCCAATGGAGTGCAAGGAAAAGTACTCCCCAATTTTGGTGCAGGTGTTTTTTATACTGCGCCACGTTGGTACGCAGGCTTGAGTTTGCCGCGTTTGGTGGATAATAATATCGACTTTTCGGAGTTGGGTGAGGCTTCGCGGGAAGCGCGACATTTTAATATGATGGTAGGTGCAGCATTTGCACTGAGCGAAACGATGGATATTATACCCCAAACACAATTCCGATATGTAAAAAATGCGCCACCCGATTTGGATATCAATGTGATGCTGGATGTACGGCGCAAATTTCTAGGCGGTATGACCTATCGTATAGGAGGTGATAAAAATGGCCTTGGAGAAAGTATCGACATCATGGCAGGTGCTTATGCTACCAAAAACCTGATGTTTATGCTGTCGTATGATATTGGTCTTACACGACTTTCCTCTTTCCAAAACGGAAGTATTGAAGCCACCCTCCGATGGATTATTAACCCTCCAGAAGGAAGTGATACAATAGACCCCAATCGCCCCGATCGTTCCTCCGGCGGACGTGGATCGTTCTATTATTTTTAAATATTTTTTTATTAGACATTATATAGAATTAGAGTTGTAATGCTGTATAATGTCTATTAAAGCACCCATCGAACCAAACCAATTATAGTCAACAAACACTAATAATGATTGCATTTATCTCACGCGGATTGTCGAGTGATTCCAATTTTAAGAACCTCTTGGAAAAAGCAGGATGGGAAGTACGCGGTGCGTCCTTGGTTCAGTTAACACCTTTATCGGTGAGTAAGATTCCACCCGCAGAATGGTGGTTCTTTTCTAGTAAAAATGCCGTTCAGTTTTTCCTACCCGGAAAGAACATACCTCCTTTGCTCCGAATTGGAGCACTAGGGCCAGCAACCGCAGAGGCAATCTATAAGTACATGAACCGTTCCCCCGATTTTGTGGGCAATGGCGACCCCGAAAGTACAGCCAAAGCATTCACGACAGTAGCCAAAAAACAACGCGTGCTATTTCCAGGTGCTGCAAATGCGCAACAAACCCTACAAACGATACTCTCCGAGGTCGTAATTGGCACCCATCTCAATGTCTATGATAATATGCCTATTGCTCGCCCGCCGGATATGACGGACGCACATGTACTGGCATTTACCAGTCCAATGAATGCACGCGCCTATTTTAGTGTGTATCCTTATGTGGCTGGCCAACGGGTAGTAGCCATTGGAGCCACCACTTCTGCAGTATTGCAGGAATTAGGTATTGAGCAAGTGGAAACGGCCTTAGAACCCGACGAAAAGGCCATTGTTGAGGTGGTGCTGCGTGGTAGTTGAGGAATAAGACACAAAGAGCCGTAGGCTCGAAACATGTTATAGCGGCGGATTTCAATCCGCTGCAATGTTACGCGGACATTGGAGTGCCGTAAGCACGGAACATATCCATTTCAAAATGGGCCGAGCCTACGGCGCTCAACATGATTTGGCGCGCATCTATCAGCGGATTTCAATCCGACGCTTTTTTTTCTTAATAAACCCTAATGAAATAACGCTTTTGGGGGGAATAATTCCAAGTTGTTCGCTAGTAAATGTTTGCCCACCGGATGTTTTATCTGGTTGAATTATTGGTGTTGTACAAGAAACATAATCTATATATTCTAAGTTCTCCATACTCTTCATACGGATAGTAGCACTAATCGTTTCACCTAATTTTACTTGTACACACGGCTGTACAAATGTAGCAAATCCGGTATAACTACACAATATATCATAAGTACCGGAATCAACTTGCATCCTAAAGTCGCCACTAAGGTCGGTAATTGTCGCCTGCACCAAGTCATTATTTCTTCTGAGTTTGACACTTGCCCCGATCAATTCTTCTTGGGAGATGGCATCGATTATTTTTCCTGTAATAAAGCACTTGTTAGCATCCGCAGATTGGGTTGCCGTAATAGCAGCGGAACCGGTTGCTGGTTTGTACGTTTTAATCGTACAGGCCGCTAAAAAGCAGATAAAGAGTAAAAAAGATATTTGTTTCATAGCATAAAAAAAATGGAATGATAAAATGAATTGAGTGTGTGGCAAAATCGGGGCATGATATTGTATTTACGCAAGCAGTGAATTTCAACTAAATTGTCGGGGTGACAAAAAAAGTCGCCCCGACAATAGTCCAAATACAGTACTCACACGTACTTGAAGAGCTTAATAATGCCAAAACTTAGGTGCAATATTTAACGACCTCCAAGTGAATATTTATAATGTCTAGTGATTAAATGAATTTTGAGAAGGTGCAGTTCCCGTACACCACAACAATTATTTCGCTTTTTTCATCAATTCAACAAATTCTTTCCTGTAGCCTTCTTTATCGTTCGTTAACCCCAGTTTTGCATGTGCAAGTACGCTTTCCCAAGCAGCACTGCCTTTAAAACTGGAATTGCGGAGCAACAATCCGCTTTCGGCCACAGCGGCCGCAAAATTAAAATTATCGGATACTTGCGCTGCGCAAACAGCGGGCACATTGGCTGCTACCAAACGACTACCTTGGTCGCCCGTTGGTGCCTTATAGCGGAATTTCAACTGCATCAAATCACCTCCTTTACCTTCAGCATTGGGGATAATTTCGTACAAAGCAGTTACTGTATGCCCTGCACCGAGTTCGCCGGCATCTTTGGCATCGTTATCAAAATCCTCACGAGCGAGCATGCGGTTTTCATAACCAATCAGGCGGTATTCCTGCACTTGTTCGGGGTTGAATACCAATTGTAATTTTACATCTTTAGCAATGGTAAACATTGTACCCGTAAATTCCTCTACCAATACCTTTTTTGCTTCGCCGATTTGGTCGATATAAGCATGGTTACCATTGCCACGGTTGGCCAATTCCTGCATTTTACCATCTTGATAATTACCTGTACCATAGCCCAATACGGTGAGATAAACGCCACTTTCGCGCTCTTTTTCGATTAATTTAACCAATTCCGATTCGCTACTTTGACCCAAATTAAAATCGCCATCGGTACAAAGAATCACGCGATTATTGCCTTGTTGTTTAAAATTGGCGCGAGCAGTTTGGTAAGCCAATTGAATACCCGAGGCACCAGCCGTGCCACCACCCGCGCCAAGGTTTCCAATGGCTGTTTTAATCTTTTCCTTTTCCGAAGCAGGCGTACTTTCCAATATTACTGCGGTAGCACCCGCATAAGTAACCAATGCCACGCGGTCGGTAGGGCGCAATTCGTCCAACAACATAAACAAGGATTTTTTTACCAGTGGAAGTTTGTTGTCCGAATTCATACTGCCCGATACGTCCACCAGGAACACAAAATTACCTTCTGGCACGCGTTCTTTGGCAATATTCCGCGCCTGCAACCCCACCATAAGCAAATGATGATCGGGGTTCCAGGGGCATTTACCGAGTTCTGTTACTATTTTGATAGGGTCGTTGCCATCGGGTTGTGGGTAATTGTAGTTAAAATAATTAATCATCTCCTCAATGCGCACAGCATCGGGTGGAACAGTTTGCTTGTCGTTTAGGAAGCGTCTTACATTAGCATAAGAGGCCGCATCTACATCGATAGAAAAAGTGGAAAAAGCGCTTGCTTTAGTCACGATGAAGGGGTTTTCAACTATTTTATTGTACTGCTCTGTGCTGGCTTCGGGAATGATGGAATCTATTTTTACACCCGGTATTTTTTCCAATAGGGCTTCTTTTTCATCAATATCTTGTTGTTTTTGGCTTATAATTTGTATTTCGCCAGCATTTTGTATTTCGCCCATATCTAGATTCCCTTGGATGACTTGGAGTTTTTCTATATCCTGTACAGGAATGGCATTGCTACCAAAAACGCGTACTCCATCTATATAATAATTGTTACCATTGGCCCTTGCTCCTTTAATTTTTACTTCGCTATCATCACTGGGTGTTTTTGCTTTTTTGGATTCGATAACACTTTTGCTTGGGAGTTTATTAATTTGGTCAAAAGATAATGTTTGCCCCCCCATTGTTTGATCTTGTTTTATGAGGGGTACTTTGTAGGCCACTACCTCCACAGCGTTTACAGTAGTCTGATCCTTCATTTGGATAATAACATTGCTTATTTCACCTAATTTTACTTGTACTCCCTGCTGTACAAATGTAGCAAATCCGGTATAACTACACTCTATATCATAAGTGCCGGGATCAACTTGTATCCTAAAGTCGCCACTAATGTCGGTAATTGTCCCCTTCACTAAGTTATTATTTTTTTTGAGTTTGACACTTGCACCAATCAATTCTTCTTGGGTGTTGGCATCTATTACTTTACCAGTAATAAAGCATAGAGTAGCATCGGCGGATTTGGTTGTAGTAATAGATGCAGAACTGGTTGTTTCTGTTTTGTACGTTTTAATCGTACAGGCCACTAAAAAGCAGGCAAAGAGTAAAAAAGTTATTTGTTTCATAGCATAAAAAAATTGGAATGATAAAATGAATTTTGAGTATCGGGGGGAAGGATGCAGGAAGGTTCAAGATTACATAAAAGTTTAGGCAATTAAAATCGTTATTTTTTCCAATAGCCACTCTTTTTCCGTTAGGTTTTCCTCCTGCTCAATAATTTCCTTGAGTTTTGCTACTTCTTTTTTGTCTAACCTATTCACATTCAATAGTTTATCCGTGTATTTGATAATATTCAAATAATTGGTACGGTGGTAACCCAGCACTCGTTTACGGTGAATAAAATTGCGCATGGCATCCAAGTGTGATTGTAGAGTATCCAATTCATCCAATTCGTACCAAGTTTTGAGCAATAGCGTTTTGGCGGCTAAATTGACAAATGTATCGCGGTAATTGACCTTTTGTAGCAATTCGAGCACAATATTGAAGTGCTTTTGCACATATTCCAACCGCGCCAAATTGAAACTAAATGCACTTTCCCTGTACTGCTTTTGTAGTTTGTTTTTATACTGGTAAATAAAAAAATTGACCCATTCCCAATCGCCTGTTTGTAGCCCTGCGGCTACAATATTATAATAGGTATAAGTCGATATTTCATCATTTTCTAATAAAATACCTTGTTCAATACCGGGTTTATACAATTCCAAGGCTGCTTTATAATAACTTTTTTCGCCTAAATTGAGCCGCCGAACACAATAGTTAATGGCCCACACAAAGAGGTTTCTGTTTTCATCGTCCGAAAAAAAGGACAAACTATCGAGCAACATGGTTTTGAAATCTTGAAAATGCGCGTCTTCATCGGGGAAACGGAGCATTTTGTAACAATGTAGGTAAATCACAATGATACGCTCGCTCGACATAAATGGTTGCTCCGCAAAATCGACAACTTCTTTTTCCCATTCCGCACTAAAATCGGAATGATAGACCGTTTGTTGCGCGGCTGAAAGGCAAATCAAACGAAGTTTTTGAGCAATATAGGCAATATCCGCCGATTTTGAGGCTGCCTGAAGGTGTTCGGTATAAGTAGGCTTGGCGCTAGATACGAGTTGGTGCGTTTCCCAATGCAACCGAAATTGTGCTTCGTAATATTTGGTATCGCGCAAAGGCTGGCTGTCCAATGTTTTTTCGAGCCATTTCTTTTGGCGTTCAAAGGGTAGTTTCAACCCACGTTTCCGAAGTTGGGTCGCCAAGAGTAGGTTTTGATAAATTTCATCACTTTCAAACTCTTTTTGCGCCATATACTGCTCTAGTAATCGCATGAGATAGGTCATGCGCAAACGCAATACCTCGTCGGGTAATTCCTGTGCGCCAAAAAGATGGTGTTTGGTAGCGGCTTTTTCAGCAGTCGCATGGGTACAAAACCAATCAAACAAAAGCACTACATCTTCGCGTACATTAAAGTAAGGAGAACTTAGGAATTTTCTAATTTCACGTTGCTCCTTAGCAGAAAAAGACTGGATCAATTGGGATAATTGGCTATTTTGCATCGAATAATTTTAATTTACAGTGTAACAAGGCAAGGATTTTTAGATAAAAGCGCATTTATTAATTTCACGTTCCTTATTTTTTCTACTACGTAGTATTTTTTTTCACCACAAAAGAACATAAAGTTCACAAAGACGTAGATTAGACGCTTCGCTTTTTTTAGAACACAAAGCGTAAACCCTACGCTTTGTGTCCTTTGTGGTGGATAAATGTGTACGCTAAGTCTTTGTGGTAGAACACAAAGCATTGCAGTGTACGTTTCCTCATTGGTCGTTTATGGTAAAAAAACATACTAATTTTATTAAAAAATTTAATTTACAGTGTATTTGATGCACAAAATTAGCAAAAATAAATTTTTAAATTCAACTTTTATTTTTTTATTTATTGATAATCAATTATTTAGTATAAAAAAATTAAAAAACTACTCAACTATTACGTTTTTTTGATTTTGGCCAACAGTGTTCGTTTTCCGCACTTTTGTACTATGAAATTTTGTGCATGAAATTTCGAATACACTGTAAATTAAATTTATTTATTATCCTATGAAAAAATATACATTTATCCAACACAGAAAAAGCCCTATACGCTTCGCGCTATGGCTTGTCTTATTCTTGCTGCATTACAATAATGCAATTTTTGCACAATGCAATCCTGATATCCTCTCGCCGGTTATTCTTTGCCCTGCGTCGGTTACAGTAAATGTTGCGCCAGGTATTTGCTCTACTTCAGTAGTACTACCGCCCGCAACAGCCATTGACAATTGCCCGGGAGGAGTGTCGGTCATGAATAATGCCCCGGCAAATAATATTTACCCATTAGGGCTAACAGCAGTCATGTTCACTGCCGCCGATTTGGCAGGTAATACCGCAACTTGCCAATCAACAGTAACCGTTACTGGTGGGGCAGTTTATACTGCGGTGTGTAACGATATGGTCACTATTCAACCCGATCCATCTGGTATTACTACGATTGTACCAGAAGATATAATGGAAGGTGGCCCCTATAATTGTGTAGAGACCTATATTTCCCTTCAATCAGGCACGCCCGCACCTTCTATTAGTATTACGGGCGCAGGTACATTTGTCGTAGAATGTTGGGTAGCCATACCCAGTGGTGGCTATAATAAATGCTGGGGAAATGTGATTATAGGTGGAGGATGCACCCCTGATCTGACGGCACCCACCTGTATCGCACCACCCAATATAACCATTAGCCAAAGTGCATTTGAGGCACTCAACCTGGATGTAACCGATTCGTTACAAATGATCGCAGCATTTGGAGGTGTATCCGTTTCGGACAACTGTCCCAATGGCAATAATTTGGTCTTTTCTACTTATCATTTGGTTGTTTTCCCAACAGGAGATATAAAGGAAATCACCCGTAGTTGGTTGGCGGTTGATGCGGCAGGCAATACTGCCACTTCGGTGCAGGTGATTACCGTATTACCAACACCCGCTACGATCCATGTACCCGCTTGGTTTTATCCAGGTAATACTGCTGTAGATTCGATGGTAGTACAATCAAATGGTGTTGAACAATTAGTAAGTTCGTACAACGACCAAGTATTTTTTGCGGATTGTAATGGTGAAAAAACAAGAATTGAACGCACCTACTTTATACTTGATTTTCTGAACCCCGACCCCAATCCGGTGGCATTTGTGCTACCTCCACTCGACCTGAATAATGACGGCCAAACGGGCGATGGCTACACGCTTGCTTTCCATCAGGATAGCCTTTGGTTGCTTCAAAATGGGCTGTTAATTACGGCTATTGCGCCTAAATTGCCCCTTTATACCTACAAACAGCAGATTCGTTACAATTATTTGGACACCGCTAATATGTCCATCACAGGTACGGTTTATTTGGATGCCAACGCCAATTGCCTCTTTGATGCAGGCGAATCCAAAATGGCGAATTGGAAAGTTAAAGGTATTGGGCAGCAAACGGGTACGATATACACCGGAACAACCGACGCAAATGGACAATATGATTTGAGCATTTGTTCAGGCGAGACTGCTGTTGAAATCAGTCTTGATGTACCTTTTACTTATAGTACTTGCCAAATGACCTATCTTTTGTCGATACTGCCCAATCAGCATATAACGCAGCATATTCCAGTCGAATTAGAAGCCGATTGCAATTTGTTATCGGTTGATCTATCCACACAGCGGATCCGACCCTGCTTTTTAGGGACTTATAATGTACCTTATTGCAACCTCAGTACGCAAACTATAGAAGGGGTATATATTGATGTTACACTGGATTCATTACTGGCCTTTAATGGTGCAAGTATCCCTGCTGTTACGCTGGGTGACAATCGTTTTAGGTTTACGATTGGGACACTTGCTCCGGGTGCTTGTAGTAGTTTTAACGTAGGTTTCCTTCCTAATTGCGATGCTCCAGTGGGTATCACACATTGCTCAGAGGCGCGGATATACCCAGCCGTTTTGTGCGATTCCAGCGGATTATGGTCGGGCGCATGGATAGAGGCCAATGGATACTGCGATGGCGATTCCGTAAGGTTATCGTTGACCAACAGAGGAACTGCGCCT
The DNA here is from genome assembly GCA_041160955.1 of Bacteroidota bacterium. Taxonomy (GTDB): domain Bacteria; phylum Bacteroidota; class Bacteroidia; order Chitinophagales; family Saprospiraceae; genus M3007. The sequence continues at coordinate 32,296 of JBEAVK010000360.1, forward strand.
ATGGCTACGGAACTGGATTTTATAGTGGTAGAAGACTTTATCATGTCTGTACAAAACCCAGAGACGTTCCAACTCGACCCCAACGAAACGCTGAAGATAGCAGCACCTGCCAATGGTGCTACCTGGCGCATACAATCTCCGCAAGAAAGCGGGCATCCGTGGGGAGGTATTGTAGCGGCATTTGTGGAAGGATGCGGTGGATTGAATACGGTGGGTGCCAGTTTGGCCTTCCCGATCGCCAGTAACGATCCTTTTGT